>JAKOQS010000208.1 GCA_029778235.1 Chloroflexota bacterium | reverse complement strand
GGGGATGGTGGCATGCGAGGCACCGGCGCGTCCCGCCGTGCGCGCGAGGACTCAGGCCCCGCCGACGCCCTGCATCGCGCGCGCCAGCGACGCGCCCCACGCGCGGGCACGGTCGAGCTCGCCGTCGCGCAGCGGGCCGTACTTGCCCTGCACCAGGAACTTCGCCGGCGGCGCGAGCCGCGCGTACCCGGCCGCCTGGAGGCCCTTGTCGATCGCACCTGCCGCGCTCCCCGGCGACCACCGGAACCGGGTCTCGAACGCGGCCGATCGGGCGTGGCCGCGAGGGATGGCGGCGAGCCACGACCGCATCGACGGGCTCGACAGGTCGGGCGGCCGCGCCTCCTTCCGGGTGCTCTCGCGCATCCCCTCCGTCGGCAGGCGGAACCCCAGGAGCGGGGCGCCCGCCACGACGAGGTCCGCGCCGTCGAGCGCCTGCGGGGTCGCCTCCCCGGTGCTGACGGCCCGCGCCTCCGGACCGATACCCTCGGCGATCGCGCGCGCGACGGCCGCGGTGTTCCCCCAGAGCGACTCGTAGATGACGACCGCCTTCATCCGTCTCCTCGCAGGACCGCCGGCGCCAGCGCATCGCCCGCCCGGCTCCGCCGCATGGTCGCCGGCCCGGCTGCGTCGGGCCAGTGCCGGACGGGCCGCCGTGGGCGTCCGTCCGGCGCGCCGCCTCCGGACGACCGTCACGTGCGAGCGGTTCCCGCCCTTCGGGCCGATCGTGCGGGCCGTTCGGCGCATCCGTCGGGGATGTGTGGCCCGTCCGCCGGCCCGGCCGCCACGGGTAACGTCGACCCGGGCCATGCCGTCGTCCGACGCTGCGCATGCGCGGGAACGATGGCGATGCCCCTGACGGGCGACCCGGATCGAGACGATGACGACGCGGATGACCGAGACCGACGACGGGATCCTCGCCGCACTCCTGCGGCGTGGCGTCTCACGCCGCGCGTTCCTCAAGTGGTCCGCCGCGATGGCCGCGGCCCTGGCCCTGCCCGCCTCCTACGCGCCGCGCATCGCGCGGGCCGTCGCCGCCTCTCAGCGCCTGCCGGTCATCTGGCTCCGCGGCCAGGACTGCGGCGGGGACACGATGCAGTTCCTCCAGGCGACCGAGCCGACGATCTCGCAGATGCTGCTGGACCTGCTCTCGGTGGACTACCACGAGACGCTCATGGCCCCCGCCGGCGACGGGTCCGAGAAGTCCCTGGCGGAGGCCCTCGCCGCGACACCCGGCGGGTACGTGGCGGTGGTCGAGGGCTCCATCCCCACGTCGGACGACGGCACGTGGTGCATGGTCGGCGGCGTCACGGTCCGCGACATGGTCCGGCGCGTCTGCGATGGGGCGCTCGCGACCATCGCCGTGGGCACCTGCGCCTTCGACGGCGGGATCCCCGGCGCGGCCGGCGGCCCGAGCGGAGCGGTCGGCGTCGGCTCGGTGGTCTCCGGGGCGCGGGTCATCAACCTGCCGAACTGCCCCGTCAACGTGGACAACCTCACGGCAACGATCGTCCACTACCTGACGTTCAAGGAATGGCCGATCACCGACGGCACCGGACGACCCCTCTTCGCGTACGGCGGCCTGATCCACAACCAGTGCGAGCGCCGGGCCCACTACGAGTTCGGCGAGTACGTCCTCGCATGGGGCGACGAGGGCGCGCAGAAGGGCTGGTGCCTCTACAAGATGGGCTGCAAGGGCCCGGAGACGTACGCGAACTGCGCGACCCAGCGATACGCGGACGGCACCAGCTGGCCGATCAAGGCGGGGTCGGGCTGCATCGGCTGCGCGATGCCCGACTTCTGGGACACCATGAGCCCCTTCTACCAGCGCCTCCCGCCGCCGGTCTCGCTGACCCCCGCCGTCGGCGTCGACGACGTCGGCACGCTCCTCGTCGGTGGGATCGCGGCCGTCACTGTCGTCCACGGGACGCTGATGACGGTCCGTGAGACGCGCATCCGCTCGAAGGAGAAGAAGCACCGAAAGGCCGAGGCTGCCGCACGAGCCGCCGCAGCGCTGCCCGCCGCACCGGTCGCACCCGGGGTCGACGCACCCGCCGAAGCACCGCCCGCCGCACCGGGCGCGCCCGACACCCCGGCAGCGGCCATGGCTGACGGAGCGGCAGAGCCGGGAGCCCTCGCCGCGCCTGAAGCCTCGCCCGACGCCCCCGTCCCGCCGGCCCCGCCCGAGGCCAGGTCGGCCTGGCTCGAGGCCCCCGCCCCGCCCGCCTGGCCGCAGGACCCCACCCCGTCGGGGGCGTCCGCCCCCGAAGCCCGCGGCGACGATCCACGACCGCCGGAGGCCGGCTGACATGGCGCGCATCGCCATCGACCCCGTCACCCGGATCGGCGGCCACCTCCGCCTGGAGGCCGAGGTCCGGGGTGCCGTCGAGGACGCCTGGAGCTCCGGGACGACG
>JAKOQS010000030.1 GCA_029778235.1 Chloroflexota bacterium | reverse complement strand
GCCCCAGGGATCCTGGACGGGGCCGGACACGACGGTCGCCCGCGAGGCGGCCGCCGGTGACGAGCGGATCGAGAAGCCGAGCGAGCCCACCGGCCGCGGCCGGGGCTGGCTCCGCGTGGACCTCCGGTCGGTCGGCCGCAGCCTCGTCGTGCCGGTCCTGTCGGTCGTCACCGCGCTCATCATCGGCGGCTTCGTCATCGTGCTGTCGGACCCGGGCTTCTGGACCCTGCTCCAGTCGGACCCGGTCGGCGCGATCGTCAAGGGTCTGCAGGACGTCGCCGCGTCCTACCAGGCGCTGCTGACGGGGTCGATCGGCAGCCCCGCGGGGATCATCTCGGCGATCACGTCAGGCGATCCCGACGCGCTCGTCAAGGCGCTCCAGCCGATCTCCGAGACGCTCCTGTCGGCGACGCCGCTCATCTTCACCGGCCTCGCCGTCGCCGTGGGTTTCCGCGCCGGGCTCTTCAACATCGGCGCCGAGGGCCAGCTGTACATCGGCGCGATCTTCGCCGTGTACGTGGGGTTCTCCTTCACCGGCCTCCCGATGTTCATCCACCTGCCACTCGCGATCGCGGCGGGGATCCTCGGCGGTGCGATCTGGGGCTTCGTCCCGGGCATCCTGAAGGCGAAGACCGGTGCCCACGAAGTGATCGTGACGATCATGATGAACTACATCTCGTACCAGGTCGTGATGCTGGTCCTCAAGACCGAGGGGTTCCAGCGTCCGGGCCGCGACGATCCGATCAGCCAGAACGTCCTCCCGTCGGCCACGCTGCCGCCGCTCATCGAGGGGCTGCGGGTCCACTGGGGCTTCATCCTCGCACTCGTGGCCGCGGCGATCGTCAGCTGGCTCCTGTTCCGGTCCACCACCGGGTTCGAGTTCCGCGCCGTCGGCCTGAACCCGGGCGCGGCGAAGTACGCCGGCATGAACATCTCGCGGACGATCGTCCTCGCGATGGTCATCAGCGGCGGCCTCGCAGGACTCGCCGGGACGGTGGAGATGCTCGGCACCAGCGGGAAGCTCACGCCGGGCTTCTCACCGGGGTACGGCTTCGACGCGATCGCGATCGCCCTGATCGGCGGATCGCGACCGTCGGGCGTCGTGGCAGCGGCGATCCTGTTCGGCGCCCTGCGCGCCGGCGCGACGCCCATGCAGGCCGCCACCGGCACGCCCATCGACCTCGTCGTCGTCATCCAGGCGCTCGTCATCATGTTCGTGGCCGCCCCCGCGCTCGTGCGCGCGATCTGGCGGATCAAGGCGGGCCGGGCGACCGGCACCGAGGTCTTCTCGAAGGGGTGGGGAGCATGACCGCGGCGACCGCGGCCGTCGGCGCCGCACGGACACGCTGGTTCACGCGGGGGCGCGTCCTGGGGATCGCCTACCTCGCAGTCGCCGTCATCATCCTCGTCGTCTTCAACGGCGTGCTCGGCGAGGACACCAAGTTCGGCCTGAACTTCGGGCCGAAGCCCGCGTTCCCGCTGCCGGACATCATCGTCCCGTCGCAGGCCACCATCTGGCTGATGGCCGGCGTCTGCGCGTTCCTCGGGGTCGTCCAGCTGGTTCGCGCCGGCACCCGATGGTGGGCGATCATCCTCGCCCTCGTCGCGATCGCCTTCGTCACCGCGTTCATCACGTGGGCCGCCGCCGGGAAGTCGATGAGCCTCGTCGGGCTGTTCAGCCAGACGCTCCAGCGATCGGTCCCGATCACGTTCGGGGCGCTGTCGGGCCTCATGTGCGAACGCTCCGGCGTGGTCAACATCGGCATCGAGGGGATGCTCCTCACCGGTGCGTTCACGGGTGCGGTGGTCGGCAGCGTGGCGCAGAACGTGTGGATCGGACTCGGCGCCGCGATCGTCGTGGGCGGGCTGCTCGGCCTCCTCCTCGCGGTGCTCGCGATCCGCTACCTCGTGGACCAGATCATCGCCGGCACGGTCATCAACATCTTCGCGGCGGGCATCACGGCATTCCTGTCAGCGCGCGTCCTCATGACGATGCCGGAGCTGAACAACCCACCACGGTTCCAGCCGGACAAGATCCCCGGGCTCGGCGACATCCCGATCGTCGGCCCGATTCTGTTCACGAACTCGTTCTTCGTGTTCGCGATGTTCGTGCTCATCCTCGTGATCCACATGGCGCTCTTCCACACGCGCTACGGGCTCCGGGTGCGAGCGGTGGGCGAGCACCCGGTCGCGGCCGAGACGGTCGGGATCAACGTCATCCGCACCCGCTACATCAACGTGCTGCTCGGCGGCATGATCGCGGGCTTCGGCGGCGCGTACTTCACGCTCGGGTCCACCGGCTCGTTCGACGAGAACATGACCGCCGGCAAGGGCTTCATCGGCCTTGCAGCGATGATCTTCGGCGGCTGGACGCCCATCGGCGCGTTCCTGGCGAGCCTCGTCTTCGGTTTCGCGGACGCGCTCCAGAACCGGCTGTCGATCCTGAACGCGGGCATCCCGTCCGAGATCCTCCTGATGCTCCCGTACATCGTGACCATCGTCGTCGTGGCCGGGCTCGTCGGCCGTGTCCGGGCGCCCGCCGCGGACGGGAAGCCATTCAAGAGGGAGTAGGGCCGGGACCGTTCCGGGCGCGCACGCTTCTGCCGGGGTCCCCGCGCCTCGGCTACGATGGCCGCATGCCGGCCCATGACGCCGCGGGCCCCACCGACGCTCCGGCGATCGTCTTCCTCCACGGGACCCGGGTCGACCGCACGATCTGGGCAGGCCAGGTGCGATCCTTCGCCGACCGCCACCGGACGATCGCGGCCGACCTGCCCGGCCACGGCGAGCTCGCGGACATCCCGTTCGGCCTGGACGCGTTCGTCGCGCGCCTGGATGCTGTCGTCCGTGCAGAGGCGGCAAGCGGGCGGGCCGCGCTGGTGGGCCACTCGCTCGGCGGCTACGTCGCGATCGAGTACGCGTCACGCTTCCCCGGGCGGACCGCTGCCCTGGTCCTGTGCAACGCGTCGCTCGAGCCGCGGCGGCTGCTGACGATCCCGCACCGCTCGCTCGCGTATGTCGCAGGGCTCGCCGGCCAGCGGCTGCGCGAGCGTGTGGGGGACCGGGTGCGCTCGGTCGCCTACCGCTCCGTGACCGCGGGTGCGCCGGCCCCCGATGCGCGCGGGCTGCTCTTCAAGGGGAGCCGGAACGCGGTCCGCGACGTCGTCGGCCAGCAGTTCCTGCCCAGGCTGCGGGCCTACCCCGGGCCCGTCCTGCTGGTCAACGGCGCCGACGACCCGCTGTTCCGCCGGGACGAGGCCGCCTTCCTGGCCGCGGCCCGCGACGGCACGCTGCGACTCGTGGAGGGTGCCGGCCACGTACCGTTCGTCGAGCGGCCGGCCGCCTTCGACGACGCCCTCCGCCGCTTCCTCGACTCGATCGGCTGGTGACGCCGGGGGCGCCGCAGCCCCGGTCCCTGGTCCCGGCGGCGGGTGCGGCCCGGCCCTGGTGCCCCCGCGCCGCCGGCGTCCGGCGCCGAGGCCCGGCCCGTCGCCCCGCCGCCGCCCGACCCTGCCCAGCGGCTACCATTGGCCCCCGTGAGGATCGCCGCAGACGACTTCGTCCACCTGCACACGCACACCGAGTTCTCCCTCCTCGACGGGCTGGGGCGGATCACGGACCTCGTGGACGAGGCCGAGCGGCTGGGCTTCTCGCACCTCGCGGTGACCGACCACGGCGCCCTGTACGGCGCGGTCGCGTTCCACCAGGCGGCGCTCGCGCGGGGCATCGCGCCCATCGTCGGCGTGGAGACCTACGTCGCCCGCCGCTCGATGACGGACCGGGAGGGCAAGGCGGACGCCCAGCCGTTCCACCTCGTGCTCCTCGCGCAGAACGACGTCGGCTACCGCAACCTGTGCCGCCTGATCACCGACGCGCACGTGGACGGCTACTACTACAAGCCGCGGATCGACCGGGAGCACCTCGCGCGGCATGCCGAGGGCCTGATCGGCCTCTCCGCGTGCCTCGGCGGTGAGGTCGCGAAGGCCCTCGAGGTCGACGACCGCGAGCTCGCGCGCAACGTCGCGGGGGAGTACGCCGAGATCCTCGGCAAGGACCGCTTCTACCTCGAGCTCCAGGACCACGGACTGCCGGAGCAGCGCCGCCTCAACGGGCAGCTGCTCGAGCTGTCGGCGTCGACCGGCCTCCCGCTCGTCGTCACCAACGACCTGCACTACGTCCACCGGGAGCAGTCCGAGGCGCACGACGTCCTGCTCTGCGTGGGCACGGGGAGCCAGCTCGACACGCCCGGGCGGATGCGCTTCGAATCGGCCGAGTTCTACCTCAAGTCGGCGGCGGAGATGGCGGCGCTCTTCCCCGACCAGCTCGACGCGATCCGGGCGTCCCGGCGGATCGCCGAGATGGTGGACCTGCGCCTGCCGATCGGCGAGACGCGCATCCCGTCGTTCCCCGTCCCCGCTGGCGAGACCGTCGAGTCGTGGCTGCGGAAGGAGTGCGAGCGGGGGCTCGTCGCGCGGTACGGCGAGCCGACGGCCCAGCTCCGCGAGCGCCTGGACTACGAGCTCGGCGTCATCACGACGATGGGCTACGCGGGCTACTTCCTCATCGTGGCCGACTTCGTCCGCTTCGCCCGCGAGCAGGGCATCCAGACGACCTGCCGGGGGAGCGCGCCCGGGTCGATCGTCACGTACACGCTCGGGATCACCCCGGTGGACCCGATCCACTACGGGCTCCCGTTCGAGCGGTTCCTGAACCCGGACCGCGTGACGATGCCCGACATCGACGTGGATTTCGAGGACGGGCGCCGCGACGAAGTCATCGCCTACGTCACGCGGAAGTACGGCCAGGACCACGTCGCGCAGATCATCACGTTCGGCACGATGCTCGCGCGCGCCGCCATCCGCGACGTGGGTCGCGTCCTCGGGCACAGCTACGGCGAGGTGGACCGCATCGCCAAGGCGGTCCCCAACCAGCTCGGGATCAAGCTCGACGAGGCGATCTCCCTCAGCCCGCAGCTCCGCGAGATGTACGAGGGCGACCCGGCCGTCCACCGCGTCGTCGACTTCGCGAGGCAGCTCGAGGGCGTGGCGCGCAACGCCTCGACCCACGCGGCCGGGGTGGTGATCAGCCGCGAGCCGCTGACCGACCTCATGCCGCTCCAGCGCGCGACGAACTCGGACGCGCTGATGACGCAGTACGAGATGCACGGCGTCGAGGCGCTCGGCCTGCTCAAGTTCGACTTCCTGGGCCTCTCGAACCTGACCATCCTCCGCCACGCGGTGGACATGATCCGCGATCACCGCGGGATCTCGATCGACCTCGACCACATCCCCCTCGACGACCCGAAGACGTACGCCCTGCTGGCCTCGGGCGAGACCACCGGCATCTTCCAGCTGGAGTCGGCGGGGATGCGCCGCTACGTCCGCGAGCTGCGGCCGACGACCGTCTTCGACCTCGCGGCGATGGTGGCCCTGTACCGGCCGGGCCCCATGGACAACATCCCGCGCTACATCGCGCGCAAGCACGGCCAGGAGCGCGTCGAGTACCTCCACCCGCTGCTGGAGCCCTACCTGGAGAGGACCTACGGGATCTTCGTCTACCAGGAGGACATCATGGCGGCCGCGATCGCGCTGGCCGGCTTCACCGGGCCCGAGGCCGACACGCTCGGCTACGCCATCCGCAAGAAGAAGAGCTCCGTCCTGCGGTCCATGCGCGAGAAGTTCGTCGGCCAGGCGGCGGAGCGCGGCGTCCCGGCGGCCACGATCGACGCGGTCTTCAAGGCGTTCGAGCCCTTCGAGCGGTACGGGTTCAACAAGGCGCACGCCACCTGCTACGGCCTGGTGGCGTACCAGACCGCGTACCTGAAGGCGAACTACACCGTCGACTACATGACGAGCGTCCTGACGGCGTTCCGCGATCGCGAGGAGAAGGTCGCGGCCGCCGTCGCCGAGTGCCGCCGCCTGGGCATCCGCGTGCTGCCCCCCGACGTGCATCGGTCCCATCTCGAGTTCACGGTGGAGGGCGACGCGATCCGCTTCGGCCTCCTCGCGGTGAAGAACGTGGGGGAGGGGGCGATCGCCTCGATCGTCGCCGCGCGGGAGGCGGACGGCCCGTTCCGGTCGCTCGCGGACCTCTGCGCTCGGATCGACCTGCGGCTCGCGAACAAGAGGGTGCTGGAGTCGCTCATCAAGGTGGGCGCGCTCGGCGACCTGGGCCACCCGGCACAGCTGCTGCTCGGGCTCGACGACGCGCTCGCAGCCGCGCAGGCCACCCAGCGCGACCGGGCGAGCGGGCAGACCAGCCTCTTCGACATGGTCGCGGAGCCCGAGGCCCTCGAGAAGCCCCTGCCCTCGGCGACCGAGGCCCCCAGCCGGGAGCGGCTCCGGTGGGAGAAGGAGCTGCTCGGCCTCTACCTGTCCGACCACCCGCTCGGGGAGGTCTCCGACCACATGAGCCGCGTGGTGACCGCCTACAGCGGCGACCTGCGCGACGAGGCGCTCGACGGCCAGCGTGTCGTCGTCGGCGGCGTCATCACCGGCGTCCGGACCCTCATCACGAAGGCGAAGGCGACGCTGGCCGTAGCCACCCTGGAGGACCTCCAGGGCTCGGTCGAGGTGCTCGTCTTCCCGCGCACGTACGAGGAGACACGCGACGCGTGGACCGACGGCGCGATCGTCGTCGTCGCAGGGAAGCTGGATCATCGCGGCGAGGAGGCGCAGCTGCTCGCGGACCTGGTGCGGCCGTGGGAGGCCGTCGTGGAGATCGGCGACGCGGCCTTCGCGGCCGAGGTCGCGGCCGGCGATCGCGGCCGGCCGCGCGGCGGCGGCGACCGGTGGCGTGGGCGCCAGGGCGACGGCGGTGGCAACGGCTGGAACGGCCGCGCCCGGAACGGGGGTGGCGGTGAGCCCGGCAGCAGCCCGACGGCGGCATCGACCGGCGAGAGCAGCGCCCCGGCCGG
>JAKOQS010000207.1 GCA_029778235.1 Chloroflexota bacterium | reverse complement strand
TCCTGCCAGGTGTCCTCGATGCCGGCGGCCCGCTGGTAGCGGGTGCCGGCGCCCATCATCAGGCCGCCCGACAGGCGTGAGGATCCGCCGATGACGTCCATGGCCTCGGCCACGAGCACCGAGCCGGCCCCGGCCTGGACGGCCGCCAAGGCGGCGGCGAGCCCGGCCGCACCGGATCCGATGACGACGACGTCGACGTCCGTCACGATGTCGCCTCCGCCAGCGGCGGCGGGAAGATCCCGACGTTCGCGGTGATGCCGCCGTCGGACATGAGCACGGCACCGGTCACGAAGCTGGCGGCGGGCGAGGCGAGGAACGCGATGGCCTCGGCCTGCTCGCGCGGCGTGCCCATCCGCTGCATCGGGATGTTCCGCGTCAGCTCGGCGAGGTGCTCCGGGCTCGCCGTGCCGCCTTGGAAGATCGCCGTCGCTGTCGGCCCGGGCGCCAGCACGTTGACGCGAACGCCTCGGGTCGCCCAGTCCAGGGCGGCCGCGCGGGCAAGGTTGATCGCCGCAGCCTTCGACGCGTTGTAGGCGAACCGTTCCGGATCCGCGCGGACGCCGGAGGTCGAGGCGACGACCACGATCGCGCCGCCGCCCGACGCTGCTATCGCAGGAGCGCCGTGACGGATGCCGAGGACGACGCCGCGCGCGTTGACGGCCATGATCGCGTCGTAGGCGTCGACCGCGTCGGCGGCATCCCACCGGGTCCGACGCGCGATCCCGGCGTTCAGCACGACGGCGTCGAGACGGCCCCACGCCTCGACGGCCGCGGCGACCATCCGACGATTGCCGTCCTCGTCCGCGACGTCGGCGACCACGCCCCGTACGCCGTCGAGACCGTCCGCCCAGGCGAGCGCGTCGGCCGACACGTCGACGGCGACGACCCGGTAGCCCCGCTCGTGGAGGAGCTCGGCCGTCGCCCGTCCGATGCCGGCTCCGGCGCCGGTCACGAGCCCGACGGGCTGCTCCGGGACAGGACCAGGCATCGACACCTCCGCTGAAACTTGAGATTGACTACAGTAACAGGAGGGGCGCGGTTCGGCCGGGGAACGGGCGGATCCGGCTCCGACGGCCAGTCGGGACCGAAACACAGCAATCGCTTACACGAAACACCGAGGTCACACGCCCTTCGTACGGTCGAGCCGACCGAGGAGGGCCCATGGACTGGAGACATCAGGCAGCCTGCCTGGACCACGACCCCGAGATGTTCTTCCCGACCGGTGCCACGGCGCCGATCTGGCAGGAGGTCGAGCGGGCGAAGGCGGTGTGCTCAGGGTGCCCCGTCGTGACCGACTGCCTGCAGTGGGCGCTGGACAGCGGGCAGGTCGCCGGCGTCTGGGGCGGCCTGAGCGAGCAGGAGCGACGGTGGTGCGC
>JAKOQS010000206.1 GCA_029778235.1 Chloroflexota bacterium | reverse complement strand
GGCGGAACGGTCGCCCGCCCGCCCGGCGCGACACCCAAGCCCGACGTCGTCGAGGTCAACAAGGAGGCCGTCTTCCCGGGCACGCTCGTCTACGTCAAGCAGGGGAACCTCTGGACGCAGACCGGCGACCAGGCCAGGCAGCTGACGCGGACCGGCGCCGACTCGGACCCGGCGTTCTCCGCGGACGGGGAGTGGATCTACTACATCACCCACAAGAGCAAGCGCGGGCTCTTCGAGAACGAGGGCCGGCCGGCCTACGACGAACTCGACTACCCGGTCCTCATGCGGATCCGGCCGGACGGGACCGACAAGGAGACGCTCCTGTCGGGCCTCGTGAAGTACGGGGGCGGCCGCGAGTGGCAGGCGTTCATGCGCCACCCGGCGCCCGCGCCCGACGGCAAGACGGTCGCCCTCGTCTCCGACCTCCCCGATCCGACGAATTCGAACGTGGTGCTGCAGACGTACGACCTTGCCAAGAAGAAGCTCACGCCGATCGACGTGCCCGAGAACCCCCCGCTCGGCCACCAGGATCCGGCCTACAGCCCCGACGGCAAGACGCTGCTGTACGTGCAGAACGCGCGCGACGGGTCCCGCGGCTCGCCGGCCATCTGGCGCTGGCTGCCCGCGAAGGAGCGGTTCGGCGCCGTCACCGGGCCCGGGTACGTGGACCCAAGCTGGTCGCCCGACGGGCGGTACATCGCCGCGACCCTGACGGACTCGTTCGGCACGAACGTCGTCATCCTCGACGCGAAGAACGGCACCGAGCTGGTCCGGGTCACCAGGGACGACGCCTCGTGGGCGGCCACCTGGTCCCCGCGGGGTGACCAGCTCGTGTACATGCACCTCGACGGCCTCGCGGTGGACCTCCGGATCGTGGACGTCGCCGGCAAGGGGGCGGCGATGACCGTCTCGGAGAGCAAGCCGCTGACCGACTTCGCCGGCCTCGACGGCGCGTCCCGCGCGACGTGGACCGTCCCGGCTGACCAGCTGCCGTCCCCGTCGCCGGCAGCCCCATCGGGGTCGGAGGCCGCGCCGTCCGCCACGGCGATCCCGTGACCGCCCCGTACCTGGAGCGGCTCGCCGCGCGCTCGGCGCGCGCCGGCAGCGTCCTGTGCGTCGGGCTCGACCCCGACCCGGCGGCGCTCCCAGCCGGCTTCGCGGCCGACGCGGCCGGCGTGGAGGCCTTCTGCCGCCTGGTCCTGGACGCGGTGCTCCCGCACGCGGCCGCCGTGAAGCCCAACCTCGCCTTCTTCGAGGCGCTCGGGCCGGACGGGATCCGCGCACTCGAGCGGATCCGGGCGGCGATCCCCGCCGACGTCCCGGTGATCGCGGACGCCAAGCGCGGCGACATCGGGAGCACCGCGGCGCGCCACGCGGCCGCCATCTACGACCGGCTCGGTGCCGACGCGGTGACGGTCAGCCCATACCTCGGCGCCGAGGCGATCGCGCCGCTCCTGGAGCGGCCCGATCGGTTCGCATACGTCCTGTGTCGCACCTCGAACCCCGGCGCGGGCGAGCTCCAGGACCTCGGCGTCGGGCCGGACCCGGCATCTGGAGCGCCGGCCGAGGCCCTTCACCTCCGCGTCGCGCGCCTGGCCGCGGGGTGGGGCCCGGGCGGGACGGTCGGCCTCGTCGTCGGCGCGACGGCTCCGGCCGAGCTCGAGGCGGTGCGCACGGTGGCCCCCGGCCTCGCGTTCCTCGTCCCGGGCGTGGGCGCCCAGGGCGGCGACGCGGCATCCGCGATGCGCCACGGCCCGGCCCGCGAGGCGCCGGCGGCCGGCGGGCCGGGCGGGGGGCTCCTGGTCAACGTCTCCCGTGGGATCGCCAGCGCGGCGCTCGACGCGGACGATCCAGGAGAGGCCATCGCGGCCGCCGCGGCCGAGTGGTCCGGCCGCTTCCCTGTGCTAGAGTAGGGCGCCTCTCGGGGCCGCCGGGGAGGGCGACCGCGAGGCTTCAGCCGCGAGGGATCCACGAAGCATGCCGAACATCGGACCGGTCGAGCTGATCATCATCCTGGTGATCGCGCTCCTCATCCTCGGCCCGGGGAAGCTCCCGGACGTGGGCGCGGCCATCGGGAAGAGCATCCGCGAGTTCCGCAAGGCCACCACGGACGTCCAGGACACGGTGACGGGCGCGACCACGGCCGCGCCGCCGGCGCCCCAGCCCGCCGCGCAGGCCCCGGCCCCGGTGGCAGCCGCTCCGATCGCCGCCGTGCCGGTCGCCCCGGCCCCGGCCGCACCCGCGCCCGTCGCACCCGCGCCGGCACCCGTCGCCGAGGCCGCTCCGGCCGCTCCGGTCCCCGCCCCCGTCGCGGCTGCGCCGGTGCCGAACGCGCTCAGCGAGCCGGCCGTCCCCAACACGCTGACCCAGCCCGCGCCGGCCGCCGACGCCCCGAACCAGCCGCAGGCCTGACGCCGCCCCGGCCCTGAACCCCATGGCCGAGGCGGACGCCCTCCCGGAGCAGGGCCTCACACCCGCGGTCGACGCCACCGACACGGCGTCCGCCGCCGCCGCCGACGCGGCCGGCGAAGAGAAGGTGATGACGCTCGTCGATCACCTCAGCGAGCTGCGGAACCGGATCGTCGTCGTGATCGTCGCCGTGGCCATCGGGACCGCCGTCGGGTTCTGGCAGGCGGGCCGGATCATCTCGTTCCTCAAGGCGCCGCTGCCCACCGACCAGCCGCTCGTCTTCACCGGCCTCGGCGACGCGTTCTTCATCAACCTCAAGGTCTCGCTGGTCTTCGGGATCATCGTCGCGATGCCGGTGATCCTCTACGAGGTCTGGGCGTTCGTCTCGCCGGGCCTCACGACGCGTGAGCGCCGGCTCGCCCGGCCGTGGGTGCCGCTCGCCCTGTTCTTCTTCGTCCTCGGGGTCGTCGTCGCCTACCTCGTCCTGCCGTACGCCTCGTCGTTCCTGCTGAGCTTCCAGTCGGCCGACCTCCAGGCGCTCATCACGGCCGACGCCTACTTCGGGTTCGTCTCCACCATGTTCCTCGTGTTCGGCCTCGCGATGGAGTTCCCCATCGTCCTCGTCCTGCTCTCGAAGGTCGGGATCGTCACCTCCGCGGCGCTCGGTGCACGCAGGCGCCAGGCGCTCCTGGTCATCGCCATCGCGGCGGCTCTCGCGACCCCCGGCGGCGACCCGATCAGCCCCCTGATCCTCGGCGTCACGATGTATGCCCTCTACGAGGTCTCGATCCAGCTGGTGCGGATCACGGGGCGATGACGCGGACCAGCGGCTCCGGGCACGAGGGCGGCGAGCCGCCCGCCGAGCAGAGCGTCGTCGTGCTCACCGGCCTCTCCGGCGCAGGGAAGACGGCCGCGACGAAGCTCTTCGAGGACCTGGGCTACGCCACGGTGGACAACCTGCCGGGTGAGCTCCTCCCATCGCTCGGGGAGCTCGTGGCGGATGACCCGGCGCGATTCGAGCATGTCGCGATCGTGCTGGACATCCGGGCGGGCGACGTGGAGAGCGCGTTCGACGCGGTCCGGGCGAGCCTCCATGCTCGCGGGATCCGGCCCCTGGTGCTCTTCCTCGAGGCGCGTGACGAGATCCTCATCCGCCGGTTCTCCGAGACGCGGCATCGGCATCCGCTCTCCGGCCAGCGCGGGATCGCGGGCTCGATCGCGGAGGAGCGTCGCCGGCTCGCCGCCGTGCGCGAGGAGGCGGACGTGATCATCGACACGTCGGACCTCTCACTCCGCGAGCTGCGCGAGCGGCTCTTCGCGAGCATCCCGACGGACGTGGACCCCGACCGGTTGGCCGTCCAGGTGGTCAGCTTCGGGTACAAGTACGGCATCCCGCTCGAGGCGGACCTCGTCTTCGACGTGCGCTTCCTCAAGAACCCCTACTACGTGCCGGAGCTCAAGCAGATCTCCGGCCTCACGGACCTCGTGCGCGACTACGTCCTCGCACAGCCGCTCGCCGGCCGGTTCCTCGACGAGATCGAGCGGCTGCTCGATCTCACCATCCCGGCGTACGTGGACGAGGGGAAGTCCAGGCTGACGATCGCCATCGGGTGCACCGGCGGCTACCACCGCTCGATCGTGCTGGCAGAGGAGATCGTGAGCCGGCTCCGCGCCCGCGGCGACCTCGCGGTCGCGGTCTTCCACCGGGAGCTGGAGCAGGCATGAGCCTCCGGCCGTGGCTCCGGCCCGGGATCGGCGTGAAGCGGTGGATCCTGCTCGCCTTCGTGGGCCTGGTCCTCCTCGCGCTCGCCGGCGCATTCGCGCTGCGCGCCTTCTACCGTGACGTGGAGGTCGGGGGGCCGCTGCAATCGGTCGTCTCGATCGTGACGCTCCAGTTCCTTCCATACGCGGCCCGCGGCGCGATCCTGGTCGTGGCGGGCGGCGCGATCTTCGCGTTCGCGTCATGGCGGCTCCTGGCCGTGCTGGTCGGGCCGTTCCTGGCCCACGACCGCGACCAGCCGCTCGTGGAGGTGATCTACCAGAAGCGCTTCCTCGCCCGCGGCCCTCGCGTGGTCGCGATCGGCGGGGGGACCGGCCTCTCGACGCTGCTGCGCGGCCTCAAGGAGCACACGTCGAACATCACCGCGATCGTGGCCGTCACGGACGACGGCGGGTCATCCGGGCGCCTGCGCGAGCGCATGGGCCTGCCGGCGGTGGGGGACATCCGCAACTGCCTGGTGGCGCTCGCGGACGCGGAGCCCGTGATGGGCGACCTGCTCCAGTACCGGTTCGGCGAGGAGGACGGCACGCTCGCGGGACACCCCGTCGGGAACCTGCTGCTCGCGGCGATGTACGAACTCGACGGTGGCGACTTCGCGGAGAGCGTCCGGCGGATGAACCGGGTCCTCGCCGTCCGGGGCAAGGTGGTCCCGGTCTCCACGACGCCGGCCGCTCTCCATGCGACCCTGTACGACGGTACCGAGGTGCATGGCGAGTCCTCGATCCAGCACACGCGGTGGATCGAGCGAGTTTGGCTGTCGCCTGACGACATCGAGCCGTCGGCCGACGCCCTCCGCGCCATCGCCGATGCCGACATGATCGTCATCGGGCCGGGCAGCCTGTTCACGAGCATCATGCCCGGCCTGCTCATCCCGGAGGTCCGAGACGCGGTCCTCGCTTCGTCGGCGCTCCGGGTCTATGTCTGCAACGTTGCCACCCAGCGAGGCGAGACGGAGGGATTCGACCTGGCTGACCACGTCGAGGCGCTCGAGCGCCACACGGCGACCGGCCTCGCGGAC
This sequence comes from Chloroflexota bacterium, assembly GCA_029778235.1. GTDB lineage: Bacteria > Chloroflexota > Limnocylindria > Limnocylindrales > CSP1-4 > CAIYQJ01. The sequence continues at coordinate 55,044 of JAKOQS010000206.1, read as the reverse complement.
GTGGTGCTCGCGAACAGCCGCGCGACACCTGCATCTCCCGCGTCGCCGGGTGTCGAGCCCGTCCGGCTGCGATGGCCGCCGGCGGCGCGCCCGGAACCGCGCCTCGTGCTCGAGGACGTCGTGGATGCTGCCAACCGGCACCATCACGATCCGGAGAAGCTCGCGGCCGCGCTCGTCAAGGTGCTCGACACGGCCGGCGCGGCCCGGCGGCGGTCGTCGGCAGTCCGGTCGGCGTGACCGCCACCGAGCGTGACCTCGTCGCCTCGCTGCGCGCCGAGCTCTCGGGGATCGATCCGGCCAGGGCGTGCGACCGGCAGGCGGAGATGGCCGGACTCGGCGCTGGCCTCACGACGCGCGAGCCCGCGGTGGCGCGTCTCGCCGTCCGCCTGGAGCGGGAGATCGCGAAGGACGCGGGAATCGACATGGACGGCGAGCGCCGCGTCAGACCGCCGGCCGCCGGCCGGCGCGCCTATCGAGTCGTGGGGGAGACCTCGCCGGTGGCCGACATCGACTGGGGGACGGCCGGCGACCACTGCCGCGCGGCCTACCTGCGCGGCCTCTTCCTCGCGCGGGGCTCACTGAGCCTGTCGGCATCGCGCGCCCATCTCGAGTTCGTCGTCGGTGCCGCCGAGGCGACGGAGCTCGCCGAGCGGCTCGCCTCGATCGGCCTGCCGGCGGCGCTCCGCGTCCGCCGCGGGCGGGGCGTCCTGACGTGGAAGAGCATCGAGACGATCGTGACGTTCCTCCGCGTGATCGGCGCGGGCCCCTCGCTCCTGGAGCTCGAAGCGCGGCAGGTCGCCCGGGCGCTGCGCGGCGAGCTCAACCGCGTCATCAACGCCGAGTCCGCGAACTTGCAGCGGGCGGTGGCCGCGTCCGCGCGGCAGCTCGATGCGATCGAGCGACTGGAGCGCGAGGGCCGGCTCGACGACCTGCCGCCCGGGACGCGGCGGGTCGCGGACGCCCGTCGCGGCGAGCCCGAGGCGACGCTGTCCGAGCTGGCCGTCGAGCTGGGGCTCCATCGCTCTGCCGTCCAGCGGGCCCTCGAGCGGATCGAGGCCGCCGCGCTGCACGAGGACGAGGCGCCCCCCGAGCGCCCGGCCCGTCGTGGGCGGCGGGCGCAACGGATCGGGGAGATTGGTCCGTACCACCCGGTCGCGTAGCCTCTCGCGATGGCATGATGTGCACATGAGACCCGTCGTCATCGCCGCCAACTGGAAGATGCACACCACGCCCGCTGACGCGGGCGAGCTGGCCGTGGCCATCGCGGGGGCCACGCGCCAGCCGGGCGTCATCCGCGTCATCTGCCCGCCGTACCTGTCGCTCGACGCCGTCCGCCGCGCGGTCGCGGACGAGGGGATCGAGGTCGGGGCGCAGAACGTCCACCACGAGGCGTCCGGCGCGTTCACGGGAGAGGTCTCCGCCGCGATGCTCGCCGGCCTCGCGACCTGGGTGATCCTGGGCCACTCGGAGCGCCGCCGCGACGCCGGCGAGACAGACGCCCTCGTGAACCGGAAGCTGGCGCGCGCTCTCGCGAGCGGGCTGCGGCCGATCGTCTGCGTCGGCGAGCAGCTGGCGGATCGGGACGCGGGCACCGCGGAGGCGGTCGTCGCCGATCAGGTCCGCGGCTGCCTGGCGGGCCTGGACGCGGAGACGCTCCTCGCTGGCGGCCTGGTCATCGCCTACGAGCCGGTCTGGGCCATCGGCACGGGCCGGACCGCGAGCGGCGCCGACGCGGCCGCCATGTCGGCCGCCATCCGGTCGGTGCTCGCCCAGGTCGGGTCGCCGGCGCTCGCGGAGGCGACCCCCGTGCTCTACGGCGGCAGCGTGACGGCTGCGAACGTGGGCGAGTTCCTCATCGAGCCGTCGATCGACGGGGCGCTCGTGGGCGGCGCCTCCCTCAAACCGGACGAGATGGCCGGCATCGTCGCGCGCGCCGCCGTCACGGCCACGGCCCGCGCGGTCGTCGACGCGGCCTCCCGCCCGGCGGGCGGCGGGGCGTGACGGGGCCGACCACGGACCCGGCGGCCGGGACGCCGGTCCCCGCGGGCCAGCCGGCCGGGGCGCCGGTCCCCTCGGGCGAGCCGGCCGGGACGGCGGTCGTGGCCGCGGGCGAGCGCCCGCGGCCCATCGTCATCGTCGTCGTGGACGGGTTCGGGCTCGGCCGCGACGCGGACGCCGACGCGATCGCAGCGGCCCGGATGCCCGCGTGGCGGGACCTGCTCGCGCGATGGCCGCACGCGGCCCTCGACGCGTCGGCGGAGGCGGTGGGCCTCCCGGCCGGGCAGATGGGCAACTCGGAGGTCGGGCATCTCAACATCGGGGCGGGGAAGCCCGTGTTGCAGGATCTCCCGCGGATCGACGCCGCGATCGCGTCGGGCGCGTTCTTCCGCCGCCCGGCGCTGCTCGCCGCGTGCGGGCGGGCCCGCGAACGTGGCCGGCCGCTGCACCTCATCAGCCTGGTGGGTCCCGGCGGTGTCCATGCGCACGACACGCACCTCGTCGCGGCTGCCCGCCTCGCCGCCGAGTCCGGCGTCCGCTCCGTCCGCGTCCACGCGATCCTCGACGGCCGCGACACGCCGCCCCGCTCGGCGATCGACTTCGTCCCCGACCTCGAGGCGCGCCTCGCGGTGGTGCACCCCGACGCGCGCATCGCGACGGTGGCGGGCCGCTACTACCCGATGGACCGCGACAAGCGCTGGGAGCGGACCGCCGCCGGCTACCGGGCGATCGTCCACGGGATCGCTCCGTTCACCGAGCCGAGCGCGACGGCCGCGGTGGAGGCGGGCTACGCGCGCGGCGAGAACGACGAGTTCATCCGGCCCACGCTCGTCGGCGGCGTCGACGGCACGATCCGCGATGGCGATGCGGTGGTCCACTGCAACTTCCGCGCGGACCGGGCGCGCCAGCTGACGCACGCGCTCGCGGATGCGGTGTTCGACGCGTTCGACAGGGATGACGGCCGCGCGGCGCCCCGTGACCTGCTCGTCGCCACCATGACGGAGTACGAGGCCGGCCTGCCCGTCCTCGTCGTCTTCCCGCCGGAGACCGCGACGTCGCTCGCCGAGGTGGCTTCGGCCGCCGGGTGGCGCCAGCTCCACGTCGCCGAAACGGAGAAGTACGCGCACGTCACGTACTTCTTCAACGGCGGCGTCGAGGCCCCCTGGCCCGGGGAGGACCGGGTCCTGGTCCCGAGCCCGAAGGTGGCCACGTACGACCTGCAGCCGGAGATGAGCGCCGCGGGAGTGACCGACGTGCTGGTGGAGGCGATCGGGTCCGGCGCGTACGACCTGATCGTCGCGAACTACGCCAACCCGGACATGGTCGGCCACACGGGCGTCTGGGACGCCGCGGTGCGGGCGTGCGAGACGGTGGACGGGTGCATCGCCCGCGTCGTCGCCGCCGTGTCGGCCGTGGAGGGCGCCGACCCGGACGGGCCCGGCGCGCTCCTCGCGATCACGGCGGACCACGGCAACGCGGACGAGATGCGCACGCCCGACGGCCGCACCGTGACGGCGCACTCGCTCAACCGCGTGCCGATCGTCCTCGTCGGGCGGCCCGTGGCCGGCCGCACGCTCCACGACGGCGCGCTGGCCGACGTGGCGCCGACGATCTGCGAGCTCGGCGGGCTTCCTCGGTGGGACGGGATGACGGGCACCTCCCTGTTGGACCCTCGCCCCTGAGCGGTCGTCCCTGACGCCTCCAGCGCGCGGGGTCAACCCGCCGGCGAGCCGCTCGACCTGTGCTACCATCCGCGCGTCCCCGATCCAGGAGGTCCAGCACCCCGTGAACGCAATCCTGGCCGTCGGCCAGATCGTCGTGAGCATCGCCCTCATCGCCGCCATCCTCATGCAGGCGCGCGGCGTCGGGCTCTCGAGCACCTTCGGCGGCGACTCCGCCGTCTACCGGAGCCGCCGGGGGGTGGAGAAGCGCCTCTGGCAGTTCACGATCGTGCTGGGCGCGTTGTTCGTGGTCTTCTCCCTCGCGAGCTACGTCTTCGTCACCCAGTAGCGCGTCCGCCTCACGGCCGGCGCGCCCCGCCTGACCGGCTGAGGCCCCTTCGGGGGCGGCCGGTCGCAGCAGTGGTCCTCGCATGCCTCATCGCGACCGCGCGATCATCCTCGCGTTCGTCGTCGTCCTCGCGGTCCTCGCCGGCGGGATCCTCCTGCCGGCTGCGCGCCCCGCTCCCGCCCAGGTCGCGGCTCCGACCGCGACCCCCGCCCCCGAGACGCCGGTCGTCGCCTACCGCGACGGCGTCGTGGGGCGCCCCTCGTCGCTGACCCCGCTCACGCAGCGGACGCGCGCCGACCGCGACATCGTGGCGCTCGTCTTCCGCGGCCTCGTCGGCCTGGGTCCCGGCCAGAAGCTCGTGCCGGACCTGGCCGAGTCGTGGAAGATCGCCGACGCGGGGCGCACGTACACGTTCGTCATCCGGCCCGATGCGCAGTGGGACGACGGGACGCCCGTGACGGCGGACGACGTCGTCTTCACCGTCTCGCTGCTGAAGGACCCCGCATACACCGGTCCGGCCGGCGCCTCGTGGTCGGACGTGACGGCCGAGGCGGTCGACGCGCGGACCGTCCGGTTCTCCCTCGGGAAGCCCATCGGCGGCTTCGTGGAGCTCGCCCGCCAGCCGCTCCTGCCCAAGCACCTCCTCGCGGACGTCCCGGTCGCCGAGCTGGCAGACTCCGACTTCGCGCGTTCCCCCGTGGGCAACGGCCCGTACCGGCTGGTGGAGCGCGACATCGACCATGCCGTCCTGGAGCCGTCGGACGGCTACGCAGGGCCGATCGACCCCGGCGCCACCCCGGAGGCCACGCCCGGTCCGAGCGCCACGACCGGGGCCGGTGCGGTCCCGGACGCGTCCGCGTCGCCATCCGGCTCACCGGAGCCCGCGAGCGGCGAGGCCGGCGAGCCGCCGGCGTCGCTCGCGGCCGCCGCGTCACCCACCGCCTCGGCATCGCCCACCGCGGCGCCGACCGACGAGGAGCCCGTCGACCTCGCGGCGTCGGGCCTCGCGCGCATCGAGATCCGCTTCTACGACGACGAGCCGTCGCTCGCGGCCGCATATCGCGCCGGCGAGGTGGATGCCGCGTCCGGACTGGACCCGGAGACGGCTGCGGGGCTGATGGACGTGGCGGGGACGCGCCTCGTCAAGTACCCCTCGTCCATCTTCTCGAGCCTGACGTTCAACCTCCGGGCCGACCACCCGCGGTTCCGCGACCTGCGGTTCCGGCGCGCGGTGACCATGGCGATCGACCGCAAGGGGATCGTGGAGGACGTCTACCTCGGTGACGCCGCGCTGGCGGAGACGCCCATCCCGCCGGCCTCCTGGGCGTTCTCGTCGGCCTCCAGCCGCCTCCTCCCGTTCGACCTCAAGCGGGCGACCGCCGAGCTGAAGAAGTCGGGCTGGAAGAAGACCGCCAAGGGCTGGGTGGCGCCGAAGCAGACCAAACCGTTCACGCTGAAGCTGCTCGCCCTCGACCCGTCGGCGAACCCGGTCTCCAACGCGGTGGCCAAGGCCATCGCGAAGGACCTGACGACGTTCGGGATCAAGACGACGGTGGAGGCGCTCCCAGCGTCCACGCTCATCAAGCGCGTCCAGGACCACGACTTCGACGCAGTCGTGCTCGACGTCAACATCGGCCTGGATCCCGACCTGTACCCGCTCCTCGCGTCCACGCAGGCGGGTCCGGGCGGCGGCAACGTCTCCGGCATCCAGAGCGCGGAGCTCGACGCCCTGCTGGCGGACGCTCGGAAGCCCGGCACCACGGCGGCCCGCAAGGCCCGCTACGCGAAGCTCCAGGACTACCTCTCGACCCAGCAGGTGATGCCGCCGCTCCTGTTCCGCGACCACATCGTGGCGTACCGCGCATCCGTGGACGGACCCCGGCCGCGCGAGCTCGGCGACCTCAGTGACCGATTCTGGGATGTGCTAACATGGCGCCTCGCCGCGAACCCGTGAGCGTGCTCGGGGTGGGCGGCGGGTCCTCGCCGAGGTGGCGGAACTGGTAGACGCGCCAGCCTCAGGAGCTGGTGCCCGCAAGGGCGTATGGGTTCGAGTCCCTTCCTCGGTACCAGGCAGCGTCGGCCGGTGGGACCTGAAGTGAAGACGGCGCCCAGGTGGCGGAATTGGTATACGCGTACGTTTGAGGGGCGTATGACGCAAGTCATCCGGGTTCAAGTCCCGGCCTGGGCACCACCCTCCGCCTGACAACTCGGACGCGCCCTCGGGCGCGTCTTTCCATCTCCGGTCCGTCGCGACCCCCCGGGCGGTTAGCTCAGTTGGTGAGAGCGCCTCGCTTACACCGAGGATGTCAGGGGTTCGAGTCCCTTACCGCCCACCACCCTCGCGCCCTCGCGCCGACCTGTACGGGCGCGCTAGACTCACGCGGGGGAGCACCCCCAGGTCCCGGATGGAGGCGCGCATGGAGCTCTTCCTGGTCATCCTCGTCGTCGTCGCGATCATCGTGGTCGTGGGGGCGATCCTCTTCTACAACGGCCTCGTCCGGAAGCGGAACACGGTCGACGAGGCGCTCGCCCAGATCGAGGTCCAGCTCAAGCGCCGTCACGACCTGGTGCCCAACCTCGTCGCGGCGGTCCGCGACTACATGTCCTTCGAGCAGGACGTCCTGACGAAGGTGACCGAGGCCAGGGCCAATGCGGTCGCGGCCGGGGCCAAGGGCGTCGCGGAGCAGTCCGCCGCGGAGAACCAGCTGACCGGTGCGCTGCGCTCCCTCTTCGCCGTCGCCGAGAACTACCCGACCCTCAAGGCGAACGAGAACGTGCTGTCGCTCCAGGAGCAGCTGACCACCACGGAGAACCAGATCAGCTTCGCCCGGCAGTACTACAACTCGTCCGTCCTCGAGTTCAACACCTCGATCCAGACGTTCCCGGGCAACATCGTGGCCGGGTCGTTCGGGTTCACCAAGCGCGACTTCTTCGAGGCCGAGCCCGAGGCGGACCAGGTCCCGACGGTCGCCCTGCGGTAGCCGGGCGCCCTCGAGGGTCGCGACGCCACACCGTCGCCGGAGGACCCGGTGGCCGCCACCTCGTTCCGCTCGCAGATCGCGAGGAACAAGCGGAACTCGCTGTTCCTCGTCCTGATCGTGCTCTGGGTCCTCATCGTCCTCGGCGCGTCGATCGGCTTCGTCCTCACCGGCGACCTGACCGGGATCGTCGGGATGACCGTGGTCGCGATCGTGCTCGGCGTCGTCATGGCGGCCGGCAGCTGGTTCTCGGGCGACCAGCTCGTCCTCACCGCGTCGAAGGCGCGCCGCGTGGACGAGACGACGGCCCCGCAACTGACGAACGTGGTGCGGGAGATGTCGCTGGCGGCCGGGGTGCCGATGCCGGCCGTCTACGTCATCGACGACACGGCCCCCAACGCGTTCGCGACCGGGCGCGACCCGCAGCACGCGTCGATCGCGATCACGACCGGCCTGCTGGAGAAGCTCGACCGCGAAGAGCTGCAGGGGGTCATCGGCCACGAGCTGAGCCACGTCCGCAACTACGACATCCGGTTCACGCTGCTGGTGGGCGTCCTGGTGGGCAGCATCGCGCTCCTTGCGGACATGTACCTGCGGATCGGCTTCTGGACCGGGTTCGGCGGGCGTGGCCGGCGGAGCTCGGGGTCGTCGGACTCCGGAGGCATCGGAGCGATCGTCCTCGTGATCTCCATCGTCCTCGCCATCCTCGCCCCGATCGCCGCGCGGCTCGTGCAGCTCGCGGTGAGTCGCCAGCGCGAGTACCTGGCGGACGCCTCCGCGGTCGAGCTGACACGCAACCCGGTGGGTCTCGAGAACGCGCTCGTGAAGATCGCCGCCGACCAGGAGCCGCTCGAGGTCGCGAACCGGGCGACGCAGCACCTCTACATCGTCAACCCGATGAAGAAGCTGTCCGACCAAGGCATGGGCCTCTTCTCGACGCATCCCCCGATCCTGGACCGCGTCAACCGGCTGCGGTCGATGTACGGCCAGCCGCCGCTCGACGCGCAGCAGGTGGCCGCCCTGCGCGGGCTGGAGTAGGGGAGGCCGAGCGGCGGGCGTCCTTGCGACCTCCCGGGGGGTCGTGGTAGCCTCTCAACGCCGTACGGGCGGCCAGTCCCGCGGCGTACACGGGCCGAGATAGCTCAGTCGGTAGAGCACGCGACTGAAAATCGCGGTGTCGCCAGTTCGAATCTGGCTCTCGGCACCAGCACGCAGCGGCGGTGGCGTTTCGAGCGGAAGTGGCTCAGTTGGTAGAGCATCACCTTGCCAAGGTGAGGGTCGCGGGTTCGAGTCCCGTCTTCCGCTCCATCCCCTCTCCAGAGATCGACGGACCGCGGGTCCGTCCGCATCGGGGCCTCGACCGCTGCCCCTTCGTCCAGTGGTAGGACAGCGGACTTTGGATCCGAGAACCGAGGTTCGAATCCTCGAGGGGCAGCCACTCTTCCCGGGCGGCGGCGCCGGTGGCCGGCGTCGAGCTGGGCGACGTACCCAAGTGGCCTAAGGGGGAGGTCTGCAAAACCTCTATTCTCGGGTTCGAATCCCGACGTCGCCTCCACGGACGATCACAGAGCCGGCCCTCCGGGGCCGGTTCTCCGTTTCCGTGGAGGTGCCCCGGCAACGACGGGGACCCCCGTCGCCCGTCTGCCACCGAGAGCCGAGCGCTCCGTCGTCGATACCGAGCGGCGTCCGTGATGCCCGATGGCACGTGTGGCGGGGCGGGGCGTGCGCTAGCGTCCGAGCCGGATCGCGGGCCAGTGGATCGGTCGGGTGACCGCGGCGGACGATGGGCGGCGATCCCTGGGGCCCGGCCCGGCCGGTGTCTGGGGGTACGAGCGATGAACGGGATCCGGCGGTGCGTCGCGGCCTTCGTGACCGTCCTCTCCCTTACTCTCCTTGCACCGGCGGCGATTCCGACCCAGGTCGCGGCGGTGGTCCCCGGGGGCGGCGTCATCTACGGCACCGTCATCGGCCAGGACCACGGCACGCTCATTGGCGGTACCGTCAGCGCGTGTCTCGTGTACGGCGCCTGTCGTCGCGCGACGATCGACGCGCAGCAGACGTACCGCTTCGACGGACTGGCGGGTGGCCCGTACACGATCGGCGTGACACCCCCGACCTTCGGCGCGCGCTACGTGCCCGGCTGGTTCTCGGCGTCATCTCCGGGCAACTTCACGGCGTCGTTCGTCAACGCAACGGCCATCTACCCCGGCCCGGCGCGCATCCTGCCGCCGATCGTCGTGCCGGTCGTCAACCGGATGTGCCTCGTCTCGAACACCCGCACGCATCTCGACTCGCCGACCCTGCAGGCCGCGATCGACGCTGCTCGCGCCGGCGACACGCTCTTCGTGACGGGGACGTGCGTCGGATCACGACCGGGCAGGCCCGGCGACCGTGGCGCCTCGAACGTCCGGAAGAGCCTGACGATCCGAGGGGTCTCGAACGGATGGTCCGGCCCGCCGACGCTCGACGGCGGCGGAGCCGCGCGGGTCCTGTTCGTCGACTTCTTCGACCCGGCACGCCGGGGCTTCAGCCTCACGATCGAGAACCTCACGATCACCAATGGGTTCGGTGAGGACGGGAGCGGCGGCGGGGGGCTGCTGGTCCAGGGCGGAACCGTCGTGATCCGTGACTGCGTGGTGACGGGCAACTCGGCCGGTGTCCTCGGCGGCGGCGGGATCGAGGCCTCCGCGGACTCGATGACGATCACCCGCACGACCGTCAGCGACAACGTGTCCGGCGATGGAGGCGGCGGCATCTACGGCGGCGGCACACTCACCATCGAGGATTCGACCGTCACCGGGAACGTGAGCACCCGGGGGTCTGGTGGCGGCCTGGACTTCTGGGGCGCGAACCTGACGGTCAGGAACTCGACCGTGGGCTCGAACCGCGCCCATGCCGCTGGTGGCGCCATCGTCCTCGGCGCGGGCACGGCCACGCTGACGAACGCCACGGTGATCAGCAACACGGCCGGCGACTCAGGCGGTGGGGTCTTCGTCTACCCGGGCGGCTCGATGGCGATCGTGAATTCGATCGTGAGCGGGAACGCGGCCGGCGCGAGCGGTGGCGGCATCGAGAACCGCGGCGCCATGACGATGGTCGACTCGACCGTGACCTCCAACACGGGCGTCGACTGCGGTGGCGGCATCTCCAACTACAACGGGATCCTCGACATCGTCCGGTCGTCGGTGACCGGCAACACCGCCGCATGTGCCGGCGGCGTTGGCAACTCGAGCGGCGCCATGACGATCGTCGACTCGACCGTGAGCGGCAACACCGCGACGGCGACGGGCGGGGGGATCCTCAACAGCCCCAGCATGATCGACATGCCGACCACGCTGACCATCCGGAACTCGACCGTGCGGGCGAACGCCGCCCACGACGGCGGGGGCATCCTGAACTTCGGGACGCTCACGATCGCATCGCCCACGACGGTCGGGGCCAACGTCGCGATCGTCGGCGGCGGCATCCTCCACCAGAACGCCTACGGGCGCGGCTCGGTGAGCGGCGGCTGCCCGGTCAGCCGCGGCGGGAACGTCCTCTACAGCCCGGCGAACACGCCGACGGACTACCTCGGCTTCACCTGCTGAGAACTGGCCCCCGCCGCGTACGCTGGCGAAGGCCGACGCCGGCTCGGGCGTGTCGCGAGAGTCGGTGCCGCCGGTGCCTCGGCCGGCGCTGATGGCGTGCCCGGCCTGCGGCGGGTGGCGCGGTCCCCGCGTACACTCCGGGTCGTGGTCGATCGGGGGAGGGGACAGGCGGTGACGCAGCGACGCGGACGCCCGCCCACGGGAGTGCGCTGATCCTGGACACGTTCTCTTCCCGGCTCCGCCGACTCGTCCCGGCGCCGCTCGCCCTCGACGCGCCGGATCCGGGGCGTCCGCGAGCCGGGTCCGAGCGCGACTTCCGCCCAGACATCGAGGGGCTGCGCGCGGTCGCCGTCGTCCTCGTGCTCCTGTACCACGCCGGCGTGCCCGGGTTCCCCGGCGGCTACATCGGCGTGGATGTCTTCTTCGTCCTGTCGGGCTTCCTCATCACCGGCCTCCTTCTCCGCGAGCTCCGCGAGTCGGGGTCGATCTCGCTGCCGCGCTTCTACGCGCGGCGCGCGCGCCGCATCCTGCCCGCGTCGGCGCTCGTCCTCGTCGCGACGGTCCTCGCGTCCGCCGTCGTCGTCTCGCCGCTGCGCCTCATCGACATCGCGGGCGACGCTGCGGCCGCGGCCGCCTACGTGGTGAACATCCGCTTCGCCGTCCAGGCGACGGACTATCTGCAGGGCGGCGCCCCGCCATCGCCGATCCTCCACTTCTGGTCGCTGTCGGCGGAGGAGCAGTTCTACCTGTTCTGGCCCGCGCTCGTCCTCCTGGCCGGGCGGTTCGCCGGCGGGTCCGCGCGCCGTCTCGCGGTCCCGTTCCTGGCGGTCGCCCTCGCCTCCTTCGCCCTCTCGCTGTGGCTGACGACGGCCTCGGAGCCGTGGGCGTTCTTCTCCCTCCCGACGCGCGCGTGGGAGCTGGGCGTGGGGGCGCTGCTCGCGCTCGGTGCGCCGCTCCTCCCGGCGATCCCCGGCCGGGTCGCCATGGCGCTCGGGTGGGGCGGCCTGGCCCTCGTCGCTCTCGGCGGCATCGTGATCACCGAGGCGACGCCGTTCCCCGGGTGGGCGGCCATCCTGCCGGTGGCGGGCACCGCGATGACCGTGGCGGCGGGGACGCGGGCGGCGGCTCCGCTCCACGCCAGGGTCCTCGGCTGGGGCCCGTTCCGGTACATCGGGCGCATCAGCTACTCGCTGTACCTGTGGCACTGGCCGGTCCTCGTCCTGGTGCCCATCGCCCTCGGCGGCCCGCTGCCGCTCGTCGGCCGTGTCGCGCTGGTGGTATTCGTCGCCGTCCCCCTCGCCGCGCTCTCCCAGCGGTTCGTGGAAGACCCGCTGCGGCGTGGCAGGGTCATCGGGACGGTCACGCGACGCAACCTGGCGTTCGCCGGCGCACTCTCGATCGCCGTGGCCGTCGGTGCGCTGAGCGTGGGGGCCGTCACTGCGGCACGGCTCGGCGGGGCCGTGGCCGTGACGCCCGACACGGGCGACGGTGATGCGCTCGCCGGCCTGGTGCCGACGGACGCGCCCTCGTCGGCCGCGACACCCGCAGCGCCCGCGGCCTCACCCTCGGCCCCGGGCCGACCGACCGCCTCCGGGGAGCCCGCCACCGCGGCGCCGTCGGCCTCGTCCCCCCCGGGTGTCCCGGGCGCGACGGACGCGCCGACGAGCTCCACCGGCCCCGCCCCGTCTTCGCTGCCGCCGACGCCCGACGGCCCGGTCCCGGCGGATCTCACACCGTCGCTCGCGGCCGTGCGGTCCGATGCGCCGCGGATCTACGCGGACGGATGTCACCTGGACGCCGCGACCACGGTCTCGCCTCCGTGCGTGTACGGCGACCCGGCGTCCGCGACCACCGTCGTCCTGTTCGGCGATTCCCACGCGGCGCAGTGGTTCCCGGCGATGGAGAGGATCGCGACCGACCGAGGCTGGCGTCTCGTCTCGCTGACCAAGAGCGCGTGCACGGCCGCCGACGTGACCGTGTGGAGCGCGACGCTCGACCGCGCATACACCGAGTGCGACACGTGGCGGCGCAGCGCGATGGAGCGGATCGCCTCGGAGCGCCCTGCGCTCGTCGTGGTCTCCGACAGCAGGGGCGTCCGACCGATCGTGGACGGGGAGGCGCTGGTCGGGGACGCGGGCGGGCCCGCGCTCGCCGACGGGCTCCGCCGCACGCTCGCCGCCCTGCGGCCCATGGCCGGGCAGGTGGCGCTCATCGGTGTCACGCCGGAGGCGCCCGACGACCCGCCGGCGTGCCTCTCGGAGAACCCGGGCAGCGTGCTCGCCTGCGCGACGCCGGTGGACCGCGCGATCGACACGGCCTGGGTCGCGACCGAGGCCGCGATCGCCGCGGAGACGGGCGCCGCCTACGTCGACCCCACGGGGTGGGTCTGCCCGACCGGGCCGTGCCCAGCGGTCATCGGGCGGTTCCTCGTCTATCGGGACACCCATCACCTCGCCACGCCGTTCGCGGCGGCGCTGGCATCGCGGCTGTCCGGCCGGCTGCCGGCCGTCGGTGCGACGACGGGCAGGGCAGCGGGGCAGGCGTCACCCAGGACGGCGGCGCTCGTCACGGCACGCGTACCATCGATCCGTGCCGGGGTGGCGGAACGGCAGACGCGGCCGTCTTAAACACGGCCGGGCGCAAGCCCGTGTGAGTTCGAGTCTCACCCCCGGCACCAGATTGGTAGCACAAGTGGAGCGTGGTGGGTCCACGTGTGTGGCTGGCCGACCCGCGCATGGTATGAGGCCGCGGGGCAGCCAGCCCGGGATGACCTGCTCGGGCTGCGCCCGGTCACGGCGCACGAGTTCGTGAGCGTGCCGCGCAGCCCGAAGGGGAAGGCCGATCCGTTGACCCCGGATCGCCGGACTCGGAACGACGCGCAGATCGGTCGCTTGGTGCGTGACTGACACGTTCGCCGACCCGCACCGCCGCGCGCCGCGGCACTTGAGGTCGCCGCCGCATGCCGTTGAGCTACTGCGCGATTGACTTCGAGACGGCGAACTGGTTTCGCGGCAGCCCGTGCGCAGTGGGCCTCGCCCGGGTGGTGGACGGGCGGATCGTGGAGACCCGTCGCGAGCTCATGCGCCCGCCCGAGGGGTGGGAGGACTTCGACGACTTCAACATCTCCCTCCACGGGATCACTCCGGCGATGGTCCGCCACAGGCCGCGCTTCGCCGCCCTGCTGCCGGAGATCGTCGCCTTCGCGGACGGCCTGCCATTCGTCGCGCACAATGCCGCCTTCGACATGGGCGTGATCCGCGACGCGTGTGACGTGAGCGGGCTGGACTGGCCGAACGTGAGCTACGCGTGCACCCTCGTCCTCGCACGGCGGTCGTACAGCCTCCTCTCGTACTCGCTGCCCTGGGTCGCCGAGGCCGCCGGCGTCACGCTCGGCGAGCACCACGAACCCGAGACCGACGCGGTCGCCGCAGCTCGCATCCTCCTCGCGCTCGCGGCGCTTCATGGTGCGGACACGCTGGATGGACTTCTCACGGGCACCCACTGCGTCCTTGGTCGCATCGGCCCCGACGGCTGGCAGGGCTGCACACACACATGGCAGGGCGCCCGCGCCGCCACATCGTTCACGCCTAACCCGGACGCCGACCCTGGCCACCCCTTCTACGGGCAGGAAGTCTGCTTCACCGGAGCCCTCTCATCGATGATCCGGGAGCGGGCATGGCAGCTGGTGGCCGAACGCGGCGGCCTGCCGTCCGCGGGGGTGACGAAGCACACGGCGATCCTCGTCGTGGGCTTCCAGGACATGCGCAAGCTGCGACCGGGTGCGACGCTCTCGAACAAGGCCCGCAAGGCGGCTGAACTGCGGGAGAAGGGCCAGCCGATCGAGATCCTGGGCGAACCCGACTTCGTCCAGCAACTCGAGGTGTAGCCAGTCCAGGTCGGCGCAGGACCGATCGAGTTGACTCGCGGCTGATCTGCCCGGCCTCGCCTCTCCACGCGCCCCGGCTCCGCGCCGAGGGGACGATCTCGTCCGAGGGGCAGGCGACCAGCTCTACCGAGGGCGACCGGGGCGCACCCGTCCGCGGCGACCTCCGGCACTGTCGAGACGCGGGGCACGAACCCACGATCAGTCCGGGCGCGGAGCTCGAACGCGGCCCGTCAACGGCGTCAGCAAGTGCGGGGCGACTGGCGGACCCCTCGGCTCTGCGTGCATTGCGGCCGGAGACCATCGTGAGCTTGCGCGGCAGGCTCGAGGAGGTGCCGGGATGCGCTCGATCGTTGGCGTGGTGGCGTCCCTGTTGCTGATCGGCGTCGTCGCCGCTGCCTGTGGCGGCGCCAGGACAGCCGGCCCATCGCCGACACCGTCGTCCAGCCCTGATCTGTTCGCTGCCCCAGAGGCGCTCCTGCGGGCTGGCTACGTCGCCGACGCCGCGACGGCTGCAGAGGATGCGCTGAAGAAGGCCCTCGAGACAGACCCCACGGCGACTCTGCCACCCGACCTCCAAGACCTGCCCGGGCAGGAGCCGCCGGTGTCTCGATGGCTCTACGGCTCCGGGCTATTCCGGTGGGTCAACGCGAATGTCGCGGGCGCTCTGCCCCTCGTTCCCGCCGCGATCGCCATACTGGCAGTGGCATTGATCGTCCGTCGTCGATGGGTGCTGAGGTCGCGGCTCTCGATGGGGGCGGTGGCCGGGCCTGTACCGGGAGATGCCTCGAAGAACGACGATGCGCCCGATCTGGCCGGCCCGATCGCGGTCGAGATCGACCGCCTGCGTCAGGAGGGCGCCGGCGCCGCTCTTGGCCTGGCATCGGGCGTCGATGCGGCTCTCGCATTGCCTACCCCGGTCGCTTCGGCAGCCCCCGCGGCTGCGTGGGTGGCAGCGCTGGCCGACCTGATCGGCCATCCGCGGGCCGAGCTGTCAGGCAGGATCGGACCCAACAAGCCGCCGTCCGGCAGGAACATCACCTTGTCGCTCAAGTGGTCGGACGGAAGAGCCGACACGGTCAGCCTCGCGGCAAGGGAGTACACGGAGCTGCCGCCACCCAGCGACCCGGGCGCGACGAACCCGTCGGGAGTGGTCCCGCAGAGCCCGACAGCGGTCGCACCCCTGTCAGATGCGTCGGCCCTAGATCTGCTCGGCCTCGCAAGCGCCGCATGGGTCGCCTACCGGCTGAGCCCGAAGGACACGCGGTGGCCGACGGCCGACTGGCGCAGCTTCGCCCTCACCCGAGCGGGAGCGTCGCTGTATGAGGACGGCGAGCGCGACCGTGCCAGGTGGCTCCACACCGAGGCGTTGGCCCGTGACCCGGACAATCGCGTTGCCCTCTTCAACCTCGGCGCCCTCGACACGAACACGGATCCGTCCGCAGCGGTGGCACGCCTGACACGGGCGCTCTACCTCGTCGAGAGGGCGAACCTGGCGAGTGCCTCACCCTTCGACTCCGAAGCGTCGCCTTGGCATCGGGACCGCCTCTGGTACAGGGTGATGTACAACCTCGCTGCGGCCACCTACATGTGCTGGTGGACCTACACGTTCGGCCAGAAGCTAACGACCCCGCCGCCGGGCTGGCCATCCGCAGGGCCTCCATCGCCGGCGGAACTGGACCGGGTACTGACCCAGGTGCACACCCTGGCAGTCGAGCTCATCGGATCCGCGGACGATCGACGGGCCGCGCGTACTCGGCGATGGAGGCCGGGACCGAGCGCCGAGGAGAGATCGTTCCTCCTCATGACCCGCCAGACGACGATGGTGCTGTTGGCCGCGGTCTGCTGGCACGAGCTCGCGAAGCTCCGAGCGGGGACGGGCACTGCCAAGCAGCCGCTGGACGTCGACAACGCCGACCCCGAGAGCCTCATCAAGGAGGTCCTCCCGGACTCCGCCCTGGACTTCCTTCCGCCGCGAGTTCACTACAACCTCGCGTGCTACTTCGTGGAGCGCGGGCGCGAGGTTCACGACACCGATGGGAACCCGATACTCCAACCGACCCCCGGCCAAGTTCCTCCCCCGGACAGCCCGCCCAACCTCGAGAGAGCCTGGAAGCATCTGGCGGCTGCGATGCTGGACCGACGGCACACGGTGGTGGCGAGCACAGATCCGATGCTCATCCCACTGCAGGGCCTCGACAAGGGCCGATGGGAGAAGATCATGAGTCGCGGCGGGCAGAGGCGCGAGTCGAACCCGCTGCCGGGCAGGGACTGGGAGGATTGAGGAAGCTCCCGCGCAACCCTGACCATGAACGTGCTGTGACCGCGATCGCGGCCTCCGCAGGCATCCCCGCCGGGTTGATGATTCCCAGGTAATCCGCGTCGCCTCGCCTCTCCACGCGCCCCGGCTCCGCGGCGAGGGGACGATCTCGCTCACGCGGGGGCAGGCGACCAGATCAACCGAGGGCGACCGGGGCGAGCCCGTCGGCGACGACAAACGGCCGTAGTCGCGCCCAAAGGCTTGGAAGCAGGCTGCACATGTACTCGGGAGGCGCGGACGCGTGGTCCGGAGCTAGGCCGCCGGGACCGCGCGGAGCCACTGGCGGGACCGACCCGCGGGAGGCCGGGGAGCCGAGGATGAGACGGCCGTTGCTCGCGTTCCTGATCTCATTCGCCGTCGTCGCGACGAGCGGCGTGACGCTGGCGCTCTGGGTGAACGCGATGGGAGGCTTCGAGCTCGGCGGGTTCCTGAGCGAGCTCAGGTCCCTCGGCTCCTTCGCGCTCGCGTGCGGCGTGTTCTCCATCGAGGCGATCGTCGTCGCCTCGATTGTCGCCCGGCGTCGCCACGACAGAGAGTGGCTGGCCGCCTACGTCGGCGTGGTGCTCGGGGTCGCGCCGTTCTTTGCGCTCGCAGCGGTGTTCCAGAACGCGTCCTGTTCGGAGACGGGCTACTACTGGCTCGAGAGCTTCTGCTTCTCGGCCATAGCCAGCTGCCCGTCCACGCTGGTGGCCTGTCCCGATGTGCTCGGGCCGACCGTCAGGGCGCTGCTGATGAGCGCGCTGGCGGCTGGGCTGATCTTCTTCGTGGCCCGTAGGTGGACCTACCACCGCACCGGGACCACCGCCGGAGGCCCCTCGCCGCAGACGACGGGTCCCGATGCGTCACCGTCGGACGATCCGGCGTCTGGTCCGCACCTCCCGGCATCGCCGCATGCTCCGGCCCCGGACCTCGGGACGAGCCGGCCGCCCTCAAAGGGGCAGTAGGCGGCCAGCTCCAGCGAGGGCGACCGGGGCGCGAGGCCGTTCGCAGCGACGTTCGGCACTTGTGTGCCATCGCGCGACGCTCAACGTCACGCCCGAGCGGGAGGCTTGGACACGCGGCCCACACCCCGGCCGCCAGGACCGCGTCGAGCCACTGGCGAGACCGACCCGCGCCGGACCGCGTCCCGGAGAGGGGAGATCCTGTGCGACGCAGGCTCTGGTCTGCCGCGGCCGCGGTCGCTGCTCTGTTCCTGGTGGCGAGCACCGTGGCGGCGTCCATCCCCGGCGGCGGGGGCGTCATCTACGCGTGCTACCTCAAGTCCCTTGGCACGGTGCGGGTCATCGATTACCCCGCGCAGAAGTGCAAGTCGCTCGAGACGCCGCTCTCGTGGAGCCAGACCGGCCCGCAGGGCCTGAAGGGCGACACCGGCCCGACCGGCCCCGCAGGTGCAACCGGAGCCGCCGGCCAAACGGGTGACACAGGGCCAGCCGGCGCCACCGGGCCGACCGGCCCGCAGGGCGACCCCGGCGAGCCCGGTCTGTACTGGATGGGCGAGTGGAACGAGGGCGCGTACGCCAAGGGTGACGCTGTGTCCTACTTCGGCAGTGCGTACGTCGCCACCGAGGACATGCCGATGGGCTACAACTACGCCCCCAATGACCCGGCTTCGAAGTGGGCACTGCTCGCGGCGAAGGGCGCTGACGGCGCCACCGGGCCGACGGGTCCGGCCGGGCCGACGGGCCCCACCGGGCCGCAGGGGCCTGCCGGGACGAGCGGGGGCGGCATCTCGCACATCAACGACCTCAACGGCGTCGCTTGCGACGGGGGCGTGATCGACGTCCGGTACTCCGCGGACGGCACCGTAACCCTCGTCTGTGTCGCGGCGACCTACACGCTCTCGGTCACGGTCGATGGGTCCGGGACCGTCACGAGCGACCCAGCTGGCATCGAGTGCAGCAGTGGCACCTGCTCGCACGTGTTCGCCTCGGGCCAGTCTGTGACCCTTACGGCAGTCCCTGGTGCCGGCATGGCATTCGCGGGATGGACCGGAGACTGCCTGGCGATGACGTGCACCGTCGCCTCAGCAAGCGGGTCCAAGGCCGTCGTCGCCACGTTCAAGCCAAGCCACCACCTTACGTTGACCATCGTCGAACAGGGGGCGCATAGCGTCTCCGTCGCGGCCTATCCGGACGCTGGTGGCGTCGGCCCTGACTACCTGGTCGGACCGCTCTGCGAGTCCGTCGCGCTCGCGACGCAGGTCTGCGAGTACGACCTTGCGACAGACATGTGGATCAGGCTCGTGCCGTCGGAGGGCGCGCTCCTCTATGTGTGGAGCGGCGACGTTGACTACACCTCTCCAGGAAGTGCGACTCTGACCGTCGACGCCTTCCTCACGATGGACCGGGACAGGAGTGTGACCCTGACGCTGGCTTGAAAGGTCACGTCACCGCCCTAACGCAGAGGAGGTCGAGCGAAGGCCCGCGCCCCGGCTCCGCGCCGAGGGGACGATCTCGCCCTTGGGGGCAGGCGACCAGATCAACCGAGGGCGACCGGGGCGCATGCGGGCGCAACGGCACTGTCGCGCCTCCGAGCTGGTGGCACACCCTGCGACCGACGGGAGGTGGGAGATGGGCGGAGGGGGTCGGGGGAACGCGGGCCGCAACCGAGGGACGGGATACGCGCTGTGTGTCGCGGTCGCGGCCATCGGGGCTGGCGCGACCATCCTCGGGGTCGCCGTCTGGGAGTCCTACCGCGAGGGGGTCCCCGGGGAGGGTGGCGAGAACTGGAACATGGAGACGTTCTTCATTGGCGCCTTCTGGGCGTTGATCGCGCTACTGGTGCTGGGTGGCGTGTGCGGCGCCATCGCCGGGAGGTGGAGGCTCGGTACGCCGGGGCTGCTGGCAAGCGTCGCGGCCGCTGCGACGAGCGCCGGTCTCGTGGGTGTCGTCACCGGGTCCGCTTCCGGGCCTTCCGGTCTGTCCTTCGAATTGGTGGTGCTCGTCGCCGCGCTGGTCGGCGGCTACATGCTCGGCCTTACCATCACGCGCCCAAGGGAGCCGAACATCCCGACCCCGTGGCCCGGCCCCGGCTCGGACGGCACCGGGCGGGCGACGGGCGACGGACCACCTGACGGTCCCAGGTGGCCGACCTCTGGATGAACCGCAGGTGATCCCGCTCTCGTAGCGTCCCAGCGCGCCCGGGCGCCGCGCCGAGGGGACGATCTCACCAGGGTGGCAGGCGACCAGCTCCACCGAGGGCGACCGGGGCGCCTAACCGGATGGCATCCCGGGCCGCACCGGTCTCGGACCCGGCTGGGCAGTAGTGTCGCGATGGCGCAGCCAGCCAGCGAGCACGGCCGCGAGGAGCGCGAGCACGATTGCGGCGAGGACGATCGGTGCGTCGGCGGCGAAGTCCGCCCTGAAGTCACTCCAGTCCGTTCCCGAATACCACGACAATCCGGCGTCCACCCACGCCCACGCCCCGATGGCGGTCATGCAGACGACCGTCAGCGCCCCGCCCACGACCGCCGAGACGAGCCCCCGGCGATAGCGGATGCCGACCAGGACGCACGAGACGGCGGCTCCGACGGCGAAGAGGAGAAGGAGGAACGGCACCGGGCCGCCGAACGCGTCCCCGCGGCGATCGCCGAACCTGTTGACCTGGCCAGCCGCCCACGCGTACCAGACTGCCGAGGCCGCAAGTAGCGCAGTCAAAGTGCGGCGTGCCATCTTGCACCTCCGACCGAACGGTCGCCCGACGCGACCCCGGCCGCAAGTGCCGGACGGCGTCGCAGGCGACCAGCTCCGCGGAGGGCGACCGGGGCGCGCGTGCGTCCGCGACGACCTACGGCCCTGGCGGCGACCCGACGTCGCGGCCACGATCGCGCCGTAGCGGGAGGCTCTGACGCGCGGCCCACCCCCGGGCCGCCGGGACCGCGCCGAGCCACTGGCGAGACCGACCCGCGAGGGAGTCGTCCGGAGGAGCCGGGGATGAAGCGAGTGCTGCTCGCATTCCTGGTCTCATTCGCCGTCGTCGCGGCCAGCGGCGTGCTGATGGCGCTCTGGGCGAACGCGAGGGGAGGCTTCGAGCTCGGCGGGTTCCTGGGCGGACTCAGGTTTCTCGCCTCCTTCGTGCCCGCGTCCGGCGTGTTCTCCATCGAGGCGATCGTCATCGCCTTCGTCGTCGCCCGGCGTCGCCACGACAGGGAGTTGCCGGCCGCCTACGTCGGCGTGGTGCTCGGGGTCGCGCCGTTCTTCGCGCTCGCAGCGGTGTTCCAGAACGCGTCCTGTGCGGAGACGGGCTACTACTGGCTCGAGAGCGGCTGCTTCTCGACCCTGACCAGCTGCCCGTCCACACTGGTGGCCTGTCCCGATGTGCTCGGGCCGACCGTTAGGGCGCTGCTGGTGAGCGCGCTGGCGGCTGGGTTGATCTTCCTCGTGGCCCGTGGCCTCACGCACCTCGCCGCCGGGACCTCCTGTCAGCCGACCGACCGCGAAGGCTCAGGCGGGGTGACCCCGGGGTGATCCCCAGGTGATCCGGCCCGGCTAGCCTCGCATCGCCGCCCCGGCTCCGTGCCGAGGGCACGATCTCGCCCGAGGGGCAGGCGACCAGCTCCACCGAGGTCGACCCGGGGGGGTCGAGCGGTAGCATATGTGGGTAGCATACGGGCCGGATTCGGCCGGACCTCGAGGCCCTCGGAGCTCGGCTCTGCGCACGAAGCGGGGACCGACCGGACACCATCGGACATCCGGGCTCGCTCTTGAACACGGCCGGGCGCAAGCCCGTGTGAGTTCGAGTCTCACCCCCGGCACCATGGCCATGCGAGAGGCAGGGACACGGTCGGTGACGTCCGGGCGGGTCGGGAGTACCATCGACGCTTCCGGGAGAGGGTGCCGACGGAAGGAGGCGCCCCATGCCGTCACGGGACGGGATCGACCCCGTGTGGGCCGCGAGGCTCGAGCAGCGCGCGCTGGCGCTGTGGCCACGCCTGGACAGACGGAAGGTGCGCCGCTGCGGCGGCGACGTCGCGTGCCTCGCCCGCGTGATCTCCCATCGCACGACACTCCCGGCCGAATCGGTCCGGCGGATCCTCCTGCTACCCGTGGTCAGCGACGACGACGGTCAGCTCTGGTTCGGCTGAGCGATCGCCCACGAGGCCCGCGGCAGGGCCGCTCCCACGCGAGCCGGTGGAGTGCCCCTGGCCGCAACGTCCGTCCGCGGCCACCGACGACGCGGTCGCGCGCGGCCTGCGCGCCGACGGCGCCGGCCTAGCCGCGGCCCCCGAACAGGCCGCCGAACCGGGCGGGCTGCTTCTTGTCGGCGCCCGAGGGTGAGCGACCGGATCCCGGATGGCCGAATTCGCCGCCGGCGACCGCGGACGCCAGGCGGACCAGTGCCTGGGCCGGTGCCGACTCGGGCGAGCCGACGACGAGGGGCACACCCTCGTTCGCCGCGCGGACGTAGAGCAGCTGATCGTATGGCAGCTCGGCGAGTGGGGGTCGCCCGAGAGCGGTCTCGACGTCCTTCGGCTTGAGGCTTTCGCGGGCCGCGAGGTCGTTGACGACGAACGCGGTCTTGGCGAGGTCCACCTGGTGGTCGGCGAGGGCGTCGGCGAACGAGTGCAGGGCGCGGAGGGCGGCGATCTCAGGTCGGACGGGGAGGAGGATCGTGTCCACCCGTGCGAGCGCCGCGACCGTCCGCTCGTCCACCGCCGATCCGAGGTCGAGCACGATCCTGTCGTGCGCCAGCGTGGCCGTCTCGATGAACGTCACGGCCATCTCCGGCGTGAGCGTCGACGCCGGGTCCCAGGTCCCCGGTGCGGCATACACGGCGAGGCCCGTGCCGTGGCGCTCGGCGTACGTGGCGATCAGCGAGGGATCCAGGACCGCGACGTCGTCTCGGCCGAGGTCCGTGATGGTCCGGTGAGGTCGGATGTCCAGGAGCGTCGCGACCTGACCGAACGGCAGGTGCATATCCGCGACCGCGACGCGTCCGGGGGCGTGGCCGGCCGCCAGGGCGACCGCGACGTTGACCGCGATGGTCGTGGTCCCGACGCCGCCCGTGGGGCTGAACACCGCGATGGACCGGCGTGGCCGACGGGCGGCGGCGGAGTCCGCGGCGGCGGTCGCAAGGGCGACGGTTCGGGTGGATCGCAGGAGCAGCGCCTGGATGCGCGCATCGAGCTCGCGCGGGTCGATCAGGTCGGGGACGACCTCGTCCGCCCCGGCCTGGATCATCGCGACGCGGGCTTCCACGTCGGCCGACGGAGTCAGGACGCAGATGGCCAGCCCGCGCAGCGCCGGCGTCGTGCGCACGCGGGCGCATGCGGCGGCCGCCGTCGCGTCGTAGGGTTCCGCGACGAGCAGGATCGGGCAGGAGCCAAGGCCGGCGATGGCCGCGTCGATCGTCTCGGCGGAGGTGACCCGATATCCGGCAGCCTCCAGTGACGCGCGGAGCGCTGCCACGCGGTCAGGGTCGGACGAGAGGACGAGGACTGGCGTCTCGGGCATGGATCTCCGGCTTGTCGCTGGGTCTCAACGCGCAGGATAAACGGTCGTGCCTGTCTACCGTGATACACTCCCGCCGACCTTTCTGCTCCGCGCGCGCCACAGGCCGCCCCGTGGCGGCGGGCGCGACCGGGGCATACCCCACAGGAAGGAGCGAGTGGCGCATGCGCCGATACGAACTCATGCTCGTCTTCCGGCCCGATGCGCCGGACGAGCGCACCCAGGCGGTCGTCGAGCGGATCACCCGGATGATCGTCGCCGACGGCGGGCAGGTCGTGAAGGTCCAGCCCTGGGGCCGCCGCCGGCTCGCGTACGCGATCGACCGCAACCGCGAGGGCCAGTACCACATCGTGGTGTTCGAGGCCCCCGCGACGTCGATCGCCGAGGTCGAGCGCAGCCTCCTCATCACCGAGGAGGTGCTCCGCCACCTGGTCGTCCGCATCGAGCGGCCGGTCCGGTCCACCCGCCGGGGCGAGCCCGCCGACGCAGGCGAGGGGGAGCAGCTGCCCCCGCCGCCGAGCGACGACGAGGAGCCGAGGCCCGCGGGCGAGCGCATCGACGAGTCCGAGTCCGAGGCGGCCCCGGCCGCCGCCGACTGAGAGGGACCGTGCCGTGTCGCTGAACAAGGCGATGATCATCGGCAACCTCGGGCGTGATCCCGAGATGCGGTACACGCCCAACGGCCAGGCCGTCACGCAGTTCACCGTGGCGGTCAACCGCAACTACCGCGGCCCGGACGGGAACTGGCAGGAGGAGACGGAGTGGTTCCGCGTCGTGGCCTGGGGTCCCCTGGCCGAGCGGACCGCCGAGAACCTCCGCAAGGGCCGCAAGGTCTACGTCGAGGGACGGATCCAGACCCGGCAGTGGGAGGACAAGGACGGCCAGAAGCGGTACACCACCGAGCTGGTCGCCCAGCAGGTGACCGCGCTCGACCGGCCCGCACGTGACGAGGGCGAGTCCGGCGGCGAGGCCCCGGCCCCCCGCGCCGACGTCTCACCGCTCCGCGGACGGGGTGGGGAGCAGCCCGCCCCCGGCGAGACGTACGAGGACCTGGACGACCTCCCCTTCTGACCGACCCCGCGGGCAGCGGCCGCGCCGCACCCGCCGCTCACGACGCACACACGACGAGGAGCCCACCACCCATGGCACCTGGCGCACGCTCCAAGAAGCGAGACGAGTACTACCGCGATCGAAGGCGGCGCAAGGTCTGCGCGTTCTGCGCGGACAAGACCGTCCAGATCGACTACAAGGAGGTCAACCGCCTCCGCCGCTACCTCTCCGAGCGGGCGAAGATCGAGCCGCGCCGGAAGACCGGCCTCTGCGCGGGTCACCAGCGCGAGCTGTCCGTCGCGCTCAAGCGGGCGCGTCACGTCGCGCTCCTGCCGTACGCGCCCCAGCACCTCCGGCCCTGACGGCCGGATGAGGACCGGTCGCACCGTGCGGAGACCCCGGCGGCGCGGCCGGACCGCGGGCGCGTGACGGTCGACCTGATCCTGTTCGGCGGCGGGGCGGCCGCCGGTGCCTTCGGGTCCCTGCTGGGATTGGGAGGCGGCGTCCTCATCGTGCCGCTGCTGACCCTCGGCTTCGGCCTGCCCCTCCGCGAGGCCGTCGGGGTGAGCCTTGTCTCGGTCATCGTGACGAGCAGCGCGGCTGCCGGCGTCTATCTCGAGAAGCACGTCGCCAACCTCCGGCTCGGCATGTCGCTCGAACTGTTCACGGCGACCGGCGCTCTCGTGGGCGGGCTCATCGCGTTCGCCCTCCCGGAGCGCGTCCTCGCGGGGCTCTTCGCGATCCTGCTCGCCTACACGGCCGTGACGATGGCACGGCGCGGGCTCTCGCGGCCGGCACCCACGTCCCCCACCGCGCCGGTCGACACCCCCGCACGGTCGGGCACCGGCGGCAGCGAGGACGCGTCCCTCGCGACGGCTGACGCCGTGGTGGGCGACCTCGGCCCGGAGGGAGCGCACCTCGCCCGCCCGGGGGCGCCCGCGCGCGACGGCCCGCGCCAGGCGTGGCTCGCCGGCAGCAGCCCTACCTCGTCGATGCGGTTCGTCGACTCCCTCGCAGGTCCCGACTACGCGGTGCACAGCTACCCGCTCGGAGTCGCCGGGAGCCTGTTCGCCGGCCTGGTCTCCGCCCTGCTCGGTGTCGGTGGAGGCATCGTGAAGGTCCCGCTGATGAACCTCGGGATGGGGGTGCCGCTCCGGGTCGCGACCGCGACCAGCAACCTCATGATCGGGATCACCGCGGCGTCGAGCGCCATCGTCTACTTCCTGCGCGGAGGGATCGATCCGTACGTCGCGGGGCCCACCGCCGTCGGCGTCTTCGTCGGTGCCCTGGCAGGCTCGCGGGCCGCGCCGCACATCGACGTGCGGATCCT
This sequence comes from Chloroflexota bacterium, assembly GCA_029778235.1. Taxonomy (GTDB): domain Bacteria; phylum Chloroflexota; class Limnocylindria; order Limnocylindrales; family CSP1-4; genus CAIYQJ01. The sequence continues at coordinate 29,439 of JAKOQS010000206.1, read as the reverse complement.
CCGGCTCCTGTTCGTCGTCGTGCTCGCGTACACCGCCCTCCAGATGGCGCTGAAGGCGCTCGGATGAGCGGGTCCGGGAGTGCCGCGCGCCTCGACCGTACCGTGGCTCGCGTCCTCCAGGTCGGCATCTACCTGGGGATCGGGCTCCTCGCCGTCGGCGTCGCGCTCATGGCCGTCACCGGCGTGGACCCGATGGCGCCTGCGCCGGCACCGTTCGGACTCACGAGCCTCGTCGAGGCCATCCACTCGCTCGACCCCCTCGCATTCCTGTGGACCGGGCTCATCGTCACGATCGCCACGCCAGTCCTGCGCGTCGTCGCCTCGCTCATCGGCTTCGAGCGCACGGGCCAGCGGCGGATGGTGGTCATCTCGATCGCGATCCTCGTCGTCATCGCGGTGAGTGTCCTCGTCTCGAGCGTGGCGGCCTGACCGTTGGAACAGGTCTTCATCCTCGGCGCCTCATTCGTCCTGATCCTCGCCGGAGCGGAGCTCTTCACCAACGGCATCGAGTGGTTCGGGCACCGGCTGAACCTCGCCGAGGGGGCGGTGGGCTCCGTCCTGGCGGCCGTGGGGACGGCGTTGCCCGAGACGATGATCCCGGTGGTGGCGATCGTCTTCTCCGGGTCGGCGGCCGCGTCCGAGGAGATCGGGATCGGGGCCATCCTCGGCGCGCCGTTCATGCTCTCCACGCTGGCGATGTTCGTCACCGCGGTGGCGGCGCTGAGCGTGGCTCGGACGCGCGCCCTCGGGGACACGATGTTGATCTCGCCGGGCGTCATCGCCCACGACATCCGGTGGTTCTACATCGGGTATGCCATCGCGATCGGCGTCGCGTTCGTCCCGGCCGACCTGGCATGGCCGCGCTACGCGGCAGCCGCCGTCCTGCTCGTCCTGTACGCGCTGTACGTTCGAGAGCACTTCGGCGCCGAGGGCGCGGGCGGGTCGCCCGAGGAGCTGCGGCCGCTGCGACTGCGCCGGCTCGACGCTCCCAGCCGCCCGGCGGTCGCGACCCCCCGACTTCGGATCATCTCGATCCAGGTCGTCGGCGCCCTCGTGCTCATCGTGGGCGGTGCGCTCGCCTTCGTCGGGGCCGTCGAGCACATCGCGGAGGGTTTCGGCGTCAGCGCCGCGGTGCTCGCCCTCATCGTCGCACCCGTCGCGACGGAGCTCCCGGAGAAGCTCAACAGCGTCATCTGGGTCCGCCAGGGGAAGGACACGCTGGCGATGGGGAACATCACGGGTGCGATGGTGTTCCAGAGCATGATCCCGACCGTCGTCGCGCTGGTCTTCGCCCCGGCCGCCTGGTCCACGTCGGCCGGCGCCCCGATCGTCTTCGCCTCGGCCGCCATCGCGTTCGCGTCGTCGGCGACGATCTTCGTCCCGATGTACCTCCGCGGGGTCCTCCGCGGACGGTGGCTCCTCGTCGGCGGCGCCTACTACGTCGGGTTCCTCGTCCTCGTGGTCCTCGGGGTCGGGGCGACGGCCACCGGCTGACGGGGCCCCTCCCGGGTCCCGGCCGAGAGGGGCGACGGCCACCGGCCGACCGGTCGGCGGCCGGGCGTCCGCCGTGGGTCCGGCGCGGACCCGACGGTATACTCGGTGCGGCCCCCCGTGGCGTCCGCGGGGGAGGGATCGGGAGCGCAGCGTCATGGTGACCCAGCAGCAGAAGCCCGCCGGGAACGAGTCCACCTCCACCATCGGCCGGGAGCAGGGCGCCCTCACGTGCTACTTCCGCGGGGAGTTCGTGCCCCTCGCGGACGCGAACGTCTCGATCATGACCCACGCCTTCCTCTACGGCACGGCCGTCTTCGAGGGGATCCGCGCCTACTGGAACCCCGAGCAGGAGCAGCTGTACGTCCTCAAGGCGCGCGAGCACGTCGAGCGGATCCGCAACTCCGCCAAGGTCCTGTTCATGGACGAGGGCCTGCCGTCCGTGGACGAGTGGGTGGGGCTCATCGTGGAGCTCGCCCGCCGCAACGGCTTCCGCGAGGACGCCTACATCCGCCCGTCCGTCTACAAGAGCACCGAGGCGATCGGCGTGCGGCTCCACGCGCTTGCCCACGAGTTCTACATCGTGGCCACTCCGTTCGGCGCCTATATCGACACGGACTCGGGGATCCGCTGCATGACGTCGAGCTGGCGCCGGACCGCCGACGTGGCGATCCCGGCGCGCGGCAAGATCGTCGGCGCGTACGTGAACTCGGCCCTGGCGAAGACCGAGGCGATGCTCGACGGGTACGACGAGGCGATCGTCCTCTCGTGGGACGGCCACGTCTCGGAGGGGTCGGCGGAGAACCTGTTCATGGTCCGCGACGGGACGATCTTCACGCCGCCGGTGACCGACGAGATCCTGGAGGGGATCACGCGCGCGGGGATCATGCGCCTGGCCGCCGACATGGGGATGCCGGTCGTGGAGCGGGCCATCGACCGGACCGAGCTCTACATCGCCGACGAGATCTTCCTCTGCGGCACCGGCGCGCAGGTGTCGCCCGTCGTGGAGGTGGACCACCGGCGGGTCGGCAGCGGCGTGCCCGGGCCGATCACGACCGCGATCAAGGACCGCTACTTCCAGGCCGTCCGGGGGAACCTCCCCGAGTACGGGCACTGGGTCGTCCCGGTCTACACGCGCTGACGCCACGCCGGCGCACGGCGATCACGGTCCCGACGTCTCCTGCCGCCGGGGCGGCTACGGGGCGTTGGGCGCCTGGAGCTTGGGCGTGTCGGGTGCCGTGATGACGATCACGTCCACGCGGACGGCCGGGTCGGTCACCGGCTCCACCGTGACCTTGAGGACCTTCTCCAGGTACGCGATCGTCTGGGGCATCTTCGTCTCGGCGCCGTTGTAGACGCGGACGACCGTCGTCGCCGGCTTGTCGTCGGGCTTCTGGTTCGGCGCCGAGGCCTCCATGCCGCTCCACGAGAGGTAGCTCGCGATGTCGGCGGCCTGACCGGCGGCGCCGGTCCCGTTGAGGACCCAGACGCGGGCGCCCTCCGCGGCGACCTTCTCGCGCAGCGCGATGTCGGTCGCCTTGTCGGCGAACGCCGCCCGGACGCCGTACTGGATGCGATCCACCTTCGGGACGATCACGTAGCCACGCGGGTCGCCCGAGCGGACCTCGGTCGCCCAGAAGCTGGGCGCGAAGACCTGCGAGCGCAGCCGTGTCATGTCGATGTCGCCCGCCAGCTGGGCCAGCTGCGGGAGGAGGTCCACCGGGATGTCCGTGTGGACCGCCTTCTTCAGGCTCTTCACGAGGTCCGGGATGCGCGGGATCATCCCGGCCACGTCCGCCTGCTGGCGGAGCGAGAGGATGACGCGCTGCTGGCGCTGGCCGCGGTCGAAGTCGGAGGACCCGTGCCGGCTGCGCGCGTACACGAGCGCCTCTTCGCCGGTCATGTGCTGGATCCCGGACGGGATGTAGACGCGCATCAGCTGGCCCTTGTCGGTGGGGTAGCTGTCGTCCACCACGGGCGTCTGGACGTTGATCGTCACGCCGCCGAGCGCGTCCACGACCTGCTTGAAGCCCTCGAAGTTGACCTCGACGTAGTACTTGATGTCCAGGCCGTAGAGCGCGCCCAGGACCTCCTTGATCGTCCCGAAGCAGCCGGACGGGAAGATGTCCGGCCGTGCCTTGGCGGCCATGCACAGGCTGTTGATCTTGCCGCCGAAGACGTCGCCGTAGACGGCGCGCGCCGGGCTGTCCGCCGGAAGCGGGACGTCCACGGTGTCCCGCGGCAGGCTGAACATCGCGACCTCCTTCGTCGTGGGATCGATGCTCACCACGATGAGGGTGTCGGTGTTGAAGTAGCCCTGGTCCGGGCGCTGGTCCGCGCCGACCAGGAGGATGTTCAGGCGCTCCTTGCCGTCCCAGCGGGGGATGCTCGTGGGGGTCACCGTGGCGACAGCCGCCGCCGTGCCCTCGGGAAGGGGCGTGGACGGCGGTGCGGACTCACCGGGCGCGAGCGACGGGCTGGGGGCGGCGATCACGACCTCCTCGGTCGGGTCGCCGCCGCCGAAGACGCTGCCGATCAGATCGAGCGCCTGGACGCCGTAGTAGCCGACCGCGAGGTGGCCCGCGACCATGACGGCGAGGATCGCCCCCAGGCCCGCGAGCCCGAACGGGCTCACGCGGCGGCGCGGCGGGCCGACGCGGCCCTGGCCCGACTCCCGCCAGCCGTTGACGTAGTCGGCGACGCGGTAGGCGTCGATGACGGCGACCATCCGGTAGACCAGCACGACGGCCGAGAAGCCGAGGAGGGCGATCAGGATGGTCGGCTGGATCAGGTAGCCGAGCAGCTCCATGCGGTAGCGCAGCACGATGCCCGCGAGGAGGGCGATCAGGAGCACGGGGATGGCCGCGAAGGCGAGCGCGCGCTCCCATGCGCCGGCGTACGCCTGGCCGAGCCCCGGGAAGAGGAACGAGAGGAAGGCGGCGGCGAACGAGGAGCGCGCCGTGGGACGCGGGTCTTCCTGGGCGCGGGACTGGCTGGCCATGTCGGGTGGAGAGGATACCGTGGAACGGCCGAACCCTCCCGCGACGCCGCCGAGTTGACTCGCCGCGAACCGCTGTGGGACGCTTACCGGACTCCGATCCACGTCCGGGACGGGGCGGTCAGGGCCGCGGCGCACCGCCTCGCGACCCACGGGACGGCGTCGCGTCCACGGCGGACCCGGCGCCGTTCGTCCGTTCAGAGGGCAGATGTTCGCACCCGTCCCGTCCAAGCCCGACTTCGTCGCCGACGAGCACGCGCTCCTCGCGTTCTGGCGAGACCGCAGGATCTTCGCGCGGCTGCGCGCCCAGAACGCGGACGGCCCGCGATGGAGCTTCCTCGACGGCCCGATCACCGCCAACAACCCGATGGGCGTGCACCACGCCTGGGGTCGGACATACAAGGACGTCTTCCAGCGGTTCCACGCGATGCTCGGCCACGACCAGCGCTGGCAGAACGGGTTCGACTGCCAGGGGCTGTGGGTGGAGGTCAACGTCGAGCGCGACCTCGGCTTCACCAGCAAGCGGGACATCGAGGACTACGGGATCGCGGAGTTCGTCTCGCTCTGCAAGCAGCGCGTGCTCACGTACGCCGCCCGGCAGACGGAGCAATCGATCCGGCTCGGCTACTGGATGGACTGGGACGACCCCGACGAGCTGCGCCGGCTGCGCGACCTGCTCGCGGCGGAGCCGGACGCCTCGGTGACGGTGGACGGCCCCCGGGGCCCGGTGACCGACACCGTGGAGATGATCGTCGGCCGGCTGGGGATGCCCGAGCTGGGCGGGTCGTACTACACGTTCAGCAACGAGAACAACGACCTGATCTGGGCGTTCCTCGCCGAGTGCCATCGCCGCGGGTGGCTCTACAAGGGCCACGACACCATGCCCTGGTGCGCGCGATGCGGCACCGGGATCAGCCAGCACGAGATGACCGAGGGGTACCAGGACCGTGAGGACCCCGGGCTCACCCTCCGCTTCCCGCTCCTCGACAGGCCCGGCGAGGCGCTGCTCGTCTGGACCACGACGCCGTGGACCCTGACCTCGAACGTGGCGGCCGCGGTCGGCGCCGAGCTCACGTACGTCAAGGTCCGCCAGGACGACCGCGTCTACTGGCTGGGCAAGGGGACGCTCGCCCAGGCGCTCCACGGCCGGTTCGAGGTGCTGGAGGAGCTCCCCGGGACGGCGCTCGAAGGCTGGCGGTACCGCGGCCCGTTCGACGACCTCCACGCCGTGCGGGCGGCATTCGCCGGCGGCGGCCCGGACGGCGCGTCGTACGAGCATCGTGTCGTCCTGTGGGACGAGGTCGGCGAGGAGGAGGGGACCGGGATCGTCCACATCGCGCCGGGCTGCGGCGCCGAGGACTTCGCACTCGGGAAGAAGCTCGGCCTGCCGATGATCGCGCCGCTCGACGAGAACGGGATCTTCATCGAGGGCTTCGATGCGCTCACCGGGCGAGACGTGCGCGACACGACCGAGCAGATCCTCGAGCGCCTGAAGCACCACGGGTTCTTCTACCGGCTGGAGCCCTACCAGCACCGCTACCCGCACTGCTGGCGGTGCGGGACGCCGCTCGTCTTCCGGCTCGTGGACGAGTGGTACATCAGCATGGGCCCGGTCTACGACCGGCCGCGCGCAGAGCTGACCCCGGACGAGGTGGACGCGAGCCTCCGGTACCAGATCATGGAGGTGGTGGACCGCATCCGGTGGATCCCGTCATTCGGGTACGAGCGCGAGCTCGACTGGCTCCTGAACATGCACGACTGGATGATCAGCAAGAAGCGCTACTGGGGCCTGGCGCTGCCGATCTACGACTGCCGTGCGTGCGGGACGGTGGAGGTCGTCGGCGGCCGGGACGAGCTCCGCGAGCGCGCCGTGGCGGGCTGGGAGGCCCTCGAGGGTCACACGCCCCATCGCCCGTACGTGGACGCCGTGAAGATCGCCTGCCCCGGGTGCGGCGCGCCCGTGGAGCGGGTCCGCGACGTGGGGAACCCGTGGCTGGACGCGGGGATCGTCCCGTTCTCGACGATGCACTACCGCACGGACCCGACCTACTGGGAGACCTGGTTCCCGGCCGACTTCATCACCGAGAGCTTCCCCGGCCAGTTCCGCAACTGGTTCTACTCGCTGCTCGCGATGAGCACGGTGCTGCGCCGGGAGCCGCCGTTCCGGACGATCTTCGGCTACGCGACGCTCTTCGGCGAGGACGGGCGGCCCATGCACAAGAGCTGGGGCAACGCCATCGAGTTCGACGAGGCGGCCGAGCGCATGGGCGTGGACGTCATGCGCTGGATGTATGCGAACGCCCGCCCGCAGGACAACATCCTGTTCGGCTGGCATGCCGCGGACGAGGCGCGCCGCGAGCTCCTCGTGCTCTGGAACGTCTACGCGTTCTTCGTCACGTACGCCCGCGTCGCCGGCTGGACGCCGTCCCGGCCGGTCCCGGCACTCGCCGACCGGCTCCCGCTCGACCGCTGGATCCTGTCGCGGCTGTCGCGGCTTGCCGAGCGCGTGAGCGACCGGGTCGGGGACTACGACCTCGACGCCGCCGCCCGCGAGATCTCCGAGTTCATCGACGCGCTCTCGACCTGGTACCTCCGCCTGACGCGCAAGCGCTTCTCGCGCTCGGCGGACGTCGCCGATCGCGACGCTGCCTTCGCCACGCTGCACACGGCCCTCACCGGGCTCGCGCGGGTGATGGCGCCGATCCTCCCGTTCCTCTCCGAGTCGCTGTATCGCAACCTGGTCGTGGCGGTCGATCCCGCTGCGCCGGAGAGCGTCCACCTGACCCGCTGGCCGGGAGACGAGATGGCCGGCTACCGCGACCCCGCGCTCGAGGACGCGATGGCCGTCTTCTCCCGCGCCGTCGAGCTGATCCGGTCGCTGCGCAGTCAGGCCGGGATCAAGCTGCGGCAGCCGCTGGCCCGCGCGTGGATCGCGCTGCCCGAGGCCGGTGAGCGGCACCGCGAGGAGATGCTCGGCCGCCTGGCGGACGAGATCAACGTGAAGGAGATCGTGCTCATCGCCGACGATTCCGAGCTGGTCGAGCGGCGCGTCAGGCCGCTGCTGCCGCGGATCGGCAAGAAGCTGGGCCCCGCCATCCCGGCCGTCATGGCCGCGGCCCGGGAGAACGCGGTCGAGTACCACCCCGACGGATCGGTCACGCTCGGGGGCGTGACGCTCGCCGCGGACGAGGTGGAGATCCTCTCCACGCCGCGGCCGGGGACGGCCGTCGCGCATGACGCCGGGCTCGTCGTCGTCCTCGACACCACCGTGACGCCCGAACTGCGCATCGAGGGGGAGGCTCGCGACCTGCAGCGGGCGATCCAGGAGCTGCGGCGCGAGATGGGGCTCGCCGTGGACGCCCGCGTGGACCTCGCGATCGAGGACTCGCCCGCGGCAGCACGGATCGCGCCCTTCGTCCCGGGGATCGCCGCGGAGACGCTCGCGGACGCGGCAGCCGTCGGGCCGCTGCCGCTCGACGCCTCGGTCGGCGAGGTGGAGGTCGAGGACGGGGTCCTGCGATTCGGGATCCGGCAGCGGACCGGCGCGCCGTCGTGAGCCGCGACGCGCTGCACGGCCGGGGGGCGACGGCGTGAGCCGGGTCGTCGCCGGCACCACCGTGGGGCGCTGGGTCGCATTCGTGGCCACCGCCGGGATCGTCGTGCTCGTGGACCAGGCGAGCAAGGCCTACGTGGTCGCCAACTTCCCGCTGGGCGAGCCGGTCCAGGTGATCGGCGACTGGGTGCGGATCTGGTACATCCAGAACACGGGAGCCCTGTTCGGCCTGTTCCAGCAGCAGGCCCTCCTGTTCGGCCTCGTGAGCCTCGCCGTGATCGGGGCGATCCTCTGGATGCACGCCCGCCTGTCCGGGACCGGCGGGTGGCTCGCGACCGTGGGCCTCGGCCTGCTGCTCGGCGGCGCGGTCGGCAACATGATCGACCGCTTCCGGTACGGGTACGTCGTGGACTTCGTCGATCTCGGGATCGGCGACTGGCGGTTCTTCACGTTCAACGTCGCCGACGCGTGCATCGACATCGGGATCCTCGTGCTGATCGTGCTGGCATTCGTGCCGGCGATCGGGGAGCGGTTCGGCGGCCGGCCCGGGGGCGAGGGGGCGCGGCCGGGTGCCGACGGGCCCGCGGACGGGCCGGTGGAGGGGGGAGCCGCTCGGTGAGGACCCTCGAGGTGTCCGTCCCGCCCGAGTCCGCGGGCGAGCGCCTCGACCGGTTCGCCGCCGACCGCACGGGGCTCTCGCGCTCCTACGTCCAGCGCCTCATCGCCGAGGGACACGTCGTCCTCGACGGGGCGCCCACCAAGGCCAACGCGATCGTCGCGGGCGGCAGCGTGCTGCGGGTCGAGGTGCCTGACCCGACGCCGCTCCAGCTCGAGGCCGAGGAGATCCCGCTCCAGGTCGTCTACGAGGACGACGACCTGCTCATCGTGGACAAGCCGTCCGGGCTCGTTGTGCACCCGGCTCCGGGGCACGCGGGCGGGACGCTGGTGAACGCGCTGCTCGCGCGCGACACGACCTACGGCGGCATCGCGGGCGTCCAGCGGCCGGGGATCGTCCACCGGCTCGACCGGGACACCTCCGGCCTCCTGATGGTCGCGAAGGACGATCGGGCGCAGGCGAGCCTCATGGCGCAGCTGAAGGCACGGCGCGTGAAGAAGACGTACCTCGCCCTCGTCCTGGGCGCCGTCGAGGCGCCCGTCGGGCGGATCGAGGCGCCCATCGGCCGCGACCCGCGCAACCGCCTGAAGCGCGCAGTGACCTCCGACGGCCAGCCCGCGACCACGGGCTACCGGGTGCGCGAGCGCCTGCCGGGCTGGACGTTCCTCGAGGTGGACCTCGTCACCGGGCGGACGCACCAGATCCGCGTCCACATGGCCGCCCTCGGGCACCCGGTCGCGGGCGACATCCTGTACGGAACCGGGACGGCGCGCAAGGGTCCCGACGGCCTGGGCCGACTCTTCCTGCATGCATGGCGCCTGGAGCTGCAGTCGCCGGCGGACGGCCACCTCATCCGGGCGGTGGCGCCCCTGCCCGCCGATCTCGAGGAGGTCCTCGCCGGCCTGCGGGCCCGTGGCGCGGCCCTCGACGGGCTGCCCACCCCCGGGAGGATCGGCCGATGACGGCACCGGTCCTCGGCGCCGCGGGCGCCCTCCTCGTGATCATCAGCGGCCCGTCCGGTGTCGGGAAGGACACGATCATCGCCGCGATGCGCCGGCTCCCCGGCGCGGCGGCGTACCACTATGTCGTGACCTGCACCACGCGCGCTCCGCGTCCCGGCGAGGTGGACGGGATCGACTACCGGTTCCTGACGCCCGAGGCGTTCGCCCGGATACGCGAGGCCGCCGGATTCCTCGAGTGCGCCGAGGTGCACGGCAACTGGTACGGCACGCCGCGCGACAGCGTCCGGGCCGCCCTTGCGGCCGGACGGCACGTGGTCCTCAAGATCGACGTCCAGGGAGCGGCGACGGTCAAGCGGGAGGTCCCCGACGCGCTCCTGATCTTCCTCATGCCGCCGTCCACCGAGGAGCTCTTCAGCAGGCTTCGGGCGCGCGGCACCGAGTCCGCCCACGAGCTGGAGGTCCGGCAGCGCAACGCGATGGACGAGCTGGCGCGCCGCGACGACTACGATCACGTGGTCGAGAACCGGACCGGCGAGATCGACCGGACGGCCGCCGCCATCGTGAGGATCATCGACGACGAGCAGCGCGCGAACGCCGACCGGCGGCTCCGGGTCTGACGCGGGTCCGCCCCCGCGAGAAGGGGCGGGCGCCGGCGTGCGCTCGCCGCGCGCGACCCACGGAGGCGAGCCCTCCCGCCCGGCAGCGGACGATGCCGCGCGACCGGTCGCCTGGGTGGCGGTCGCCGTGGACGCCGCCGGCGCGGGTGGCGACCGGCCGTACACGTATCACCTGACGGAGGCCTCCGCCGACGTCGCGCCCGGTGAGGCGGTCCTGGTGGACTTCGGGCGACGGCGCGCGCTGGGCGTCGTGCTCGGCCGCGTCGGGGACGACCCGGGTGTCCCGACGAAGCCCGTCGTCGCCCGCCTCCGTGCCGACGGGCCGGTCCTGCCCGCGCTCTCGCTCGCTCTGGCGGCCTCGATCAGCGAGACCTATCTCTCGCCGCCGGCCGCGACGATCCGCGCGATGCTCCCCCCGGGCACGCTCGAGCGCGTGGAGCTCATCGTCGAGCGGGCGCCCGCGGCCCCACCCGCCGCGGCGGATCCCGGCGCCGGCGGGCAGGCAGCGCACGGATCACCCGCGGCGGCTGCCCCACCGGACGACGCGTGGACGCGGGACATCCTCGCGCGCCTGGAGGCGGGCCCGCGTCCCGCCGCGGAGCTGGTGGGCGAGACGGGCCGTGCCGCCGGCCTTCGCCGCCTGCACGACCTGGAGTCCCGGGGGATCGTCCACCTCGCGTGGGAGCTCCGGGCGGCGGGCGCGGGCCCGCGGTACGACCGCTGGCTGATCGCCACCGGGGACGGACGCGCGGCGCTCGCCGCGGTGGATGATGGGCGCCCGGTCACGGGCGGGCGGCTCGGGCCGCGGCAGCTCTCCGCGCTGCGGGACCTCGCGGGCGAGCCGGAGGGCGTCCCCGCGACGCGGATCGCGGCGTCGCACGGGAGCGGGGTGCCGGCCGGCCTGGTGCGCCGTGGGCTCGCGGTCGCGGACGTGCGGGAGCGGGCGCGACGGCCTCTCGAGGGACGCGCGGCCGGGCGGCGGGGCGGCCGGCCCGCCGGCGCGGACCTGTCCGCGGAGCAGGACGCGGCGGTGGCCGCCGTTTCTGCCGCGATCGCCGCCCGCGACCCGCGGCCGCTGCTCGTGGACGGCGTCACCGGCGGCGGCCGGACCGCGGTCTACGTCGAGGCGATCGCACTGTCGCTCGCGGCGGGGCGACCCGCGCTCGTCCTGGTGCCCGAGGTCGCGCTGGCGACGCCGCTGCTCGACCGGATCCGCGCGGACCTCGACGCCGAGGTGGCCGTGCTGCACTCCGCCCTCGGCGAGGGCGAGCGGACGGACGAGTGGCGGCGGATCCGCGCCGGCGGGGCGGACGTCGTCGTCGGGACGCGCATCGCGGTCGCGGCGCCGCTCGCGGACGTGGGGCTGATCGTGGTGGACGAGGAGCACGACCCCGCGTACAAGAGCGATCGCCTGCCGCGGCTCCAGGCGCGCGACGTCGCCGTCCGCCTCGGCGCGCTCGCCGGGGCCGCCGTGGTGCTCGGCAGCGCGACCCCCGCCGTGGAGACGTATGGGCGCGCGCTCGACGGGACGTACGCTCGTGTCACGCTCCCGGCGCGTCTCGCGGGGGAGCCGCCCGCGGTCGAGGTGGTGGATCTCCGCGCAGAGCTCGCGGGCGGGAACCGCGGCCTGCTCTCCCGCCGGCTGGCCGACGCGCTCGCGTCGCTCGACGTCGGGGCAGGCGATCGGGCGATCCTGGTGATGAACCGCCGCGGCGCGGCGTCCGTGGTGCTCTGCCGCGACTGCGGCCGGGTGGAGGCGTGCCCCGACTGCGACCGGCCGCTGGTCTACCACGAGGCCGCGTCCGTGCTCCGATGCCACCACTGCGGAGCCTCGGCGCCGGTGCCGCAGCGATGCCGCGGATGCGGGTCAGCCCGCGTGCGGTATCTCGGCGGCGGGACCGAGCGGATCGAGCGCGAGGTCCGCGGCCTGTTCCCGGGCCTGCGCGTCGGCCGGCTCGATCGCGACGTCGTCGAGCGCAAGGGCGAGGCCGTGCGGGTGGTGGACGCGTTCGCCGACGGCCGGCTCGACGTCCTCGTCGGCACCAGCCTGGTCACCAAGGGGCTCGACGTTCCCGAGGTCACCCTGGTGGGGGTCGTCTCGGCGGACGTCGCGCTCAACCTCCCCGACGAGCGGGCGGCGGAGCGGACGCTCCAGCTCGTCGTGCAGGCGATCGGCCGGGCGGGACGCGGCGAACGGCCGGGTCGTGCGATCGTCCAGACCTACCTCCCCGAACACCCGGTGATGCAGGCCGTCGCCACGGGCGACACGGCGGCCTTCTACGCGAACGAGCTCGCACTGCGCCGCCTCGTCGGATCGCCCCCGTTCGGCCGGCTCGTGAAGCTGACCATCGCGTTGCCCGAACGTGACGCCGCCAGGCGCGCGGCCACGGAGATGGCCGCGATGCTGCGCGACCGCGCGCTGGCGCGAGGCTCCGGCGTGACGGTCATCGGGCCTGCGCCCGCCTATGTCGCGCGCCGCGCTGGCCGCTGGCGCTGGAACGTGGCGCTCCGCGGTCCGGACCCGGTCGCGCTCCTCGGCGGGACGCCGCCGTCGCCGTGGGTCGTGGACGTGGACCCGGAGTCGCTGCTCTGACGCACGGCCCTGCCGATCCGGCCGGGCGACGTTCTCCTGACGCGGACCACCCCGGCACCGGCCGGGGCCGATCACCCCGACACCGGCCGGGGCCAGCCACCGCCGGCCTCGCCGGCCGGCCTCCCCCGGCCCCGGGCAGGCTCCCGGCCCAGCCCCGTCACCCGTCCCGGGCTCCCGGGAGCGCCGGACCCCTCGGCTATACTCGCCGCCATGAGCGTGCTGCCCATCCTCACCCTCGGCGACCCCCGCCTGCGTCTCAAGGGCCAGCCGGTGGATTCGTTCGGCAAGTACCTCCACGAGCTCATCGACGACCTGACGGACACGATGCGCCATGCGCCTGGCGTGGGCCTCGCGGCCCCGCAGCTCGGCGAGGCGGTGAACGTGGCGGTCGTCGAGGTCGGCGGACGGCTCTTGGAGCTCGTGAACCCGCGCATCGTGCGCGCCGACGGTGACGACCGCGACCTGGAGGGCTGCCTCTCGATCCCGGGCTTCTTCGCCTACGTGACACGCGCCGAGAAGGTGTGGGTCGTCGCCCAGGACCGCCGCGGGAAGAAGTACAAGATCGCCGGCTCCGGGCTCCTCGGGCGCGCGATGCAGCACGAGCTGGACCACCTCGACGGCAAGCTGTTCATCGACTACCTGACCGACCTGGAGACCGAGCTCATCCCGGTCGGACGGCTCGAGGAGCAGGGGATGGACGAGGAGGAGCGCGAGGCTCTCGCGCGCCGCGGCTGACGCGGTGGACGTGGACGGCCGGGGATCGCCGGACGGGACGCCGAGGCGCGCGGCCCGCATCGTCTTCTTCGGCTCCGGGTCGTTCGCGCTGATCCTGCTCGACGCCCTGCTCGAGGATCCCACCCTCGCCCCGGTGGCGGTGGTCTCCACGCCCGACCGGCCCGCGGGCCGCGACGGCGTCCCGACGCCCACGCCCGTCGCCGCGCGGGCCCGCGCGCTCGGCCTCGATCTGCGGCAGCCGGCCACGCTCCGCGACGGCGCCGCGCCCGGGATGCTGCGGGACCTGGCGCCGGACGTGGCGGTCGCCGCCGACTACGGGCGGATCGTGCCCGAGGCCCTGCTGGCGATCCCGCCGCGCGGCTTCCTCAACGTCCACCCGTCCCTGCTGCCGCGGCATCGGGGCGCCACGCCCGTCCCGGCGACGATCGCGGCCGGCGACCGTGAGACCGGGGTCACGATCATCGCGATGGACCCGGGCGTGGACACGGGACCGGTCGTCGCCGTCTCCCGCCGGCCGCTCGACGGCACGGAGGCCGCCCCGGCCCTGGAGGCGGAGCTCGCCCGTGATGGCGCCGTCCTCCTGGAGGAGACGCTGCCCCGATGGCTCGACGGGAGCCTGTCCGCCGTCCCGCAGCCCGCGGAGGGAGCGACGGTCACCCGCCCGCTCCGCCGCGAGGACGGCCGCCTGGACCCGTCGTCGCCGGCCGCGGTGCTCGAGCGGCACGTTCGGGCCCACCTCCCCTGGCCGGGCTCGTTCGTGGAGCTGCCGCAGGGCCGGCTCATCGTCCTGGAGGCGTCGCTCTCCGCGGGCGGGGAGGGGAGCGGGTCGGATGGAGGCGACGCGCGACCGGCGGCGCCTGGGACGATCGTCGCGGACGGCGACGCGCTCGCGCTGGCGACCGTCGCCGACCTCCTGCGACTGGACCGCGTCCAGCTCGCCGGCGGCCGGCCGATGACGGGGGCGGAGCTGCGCCGCGGGCGACCCGGCATCGTGGGTGCCGCCGTCCGGGTCCCCGTGCGAGAATCGCCCGGATGACGAAGCGAACGGACGGCGGTCGGCGCGCCCCGGGCGACGGACCGGCACCGGGCGCCAAGGGGGACGTCGCCGAGCCCGGCTCGCCGGGCGACGTCGCCGAGCCCGGCTCCGGGACGCCCGGCGGCCCTCCGGCCGGCGCGGCGGCCGAGCCTGCCGACCCCGCCCGCCCCGGGCTGTCCGGCCTGGACCCGGAGGGTCTGCGCACATGGGTCCGCGAGGTCGGGGAGCCCGCGTACCGCGCGGCCCAGATCGGCGACGGGCTCTGGGGTGGGAAGGCCGGGTCGCTCGACGACGTGCGCACCCTGCCGGCCGCGCTCCGCGCCCGGATCGACCGTGCGTTCCGCTTCGACACGCTCGTGGCCACCGAGGTGCGCGAGGCCGACGACGGTCGGACCGAGCGCGCGCTCCACGTGCTCGCGGACGGGGCGACGATCGAGTCGGTCCTCATGCACTACCCGGCGCGCGGCGAACGGCGCGAGCGCGACACGCTGTGCATCTCCAGCCAGGCCGGCTGCGCCGTGGGCTGTCCCTTCTGCGCGACCGGGGAGCTGGGGTTGACCCGCGACCTGGAGGTCGCGGAGATCGTGGACCAGGTACGGGCCGCGGTCCGCCGGCTCGCGGTGCGCCGGCGCCGCCTGACCAATGTCGTCTTCATGGGGATGGGAGAGCCGTTCCTCAACCTGGACCGAGTCCTGGCCGCGGCGGCTGCGATCACGGATCCCGCGCGTGTCGGCCTCGGGGCCCGTCACGTCACGCTGTCCACGTCCGGCGTGGTGCCCGGCATCCGGCGCATGACCCGCCTCGCGCCGCAGTACACGCTCGCGGTCTCGCTCCATGCCGCGCGTGACCCCCTGCGTGACGTCCTCGTCCCGCTCAACCGCCGGTGGCCCGTTGCACAGGTCGTGGCGGCGGCGTCGGAGTACCAGGCCGCGACGGGGCGTCGCGTGAGCTACGAGTACGTGATGATCGACGGCGTCAACGACACGGCGGCCGACCTCGCCGCGCTCGCGGACCTGCTGCGGGGGCGGCGGGCCCACGTGAACCTGATCCCCATGAACGACGTCGCGCACACCCCCTGGCGCGCGACGCCGGTCGAGCGGGTCGAGGCCTTCGCGGTCGGCCTGCAGACGGCCGGGATCGGGACGACGGTCCGGCGCAACCGGGGTCGCGAGGTGGGCGCGGCGTGCGGCCAGCTGGCAGCCGAGCGGGCCGGCGAGCCGGCGGCGCCGACGGTCGCCCGCCGACGGGCGCTGCTCGTCGAGGAGAGTGCCCGGGCGCTGCGCGGCGAGCGCAGCGAGGCCCCGCGCGGGATGGGCCGGAGGTGAGCCGCGGGCGGGTGCTCGTCGCGGCGAGCATCCTCAACGCCGACCTGGGGAACCTCGCGCATGCCGTCCGGCGCGCGGAGAAGGCCGGTGTGGACCGGATCCACCTCGACATCATGGACGGCCACTTCGTGCCGAACATGACGTTCGGCGCGTCCACTGTGGCGGCGCTCCGGCGCGTGACGCGACTCCCGTTCGACGCCCACCTGATGATCTCGGAGCCGTCGCGCTACGTCGAGGAGTTCATCGCCGCCGGATGCGACTCCATCACGATCCACGTGGAGGTGGCCGAGCCGGTCGCCCCGACGCTGCGGGCGATCCGCGCGGCGGGGCGGGCCGCGGGGCTGGCACTGCGGCCGGCGACATCGCTCGACGCTCTCGAGCCCCACCGGGCGGACCTGGACATCGTCATGGTCATGACCGTCGAGCCGGGCTTCGGGGGCCAGTCGTTCCTGCGCGAGCCCGCGCGGAAGCTGCTCGGCGCGCGTCGGCTCGTGGACCACCGGCCCTGGAGCGGCGAGCTGCACGTGGACGGTGGCGTGAACAGGGAGACGGCCGAGTACATCGGCTCCCTGGGCGCGGACGTCCTGGTGGTGGGCAGCGCGCTCTTCCGCCGGGGCGCGGACCCGCGACGCGAGACCCGGCTCGTGCGCAGCCTCGCCGAGGAGGGGTTCGCACACGCCTTCCGCGGGGACCGACCGCCCGCGCCGCGGGATCGCTGGGTACGGGTCGCGACCCTTCCCAGGGTGGTCGGCGCCGGACTCGTGGGGCGGCTCGAGGAGGCGGGGATCCCGGTGATCTTCCTGCGCGGCGACGGGCCGCTCGACGCGGACGGCACCCGGGAGTACGACCTCCTGGTGCCGGTCGCCGCGGAGCCGATCGTGCGCGAGCGCCATGCCGAGGCCGTGGAGGCCGCCGAGGCCGCGGCCGTGGCCCGGCGAGCCGCGCGGGACTCGGAGGGGGGCGGCGCGGCCGGGGGCGGCGCGGCCGGCGACTCCGCGGCCGGGGGCGGCGCGGCCGGCGACTCCGCGGCCGGGGGCGGCGCGGCCGGCGACTCCGCGGCCGCCACGACCGACGGCACCACGGTGGTGGCCTGATGCGCGCGCTGCTCCAGCGCTGCGCGAGGGCCGAGGTGCGCGTCGGCGGCGACGTCGTGGGGTCTGCGGGCCGCGGGCTCGTCATCCTGCTGGGCGTGGGCCACGGGGACGATGACGCGACGGCGACGGCGCTGGCGCGTCGGGTCGCGGAGCTGCGGATCTTCGACGACGCCGATGGCCGGACGAACTTGTCGCTCCTGGACGTGGGCGGCGATGCGCTGGTCGTCAGCCAGTTCACCCTCTACGCGGACACCCGTCGCGGAAGGCGACCGGGGTTCACCGACGCGGCCGCGCCTGCCGAGGCGGAGCGGATCTACGGCGTGTTCGCGGATGCGCTCGCGGCACTCGGGCCGCGGGTCGGGCGGGGCCGGTTCGGCGCGGAGATGGAGGTCGAGCTCGTCAACGCGGGGCCGTTCACGATCTGGCTGGACACCGCCGATCGCTGACCCTCAGGAAGCCGGCGTTCGATCGTCCAGGCGGACGGCGGACACACGAAGGCCCGCGGCCGTCCGTCCCGGATCGGTCCCGCGGGCCCGTGGAGGCCGCGGCGCGAAGGCGCCGGGGTCAGCCCTTGGCGGCGGTGCGGCGGCAGCGCGTGCAGACGAGGCGCTTCACCGAGCGGCCGTTCTCGACGACCACGAGCTGCTGGAGGTTGGGCTGGTAGCGGCGATGGGCGCGCACGCGGTTCATCCCGGACGACTGGGGATTGAAGCCGCCCATGGAGACCTTGCCGCAGACCGCGCACTGACGAGCCATCGGATCCTCGTTGGGTGGATGAGCCGGCCCCGGTGGTCGCCGGGGTCCCGCGCAGAGCACGCCGAGGCAGAGCCCCGAGCGTCCGTGAGCGGGGCGGTATCATAGCACACCCGCACCGGCCCACCGCCGGGCGGATCCCCACGAGGTGCCGATGAGCCAGCGCCGGATCCCCGGCAGCGCACGCGTGACACGGCGGGCGGTCTCGGAGATCGTCCGCGCGGCCGTGCTCGAGAGCTACGGCGTCACGGGGCTTGCCGATGCCGACCTCGGCGGCCGCCTCCGTCGCTGGCTCGGCCTCGGCTCGTCCGGCGTGCGCGTGGACGTGCGCGACGGCATCGCAGTCGAGCTGTTCCTCACGGTCGCCTACGGGGTCCCGGTCGCCGAGGTCGTGCGCCAGGTCGAGTCGGCCGTCCGGTATGCGCTGCGAAGAGCGCTCGGCCGCGAGCTGGACGCCCTCGTCGTCCACGTCGGCGGCCTCGACTATCGCCCCTCCGCGCCGCCCCCGCCGGCACAGCCGGCAGCCGCGCAGCGCGCGGACGCCGGTCCGCTCCTGGGCGACGACGCCGCAGCCGTGCCCGCGGCCGAGGACCGGGAGACGGAAGCGGCCGGGTCGACGGAGCCCGCCGAGACGGCGGCCGCCGCGGGGTATCCGGCTGCGGCCGCGCTCCTCGCCTCCGACGCGAGCGTCGCCGAGGGTATGCAGTGACGCGTCGATCCTGCGACGGAGACGGGCTGCTCCGAGCGTTCCGGTCGGCGGTCGCGTCCATCGAGGCGAGCGTGGACGAGCTCAACGCGCTCAACGTCTACCCGGTGCCGGACGGAGACACCGGTTCGAACATGCTCGCGACCGTCCGCGCCGCCCTCGAGGAGGGTGAGCGCGTCGGTGGCGACCAGGCGGACAGGGTCGCCGCCGCCATCAGCTTCGGCGCCCTGATGGGCGCACGCGGGAACTCCGGCGTGATCCTCTCGCAGGTCTTCCGCGGCATCGCCGAGGGGCTGGAGGGCAAGCACCGGTTCAACGGCCTGGACGTCGCGAACGCCCTGTCGATGGGAAGCCGCACGGCGTACGCGGCCGTCGTGAAGCCGGTCGAGGGCACGATCCTCACGGTGGTGCGCGAGGCCTCCGTCGCCGCGGTCGAGGCCGCCGAGCGGGAGAACGACATCGAGGTCGTCGTCCGGGCGGCGCTCGAGGCCGCGGACCGCGCCCTCGCGAAGACGCCGTCGTTGCTCCCCGTCCTGCGGGAGGCGGGCGTCGTCGACGCCGGTGGGGCCGGCTTCTACCGGGTCCTGCAGGGCGCCTATCGGCAGCTGACCGGCGACGAGAGTGCCAGCCAGGGTGCGCCGCGTGCGATCGGGCCGCGCCCGTCCGCGGTCGTCGCCCACGCCGACGAAGGGTTCGGCTACGAGACCATGTTCCTCCTGGAAGCGGGTCCGGGACGATCGCTCGACCTCGACGCGATCCGCGTGCGCCTCGAGGCGATGGGGGAGTCGGTCCTGGTCGCGGGGGATGCGCGCGCCGTCAAGGTGCACGTGCACAGCGAGCGGCCCGACACCATCATCGCGTACGGTCTCGACCTCGGGACCCTGAGCCGGATCAGCATCGAGAACCTCGACCGGCAGGCGACCGACGTGCGCGCGGGACGGGGCGGCGCGATGGCCGTGGCCCGGCTGGAGGCCGGTGCGACGGGCGGCGCCGACGCGCCGCACGGGTCCGGCTGGGCCGAGATGGCCGGGACGGGCGAGCCGGACGACCGCACGGCCACCGACGAGGTGGCGGCCGCTGGCTTCAGGGCCGGGACGGCGACATCGGGGGCGCACACGCAGCGCGTGCCCCTCGCCGTCGTGGCCGTCGCCAGCGGCGACGGCCTTGCCGCGATCTTCGAGTCGTTCGGCGTCTCGGCGGTGGTCCGGGGCGGCCAGTCGGCGAACCCGAGCACGGGCGAGCTGCTGAAGGCCGTCGCGTCGCTCGCGGCCGACGAGGTCCTGGTCCTCCCCAACAACCCGAACGTCGTGATGGCGGCCCGGCAGGCTGCGCAGCTGACCGACCGTCCGGTGCACGTCGTGCCCACGCGCAACGCGGCCGAGGGCGTCGCGGCGCTCCTGGCGCTCGACCCGAGCCTGGGCGGCGGCGCGAACGTCGAGCCGATGACCGAGGCGGGTCGATCCGTGCAGACGCTGCAGATCACGGAGGCGGTGCGCGACGCCAAGGTGGACGGCCGGAAGGTCAGGCGGGGTCACACGATCGTCCTCGATCCCGACGACGGGCTCGTGGCCACCGATGCCGACCGTGAGCGGGCGGTCCTCGCCGGCGTGGACGCGCTCCGTCCCGGGTTCGAGCTGCTGACGGTGTACTACGGCGACGGCGTGGACCTCGCGGGCGCCGAGGAGGTGGCTCGGCGGGTCGCGGAGCACGTGCCGGGGGTCGAGGTCGAGGTGGTCCGTGGCGGGCAGGCGCACTACGCCTTCCTCCTCGCCGCGGAGTAGGGGCCGCGCCGCGGCCGCGGGGCCGCCGCCGTCCCGGGAGCGCTCCCTCGACGACGTGCTCGAGCATTCGGTCGTCCCGGCCGGCGCGTGGCTGGCCAGGCCCGCGCGTCGGCTCGGGATCCGGACCGTGCGCGATCTCCTGTACCACCTGCCGCGGAAGTACGCGGACCTCACGCGCCTCTTCACGTTCTTCGAGATCTGGCATGCGGCGGGGGTCATCGGGACCGCGGTCAGCGTGCGTGCGACGGTCCGCGAGATCCATGTCGAGCCCACGTTCCGTCGCCGCGTCGAGCGGACCGTCGCGTCGATCCACGACGGGACGGGCGATGCGACCGCGGTCTGGTTCGGGCGCCGGTTCATCGAGAAGAAGCTCAAGCCGGGAGACTCGGTCGTCCTCAGCGGCAAGGTGAAGGTGCGAGGCTCCGCCCTCGTCATCGACAACCCGGAGTTCCAGCTGGACACCGGGGGCGAGCTCCTCCACGCCGGACGGATCGTCCCCGTCTATCGCACGACATCCGGCCTGACCCCGGCGCGGCTTCGGACCGCCATCCACGATGCGCTCGACCTCTACGCCGACGCGATCGACGAGTACCTTCCGTCGGCGGTCGCCCGGGAGGCCGGCGTGGTGGGGATCGCGCAGGCGCTCCGCGCCGTCCACTTCCCCGAGGACGACGCCGGGATGGAGGCGGCGCTCCATCGGCTCGCATTCGACGAGCTTCTCGCGCTGCAGCTCGGGATGGTCATGCGGCGACGGAGCCTGGCCCGGGAGTCGGCCGCGCGCGTGCAGGTACGCCCGGCCGCGGACCGCAGCATCCGCGATGCGATCGTGGAGGCGCTCCGTGGACGCGTGGGGGCGGACGTGGACCTCACGGCCGACCAGTCGGAGGCGATGACCACGATCGCCGAGGGCCTCGCGGGGCGGCGCCCGATGGTGCGGCTCCTCCAGGGCGACGTGGGCTCCGGGAAGACGGCGGTCGCGGCGTACGCGCTCGCGGCCGTCGCGCTCGACGGCGGCCAGGCCGCGCTCCTCGCGCCGACGGACCTGCTGGCGCGCCAGCATGCGGTCACGGTGACGTCCCTGATCGGGTCGCTGTTCCCGACGGACGAGGACCGGCCTGCCGTCCAGCTCCTGTCGGGCTCGATGCGCGGGAAGGAGGCCGACGCGGCCCGGGCCCGGATCAGGGACGGAGACGTGGGGATCGTCGTCGGCACGCACGCGCTGATCTCCGAGTCGGTGGACTTCCGTCGGCTCCGCCTGGCCGTGATCGACGAGCAGCACCGGTTCGGGGTCGCACAGCGCGCCGCCCTGGAGGCGAAGGCGACGGAGGGCGCCCCGCATCTCCTGCTCATGACGGCGACGCCGATCCCCCGGACGCTGGGCCAGGTCTTCTACGCGGACCTCGACGTCTCCGACCTGCGGACGCCACCCGCCGGCCGCGTCCCGATCCGGACCGGGATCAAGCGCCCGGACGACCTCGACTCCACGTGGGCGTGGGTCCGACGCCAGGCCGCGGACGGGCGCCGGACCTTCGTGGTGGTCCCGCACATCGGCGACGCCGACCCCGAGGCGAGCGACGCGGAGGGTCCGGGCCCGGCGGACGACGCCGTCGCCGCGACGGCCGAGGCCGAGCGGCTTGCCGTGCTGCTCGCCCCGCTCCGCGTGGGCCTCGTGCACGGGCGCATGAAGGCGGCCGACCGCGACGCCGTGATGGCCCGGTTCCGAGACGGCGACCTGGACGTGCTCGTGGGGACGACGGTCGTGGAGGTGGGCGTCGACGTCCCCGAGGCGACGATGATGATCGTCGAGGGCGCCGACCGGTTCGGGCTCGCCCAGCTCCATCAGCTCCGCGGCAGGGTGGGGCGGGGGACGGTCGAGTCGTACTGCGTCCTCGTCTCCGACGCCGCGGACGGGACCACCGCGTTCGCGCGGCTCGCGGCGATCCGCGCGACCCGCGACGGGTTCCTCCTGGCGGAGGAGGACTTCCGGCTGCGGAAGGAGGGCGACGTCCTCGGCTTCGACCAGAGCGGCCTGCCGCGGCTGCGCGTCGCATCGCTGCAGGATGAGAGCCACCGCGACCTGGCCGTCCGGGCTCGCGCCGTCGCCGAGGACCTCGTGGACGAGGCCGGGGATCTCCGGCTGCCGCTCACGGCACGCCTCGCCGCGGAGCTCCGTGGCGGGTGGCTCGCGCGGATCGCCGCCGGCGACCCCGACGAGACGACGGGGTCCGCGTAGGCCGTGGCCGAGGCGGGCCGGGTCATCGCGGGAAGCGCCGGCGGGATCCGACTGGTCGCCCCGGGCCCGGGCACGCGCCCGCTCGCGGACCGCGTGAAGCAAGCCGTCTTCGCCGTCCTCGAGCCGCACCTGTCCGGCGCCGCCGTGCTCGACCTCTTCGCGGGCAGCGGGGCGGCGGGGATCGAGGCGCTCTCGCGCGGCGCAGCCCGCGCGGTCCTCGTGGAGCGGGAAGAGCGGGCGGTCCGCGCGATCGCCGGGAACCTCCGGCGGACGGGCCTGGCGGAGCGGGCGGTGGTCGTGCGGCGCGACGTCTCCCGCTACCTGGCGGACGGCCCGGGCACCGATGGCGCGACGGCATGGCCGTTCGACCTCGTCGTCGTGGACCCGCCGTACGCCGAGCGGGCGCTGCGCGAGGCGGTCGTGGCTCGGCTGGGCGACCAGTCGCCCGGGGCACCCGCCGTGGTGGCGCCCGGCGGCCGCGTGATCGTGACCCACTTCTGGAAGGACGCGCCGCCTGCCGTGGTCGGGCTGCTAGCATCGGAGGGCACGCGACGGTTCGGCGAGACCGCCGTGGCCTTCTACCGCCGTGAGGACGCCTGATGCGCATCGCGGTCTACCCCGGCTCCTTCGACCCCATCACGAACGGCCACGTGGACGTGCTCCGTCGCGCGGTCGCGGCCTTCGATCGCGTCGTCGTGGCGGTCCTCGTGAACCCGCGCAAGGCGACCGTGGACCCGGCCGACGAACGTGTCGAGACGATCCGTGCCTCGATCGCGGAGACGCTCGGCGAGGATCGCGACCGCATCGAGGTCGTCGCATTCGACGGCCTGACGGTGGACCTGTGCCGGCGGATCGGCGCCCGGTGGCTCATCCGCGGGTTGCGGGCCGTCGCGGACTTCGAGGCCGAGCTGCAGATGGCGCACATGAACCGCAAGATGGCGCCCGAGGTGGACACGGTCTTCTTCATGACGGCCCTCGAGCACGCCTATCTCTCGTCGAGCCTGGTGCGGGAGATCGCGCGGTTCGGGGGCGACGTGGCGCCGCTGGTGCCCACCGCCGTGCTGGCACGGCTGACGGCGGGCGGCCCGGGCGTGACGGGGCGGAGACCGGCCGAGGACTGACAACGACGCGTCTATACTCGCGACTGGAGGCGCCGCGGCCGGGTCGCGGGCCACGCACCGATGCGCCAGCGGGAGGAGGGCCGAGCCATCGACATCATGTTCTTCGTCGAACGGCTCGAGTCCATGGTGGCCAACGGCCGCAAGCTCCCGCTGACGACCAACGTCGTCGTGGACCAGACCGCCGCGCTCGACCTCATCGACGAGCTGCGCCACGCGATCCCGGAGGAGGTCCAGTCGGCCCGACGGATCAGCGCGGAGGGCGAGCGCATCATCGAGCGGGCCCAGCGGGAGGCGGAGGAGATCATCGCGCGCGCCCAGGAGCAGGCTGCGTTCCTCATCGAGGAGCGCGAGCTCACCCGGGCGGCGCAGGAGGAGAGCGCCCGCATCCTGGAGCAGGCCGACGTCGACGCGGAGGAGGTCCGCAGGGGAGCCGACGAGTACGCCGCATCCATCCTCATCACGCTCGAGGGCGAGATCGTCCGCACGCTGCAGGGGATCAAGCGCGGGATCGCGCTCCTCGACGAGCGACGTGCGCAGCTCCGCGAGCCCGTCGCCCCCGTCGTCGTCGCGGGCGCGCCCGCGATGCCCGACGAGCAGGACATCCCCGACATGGAGCCCGGGCCGGCGTATGACGATGAGCCGGCGCCGGAGCCGGTGGACGCGGGCTACGTGTCCGGCTGGCCCGAGCCCGATCCCGAGGCGGTCCAGCGGACCCGCCGCCGGCGGTGACCCGCAGGGAGCGGACGTCGGCCTTCGAGGTCAACGTCGCCGGCCTGCTGGGCGAGGGCCCCGGATCGCACCGGGACGTCGCCGTCCACGACCTCGTGCTCCCCCTCGACGACGGGCTGGTCCTCGGCCGCCCGGTCGAGGGCTCCATCCGCCTCGCCCGCACCAACCGCGGCCTTCTCGTCACGGGGCGTCTCGCCGCGTCGCTCGCCGAGACGTGCTCGCGCTGCCTGCGGGACGTGGAGGTCCCCATCGAGGTCGAGATCGATGAGGAGGCGCTCCCGAGCATCGACCTCACGTCCGGGCTCCCGGTGGACACATCCGCGGACCCGGAGGTCGTCCGTCTCTCCGATCACCATGAGCTCGACCTCGAGCCGCTCGTCCGCGAGGCGATCTCGCTCGCCGAGCCGATCGCGCCGCTCTGCCGGCCCGACTGCCCGGGGCTGTGCGCGGTCTGCGGCGGCGAGCTCGCGGTCGGCGATCACGACCATCCCGACGCACCCATCGACCCTCGGCTGGAGGTGCTCCGCGGGCTCCGGGTCGACGCGGACGACGCGACAGGCTAGACTTCCCGTCCGGCCCCCGGTCCCTGTGGCCCGGTACGCCACGCCCTCTCCCGCGCCATCACGCCCGGGTGCGCCCGGCCGAAAGGAGTCCCCAGACCGATGGGCCTGCCGAAGCGGAAGGTCTCGCACGCCCGCCAGGGCGATCGCCGCGCCCACGCCGCCATCACGACGCCTCATCTCGTCGAGTGCTCACACTGCCACCAGCCACGGCTGACCCACCACGCCTGCCCCAACTGCGGCTGGTATCGCGGCCGCCAGGTCCTGCGCATCAAGAGCAAGGCGTCGGAGGGCTCCACCGAGCGCTGACGGCCCCGCGCCGCACGGGAGGTACGACGTGGACCTCGCCACGGTCCGGGTGGACGACGCATCGCGTCCCGTCCGGGTCGCCGTGGACGCCATGGGCGGCGACCACGCGCCCCTCGAGATCGTCGTCGGCGCGCTCACGTTCGCACGCCAGAGTCCGGCGGACGAGGTCATCCTCGTCGGCGACGAGGCGGCCATCCACGCGTGCGCGGGCGGCCCGCTGCCGTCGAACGTCACGATCGAGCGATCCGGGTCGGTCATCGGCATGGACGAGGCGCCCGCGGTCGCGCTCCGGACCAAGAAGGACGCGTCCATCCTGGTCGCCATGGACCTCGTGAAGCGGGGTCGCGCCGACGCGGTCCTCACGGCCGGCCACACCGGCGCGGGGATGGCGGCAGCCGTCCTGCGCCTGGGCCGGCTCCCCGGCGTGGACCGCCCTGCGCTCGCGGTCCAGCTCATCACCTCCAAGGGGCCGATGGTCTTCCTCGACATCGGCGCGAACCCGGACTCCACGGCGGAGAACCTCTTCCAGTACGCGCACATGGGGGCGCTGTTCGCCGAGCGGGTCGCCGGCGTGGCTTCCCCGACGGTCGCGCTCCTCTCGCTGGGCGAGGAGAAGGGGAAGGGCGACGCGCGCGTGCAGCGTGCGACGGAGCTGCTCGACGCTTCCACGCTCCGCTTCATCGGCAACGTCGAGGGCAAGGATCTCGTGCACCATCCCGCCGACGTCGTCGTGTGCGACGCGATGCTCGGGAACGTCACGATGAAGTTCTTCGAGGGTCTCTCGAGCTTCATCTTCGACCTCTTCCGCGCGGAGTTTCGCAAGGCGCCCCGGGGGCCGATCGCGTACGCGCTCCTCAAGCCCGGGATCGAGCGGATCCGCGCCACCTTCGACTACGAGAAGCTCGGTGGGTCGCCGCTCCTCGGCGTCCGCGGGACCGTCCTCATCACCCACGGGCGCTCCAAGCGGCGGTTCGTGACCTACGGCGTCGCCGTGGCCGCGGCAGCCGCGCGCGCACGCATCCCGGAGCGGATCGCGGAGGCGTTCGCGTCGGGCGGCCCGGGACGCCTGCCCGAGACGCGCGACGACCGCGAGGACGCCGCGTCGGAGGCGGATGCGCCGGCGACGGCGGCGGCCGCGCCCGGGGAGGAGTCGTCGTGACGGGGACCGTCTCGGTCGCCCACTCGGTGGTCGCGCGGATGGTGCGGCGCGCCGCCGTTGGGGCGCCCGGGGTCGTGCGGGTCGGCCGCGGTGGGCCGGCGCTGCTCGCGCGGCTCGCACCTCCCGCCGTGGAGATCCGCGAGCGGGCGGACGGGCTGCACGTCCGGATCACCATCGTGGGTCGGCCGGGGCACGACCTCCGCGTGGTCGGCCGTGACGTCCGCGAGGCCGTGGCGGCCACGGTCGAGCGGCTCCTGGGCCTTGGACTCGCCGAGGTGACCGTGGTCGTCGACGGCGTCGGCGAGTGAGCGGTCGCCGGGGGCGGCACGTCGGGGATCCGGATCTCGTCGCCGCGCACCGGGCCGCACGCCGCCTGGCCCTCGCCGCGGTCTTCGAGGCGGACTTCGGCCAGCGGACCGCCACCACGATCCTGGAGCGCCACCTCGCGGAGACGGAAGCCGACCCGGTCGCCGCCGTGTATGCGCGCGACCTCGTCCGCGAGACCGTCGTTCACCGCGACGGGATCGACGCGCGGATCGCCGCCGTGGCGCCCCGGTGGCCCGTGGTCCAGATGGCGCCGATCGACCGCGCCATCGTCCGTGTGGCCGTGTGCGAGGTGCTACACTCGCCGGCGACGCCGGCCCCGGTGGCGATCGCCGAGTGGGTCGAGCTGGCCCGGACGTACAGCGGAGACCCGGCCCGACGGCTGGTCAATGGGATCCTCGGGACCATCGCGAGGGAGCAGGCCGCGGGGACGTCATAGACGAGGAGGGGACGTCGACGGAGCCGCCGCGCGGCCCGGCACGACCGACCGAGGGAGGACCTGTGGCGACCACCTACGAGCGACTCAAGAAGATCGTCGTCGAACAGCTCGGCGTCGACGAGGAAGCGGTCACGCCCGAGGCGTCGTTCGTCGATGACCTCAACGCCGACTCGCTCGACCTCGTGGAGCTCATCATGAGCCTCGAGGAGGAGTTCGGGACGGAGATCTCGGACGAGGACGCCGAGAAGATCCGCACCGTGCAGGACGCCGTCGACTACATCGACGAGCACGCCTCCTGACGGGAGGGTCCCCATCCAGCCGGCGGAGCAGGCCGAACGCCTCGCGACGCGGCTCGGGCTCCCGCCCGGGGACAGGACGCACCTCGTCGAGGCGCTGGTCCACAGCAGCTACTTCCACGAGCACCCCGACGAGGCGAGCGGGCACAACGAGCGGCTCGAGCTGCTCGGCGACGCCGTCGTGAACCTGGCGGTCACCGAGGCGCTCTTCTCGCGCCACCCTGCCGACGACGAGGGTGTTCTCTCCGCACGCCGTGCGGCCGTCGTCAGCTCCGGTGGGCTCGCGCGCCTGGCCGGACGGATCGACCTCGGGGAGTACCTCATGCTCGGCGAGGGCGAGGCGCAGATCAGCGGCCGCCGTCGGCCCGCGCTGCTCGCCGCCGCGTTCGAGGCGGTCGTCGGCGCGATCTTCCTGGCCCACGGGTGGGACGTGGCGCGCGCCTGGCTGCGCGACCTCGCCTGGCCCGAGATCACGGCCGACCTGCCCGAGGCGAGCCTGAAGAGCCCCAAGAGCCGCCTGCAGGAGATCGCACAGCGCACCTACGGCGCGCGACCTGAGTACCGGCTCGTCGACGCGAGCGGCCCCGACCACCGGCGCACGTTCCGGATCGCGGTCGTGCTCGGCGAGAGGATCATGGGCGAGGGGGAGGGGGAGTCCCGCCGGGTCGCAGAGACCGCCGCCGCGGCCGAGGCCATCGCGGTGCTCGAGCGCGGTGCGGCCACGCACGGGAGCGGCGATGGTGGTCCTGGGGCCACCGAGGCCGACGCCTCGGACGCGGCGCCGGGCGACCCGCTCCCGTGAGCCGCGCGGCACGCCTGGCCTCCCTGCGCCTGCAGGGGTTCAAGTCGTTCGCAGAGCGGACCGTCATCGAGCTCGGCCCCGGGATCAACGCGGTGGTGGGTCCCAACGGCTCCGGCAAGAGCAACCTCGCCGACGCGCTGCGGTGGGCCCTCGGCGAGCAGGGCCGCGCGCTGCGGTCGCGCCGCTCGGAGGACGTGATCTTCGCCGGGTCGGACCGCCGCTCCGCGGTCGGGATGGCGGACGTGACGCTCTCGCTCGACAACGCTGACGGTCTCCTGCCCGTCGAGTTCACCACGGTCGAGGTCGGCCGGCGGCTCTACCGTTCCGGAGAGAACGAGTACCTCATCAACCGCCAGCGCGTGCGCCTGCGCGACCTCGAGGATCTCCTCGAGGGCGCCAACCTGGCCGAGAACGCGTTCCTGTTCATCGGGCAGGGGATGGTGGACCAGGCCCTGGCGCTGCGCCCCGAGGAGCGGCGTCCGCTCTTCGAGGAGGTGGCCGGCGTGCGGCGCCATGACCGTCGTCGACGCCGCTCGGTCGAGCAGCTCGCCGAGGCAGAGGCGAACTTGGCGCGCGTCTCCGACCTGGTCTCCGAGCTGCGGCCGCAGGCCCGCAGGCTCGCCGCCCAGGCCGAGCAGCAGGAGTCGCGAGCACGTGCGGGGGACGACCTGGCCGCGATCGTGATCGCCGGCGGCCACCACCGATGGCACGACGCCGCCGGACGCGTCGCCGCGCTCGCCGCCGAGCTCGCCAGGGCTCGGGCGGAGGCGGATGCGGCGCAGGAGGCCGAGCGGACGGCGGAGGCCGCCGCCGCGGCCGCGGGCCGGATGCTCGCCGAGCGTGACGCGGAGGAGCGGGAGCGGCGTGCCGCCCACGACGCCGCGCGGAGCCGCCTCGCGGAGATCCGGCTCCGGCGGACCCGCCTTGACGCTGAGGCGGAGGCCGTCGCCCGGGACGGAGAGCGGCTCACGAGCGAGCGCGCGGCTGCCGAGGCCTCCCTCGCCGACCACCGGCGCGCTCTTTCCCTGCCCCTGCCCCCGCCGGACCTCGACGTGGAGTCGGAGCTCGCGGTCCTCGACGCATCGCGGACCGAGGCGCTCGCCGAGCTCGCTGCGCTCCGCGCGCGCCGCCGCGCCGCCGGTGAGGCGCTCGCTGCGGTGGTCCGCGCCGAGGAGACGCGGCGAGCCGAGCGCGAGGGCGCCCTGCG
>JAKOQS010000205.1 GCA_029778235.1 Chloroflexota bacterium | reverse complement strand
GTCGCCGTCAGCCTGTACGTGGTCATCGCGCTCCTCGCACTCGGCGCGTGGAGGGCGGGCCGCCGCCGCCTCGCCATCCGGCTCCTGGGCCTGTACCTCGTGGTGCTGACCATCCAGCTGGTCGTGTACGTCCTCCTCCTCGTCGTGGGCATGGGCCGCGCGCAGGATCAGCCGCTGTGGTACCTCGGCGACCTCGTCTCTGTCCTGCTGCTCGACATCGCCGTCTTCTCCGCCTGGTACTGGATCGTGGACGCCCTCACGCCCGGCGGGGCCTTCGCGTTCCCGCCCCGCAGCGACGCGCGCTGGGAGCCGGGTCTCGTGGACTACGTGTTCCTCTCGTTCAACACGACCGCCACGTTCGGTCCCACCACCGAGATGCCCGTGGACACCAGGGCCAAGCTCGCGATGATGCTCCAGACGACGCTCGCGCTCGCGGTCCTCATCGTCCTCGCCTCGCGGATCGTCTCGCGTGCCTGACGACGGGACCGATCGCGCGCGCGGGCCGGGGCCCGACGGGGCAGAGGAGACGGTCCCGGCCCCCGTCTTCCTCGTCGTGGGGCCTCCCGCGGTCGGGAAGACGACCACCAGCCGCGCGCTCGCCGGTCGGTTCGAGCGTTCGGTCCACATCCCCGTGGACGACCTTCGCCACATGGTCGTCTCCGGCCTCGCGCTGCCGGCGCCCGAGTGGACGGATGAGATCGTGCACCAGGTCGCGCTCGCCCGCGGCGTCGCGATCCGGATGGCTGAGGCATACGCGGCGTCCGGCTTCGCTGTCATCCTCGACGACTTCCCCGACCCGTTCCTCCTCGCCGAGTACGCGGCGCTCTCCGCGCGGCCGCGCGTCCATCGGGTCCTGCTCATGCCGCCGCAGGCCGTGGCGCTCGGCCGCCTTCGCGCTCGATCCGGCCACGGCCCCGAGGCCGGCTACATCGAGGAGGCGCTGCCGGTCGCGTACGCGACCGTGCGCCCGCACGTGGACCGACTTCGGACCGAGGGGTGGGTCGTGGTCGACCACGGGGAGCTCACGGTCGAGGAGACCGTGGAGGCGATCCTGCGGCGGACCGGGGAGCAGCCGCGGCCCTAGGTCGTGCCCGGACCAGGCGGTCGGCTCGCGCTCGTCGTGCTGGCGACCCGGCCGTCGCGCGCATCGAGGGATGGCGCCGGGGTCCGGGAGACGCGTAGGATGCGCGCCGGGGAGGGACGTCACGTCGCCGCGGGCGACGCCGGACGCCCCGTGGGAGGAGGCTCTGATGGCTGCAGCCAGCCCGGCGCCGGCCGTCGCGCGGAAGAAGCGCGGCGAGTGGCCGATCTTCTCGTCGCTCACCGGCTACCAGATGGCCTGGATCGTCGGGGACATCATCGCGGGCATCACGCTCGTCGCGATCGCCATCCCGGAGCAGATGGCCACGGCGCAGCTCGCAGGGATGCCCGTCCAGACGGGCCTCTACGCGTTCATCGCCGGCGGCCTCGCCATCGCGATCTTCGGCTCCAGCCGGCAGATGTCCGTGGGCGCCGATTCCACGATCGCCCCGATCTTCGCGGCCGGCGTGGCCGGCGTCGCCGTCGCAGGGACGGCGGCGTACACGCAGGACATCATCCTGCTGGCGCTGATGGTCGGCGCCCTGCTCATCGCGATCGGCCTCCTGCGGATGGGCTGGATCGCGGACCTCCTCTCCACGCCCGTGACCACCGGCTTCCTCGCCGGCATCGGGATCACGATCATCGTGGGCCAGCTGCCCGACATGTTCGGCGTGTCGAAGGGGACCGGCGGCTACCTCGAGCAGGTGGTGCACATCTTCCAGAGCTACCAGGACTGGAACTGGTACGCGATCGGGATCTCGGCCGTCGTCCTCGCCATCGTGGTCGTCAGCGAGAAGATCAACCCCAAGATCCCGGGCGCGCTCATCGGCCTCATCCTGTCGCTCATCGTCAGCGTGGGGCTCGGGCTCGCGGCGAAGGGCGTCGTGGTCCTGGGTGCGCTCCCGCAGGGCCTCCCGCCGCTCGCGGTGCCGACCCTCGACCCGAGCGTGATGGTCGCCCTCTTCCCCACGGCCCTGACCGTCGTCCTCGTCTGCCTCATGCAGACCGCCGCGACGTCGCGCTCGTTCGCCGACATCGGCGGCTACGACGTGAACATGAACAAGGACTTCCTCGCGATCGGCGTCGGCTCGGCGGCCGCGTCGGTCATCGGCTCGTTCCCGGTCGACTCGAGCCCGCCCCGGACCGCGGTCGTGGCGAACTCGGGCGGCCGCTCCCAGATCGCCAGCCTCGTGGCGGTCGGCGTCATCGTCGTCCTCATCCTCTTCTTCGCGAGTGCGCTCGCCGATCTGCCCAAGGCGACCCTCGGCGCGATCCTCACCTACGTGGGCTCGCGGATCATCCGGCTGCGCGCCATCGCGGACGTCTGGCCGTTCGACAAGATCGAGTTCGCGCTCGCCATCTTCACTCTCGTCGCGGTGATCGTCATCGGCACCGAGTTCGGCATCCTCATCGCGATCACTCTCGCGGTCGTCGAGCGCCTGCGCATCAGCGCGCGGCCGCGCGTCGTCCGCCTGGGCAAGATCCCCGGCACCACGAGCTGGGTCCCGCTCGGCAGCAAGGCGTTGTCGCCGGTCGAGACGCCCGGCGTGATGGTCGCCGCCCTCAACGCGCCGCTGTACTTCGCCAACGCCGCCACCTTCCGCGACTGGGTGCGCGAGCACGTGGTCGAGGCCGACGACCCGCCGAAGGCCTTCGTGCTCGACGCGGAGGCGATGGACGACATCGACTACACGGGGGCCAACGCGCTGAAGCTCGCGGGTGACCTCCTCAAGAAGCACGGGATCGAGCCGGCGATCGCGCGGCTGCGGACCGACGCGTTCCCCGAGCACGTGGACGCGGCACGCCTGGGGGTGGACCCGGCCCACATCTACCCCACGATCGACGACGCCGTGAACGCCCTCGCCCCGGCGGCCGCCCCGAAGGCGCCTGCCGATGGCCCCGCGCCCGCGGGCGAGGGCCCCGCACCGGCATCCGACCCGCCCGCGCCCGCGGCCGACGGAGGGGCCGGGGCCGGCCAGGCATGACCCTCACGTCGCGGACCGAGAGGGCACGCGCCGGCGCGGAAGCGCGCCGGCGCGTGCCCCCGGCCGCCCACGCGGGGTGGCGGCCGGCGGCGGACCGCCCCGACCCGGTCGCGCTCCTGCAGGAGCAGGCGGCCACGCGCGTCCCCGAGCTCGTGCCCATCCGCTACGGGCGGATGCTCGCTTCTCCCTTCACGTTCTATCGCGGGGCCGCGCTCCCGATGGCCGCCGACCTCTCGGCCACGCCGGTGAGCGGCATCGAGACCCAGCTCGTCGGCGACGCGCACCTGTCCAACTTCGGGCTCTTCGCGTCGCCCGAGCGGAACCTCCTCTTCGACATGAACGACTTCGACGAGACGCTGCCGGGCCCGTGGGAATGGGACCTCGAGCGGCTCGTCGCCAGCCTCGTCGTGGCGGCCCGCGACCGCGGGTTCGACCGCCACCAGGGACATCACGCCGTTCACGCGGCCGTCCACTCGTACGCGCGCCACATGGCCGAGTACGCGGCGATGCGAGCGCTCGACGTCTACTACTCCCGCGTGGACGCGAAGGCGATCGAGGAGTACGTCGACAAGCGCGCGCGCCCGTACCTCGAGCAGACCGTGCGGTCCGCCGCCCACCACGACACCTTCCACGAGCTCCCGAAGCTCACGGAGGTCGTGGATGGCCGACGGCGGATCGTGGACCTGCCGCCCACGATCTGGCACCCGGAGTGGGCGGACCCGGACATCCCCGACGAGGCGATCGCCGCGTACCGACTGACGCTCCAGGAGGACCGGCGCGTCCTGCTCGATCGCTACGTCCTGGAGGACGTCGCCGTCAAGGTCGTCGGTGTCGGCAGCGTCGGGCTGGCCGCGCTCGCGGCGCTCTTCGGCGGCGGCGACCCGGACGACCCGCTGCTCCTCCAGGTCAAGGAAGCCGAGGCGTCCGTCCTCGAGCGCTATCTCCGACCGAGCACATACGCCGACCATGGCGAGCGTGTGGTCGCCGGACAGCGGCGGCTGCAGGCCGCGAGCGACGTCTTCCTCGGCTGGACGCGCGGGAAGGGCGGCCGGCACCTCTACGTCCGCCAGCTCCAGGACCAGAAGGCCGGCGCCGTGGTGGCGGCGATGTCGGACGACGACCTGACCAGCTGGGGCGGGCTCTGCGCATGGGCGCTCGCGCGCGGGCACGCGCGCTCGGGCGACCCGGCGGCGATCGCCGGGTACGTCGGGGATGGCGATGAGCTGGCGGACGCGCTGGCGGACTTCGCGACGTCATACGCGGACCAGACCGAGATCGACCACGCCGCGCTGGCGGCAGCGGCCAGGAGCGGGCGGGTCGCCGCCGAGACCGGCGTCTGACCGGCGTCCGACCCGCGCGGGCCGGGGCGGGTCTCCGGGGCGGGTCTCCGGGGTGGGTTTCGCCCGACGCCGGTGTCGGACCGCCGGCCGCTCCGTCTGGCGATGCGCCGGCGCCCTCGGGCCTCAGGCCGTCCGCTTCCGCCCCGGCGAGCCCGCGCGCGCCGACTTCGCCATCGCCACGTACTGGTCACGCGGGATCGCGGCGACCGCCCGCCCGACGACGTCGAGCGGGAGGTCCTCGACCTTCGTGAACCGGACGCAGGATCTGCCCATGTCCAGGCGCCTGCCGGTGGCCCGGTACTCGGCGAGGAACCGCTCCCGGAGGTCCTCGCTCCCGTAGACGCCCAGCAGGTAGACGGACATGTGCCGCTTCTGCGACGCCAGCGCCGCGTACATGAGCGGCTCGCCGTTGTACGTGTCCGGGTAGACCTCGAGCGGCACGGACCAGGCGATCATCCCGTGGGCCATCGACTCCTCGAAGCCAGCGGGAAGGTTCGCGGCGATCACCCTCCGCACGGTCTCGATCGCCCCGCGGCGATCGTCGGGCAGCGACGCCACGTAGGCGTCCACGGTCTGTGCGTCCGAATGCATCGTCTGCCTCCCTGCGAGCGTTGGGCCGCCGCGGCGCCGCGTGACGACCGGGGCCCGCCGGGCCGCCGCGCGGTCGCCGGGCCGCCGGCCGACGGTCGGGCCGTCGCCCGAACGGGGAAGGGCCGGCGTCGGCCCGTCTACCGCGTCTCTGCGAGGACCCGGCCGAAGGTCGAGAGCGCCTGGTTGACCTCCTCACCGGTCACGTCGATCGGCGGGATCCACCGGATGACGTTGTGCTCGATGCCGCAGGAGATGAGCAGGAGGCCTTCATCGGCGCACGCCTGGATGACGGCCTCGCAGGTCTCCCCGTCGGGCTCGCGCGTGGCGCTAGCCTTGACGAACTCGACCCCGATCATGAGCCCCCGCCCGCGGACGTCGCCGATCCGCTCGTCCGCATCGGCGATCGCCCGGAGCCCTGCCCTCAGCTCCGCTCCCCGCGCCGCGGAGTTCGCGACGCGGTCCTCGCCGACGCTCGTGTCGAGCACGGCGACGCCCGCCGCGCACGCGACCGGGTTGCCGCCGTACGTGGTGCCGT
>JAKOQS010000029.1 GCA_029778235.1 Chloroflexota bacterium | reverse complement strand
CATCAGCTGGAACGTCGGCCACCTCGCGTGGCAGGAGCAGCGTTACTGGCTGTGGCGGGCACAGGGCCTGGTGCCGCGGCCGGACGTCCGCAAGGCATACGCGTACGGCGCCGCCGGGAGCGCGCCCCCGCTCGCCGAGGTCATCGACGCGTGGGACCAGATCACGCGGGCCGCCGATGGATGGCTCGACGGCCTGACGACTGAGATGCTCGCGTCGATCGAGCCGCTCGCCGCGCACGACCGGCGGCCGAAGGGCATCACCTACGGCTCGCTGCTGCTCCGCACCACCTACCACTACTGGTACCACACGGGCGAGAGCATGGCGATCCGCCAGGTCCTCGGGCAGACGGGCCTCCCGGACTTCGTCGGCGACCTGGATGGCAAGGCCCCCTACCGGCCGGAGTGACACCCCAGCCCTGAAGGACGTCAAGAAGCCGGCCCAGCGGGCCGGCTTCTGAGTTCGGATCGCTGGAGCCGACACTCGGATTTGAACCGAGGACCTGCTGTTTACGAAACAGCTGCTCTACCGCTGAGCTATGT
Source organism: Chloroflexota bacterium (assembly GCA_029778235.1). Classification (GTDB taxonomy): domain Bacteria; phylum Chloroflexota; class Limnocylindria; order Limnocylindrales; family CSP1-4; genus CAIYQJ01. The sequence continues at coordinate 4,889 of JAKOQS010000029.1, read as the reverse complement.
CGGCGCGGACGGGATGGTACCACCGCGTGGCGCGGTCGGCACCCGTCGATGTCGCGGCATCGTCGCCCCCGGCGTGACGCGTGTCATGGCCCGAACCGGACTGCTGTGACTTCCCGGGGGCCCGCGGGAGGTCGATGGTGCGGCCATCGATCCCCGCGTCCCACGAGGTCCCCGATGGAAGAGGTCATCCCCCGCTCCACGCTCGCCCGGCCTTCAGAGGTCGTGCGACCCGCACCCGTCCGGCCCGATGCTGTCGCCTTCGACGGCGTCTCCCGCCACTTCGGCGAGACCGTCGCCCTCGACCGCGTCGGGTTCTCGATCGGCGTGGGCGAGACCGTCGCGCTGCTGGGTCCCAACGGCGCCGGGAAGTCGACCGCGCTCGGCATCATGCTCGGCCTCCTGGACCCGGACGGCGGGACCGCGCGGACGCTGGGAATGGCGCCCCGCGACGCCGTCCGCAGCGGTCGGGTGGGCGCGATGCTCCAGTCCGCCGCGCTGCCGTCCGGCGCGAAGGTGGGCGAGCTCGTGGATCTCGCCCGCGGCCTCTACCCGCGGCCGGCCGCCCGCGATGACATCGTCGATCGCGCCGGCCTCCGGGGCCTGGTCGGCCGCACCGTGGACACGCTCTCGGGTGGCGAGGCGCAGCGGGTCCGCTTCGCATTCGCGATCGCCGGGGACCCGGGCCTCGTCTTCCTCGACGAGCCGACGGTCGCCATGGACGTCGACGGCCGTCGCGGCTTCTGGAGCGACATGCGCCGGTTCGCCGCGGAGGGCCGCACCGTCCTCTTCGCGACCCACTACCTCGACGAGGCGGACCAGGTGGCCGACCGCGTGATCGTGCTGGATCACGGACGCGTCGTCGCGGACGGGTCGCCCCCGGCGCTCAAGGGCTCGGTCACGGATCGCACCGTGCGCTTCGCAGCCCCGGCCGGCCCCGACGCCGACGCCGCGCTGACTGCGCTGCCAGGCGTGGTCGATCTCGAGCGACAGGGCGAGGAGGTCTCGATCGCGACCCGCGATGCGGATGCGACGGTCCGGGCGCTGGTGGCCGGGGGGTTCGCCTTCCATCGTCTCGAGGTGATCGGCGCCGACCTGGAGGCCGCGTTCCTCGCGCTGACCGGGGCTGCCCGCGCCTGAGAGCAGCCGACCGCCGATGCGCGACCCGGACCACCCCCAGCACACGCTCGTCAGGAGGCTCCCCATGCTCGCATTTCCCGTCCCGGCCGTCCCGTCCCGGGCGCCGCTCGTCGCCTATCTCCGCATGGAGATCCGGCGCACGCTCCGCAACCGACGGTACCTCGTGTTCACGATCGCCTTCCCGGTCCTGATCTACGTCCTGTACACGGCGGTCCTGCCGCAGGCCGGCGGCGCCGGGACCCTCGACGGCCTCGCGTGGCCGGCGTACTTCCTCGTGTCCATGGCCGCCTACGGTGCGATCGGCGCGGCGATGAGCCAGGCGGCTCCGATCGCCGCGGAGCGGCGCGGCGGCTGGGCACGTCAACTGCGCGTCACGCCGTTGCCCGGCCCGGCCTACGTTGCGGCGAAGGTCATCTCCGCAGTCGTCCTGACGGTGCCGGCGCTCGTTCTCGTCTCTGTCGCCGGGGTCGCCGTCAACCACGTGGACCTGCCGGCCGTCTCGTGGTTCGTCCTGGTCGCCACGCTCGCGATGGCCGCGGTCCCGTTCGCGGCCCTCGGGCTCCTCCTTGGTTACCTGCTCGGCGTGGAGAGCGCCCAGGGCGGGATGGTCCTGGTCTACTTCTCGCTCGCGATCCTCGGCGGTCTCTTCGCCCCGCTGGATGCATTTCCGCCGGCACTCGCTACCATCGGTCGCGTGCTCCCGTCGTCCCACCTCGCCAGCCTCGGTCGAGCCGCACTCTCCGGGCGTGCGCCGGACGTCGTCGACGTCATCGTCCTCGCCTCCTGGACCGTGGCCCTCGCGGCAGCTGCCGCCTGGCGCTACGCACGGGACGAGCGCTCCGGCCGCGCCTGATGCGGGCCGACATGAGCCGGGTGGACGACGACGGGCTCGCGCCGCCGGCACTCCTCGGGGAGGCGATCGGCGGGCCTGGCGCGCACCGTCCGTTCCTGCGGGCGATCTTCATCGCGGGGACCGCGTTCTTCACGCTGTCGCCGCTCGTGTCGATGCTCGCGCATCCCCCGGCACCGCCCGCAACGGCGCTCCTGCTCGTGGGCTGGGCGATCTTCGGCGCCGTCCTCGCGGTGCTGTTCCGCGGCTCCCCGTTCCGGCGGCCCGGAGCCGGGCGATGGGTCGCGGCCGCGGCGGTGGCGATGACCGTGATCGCCGTGGTGGTCGCCGCCGTCTTCGGTACCACCGAGGGGATCGCGCTCTTCTTCTACTCCGGCATCGCGTTCGCGCGCCTCGGCCGCGAGCGCGTGGCCGTGGGTGGCGTGATGGCGGTCGGCCTCGCGGCGTTCCTGTCCGGGATCGCGGCCTCCGACTGGGCGGCCGGCCTCACGGTAGGCGTCACGGTCGTCACCATCAGCCTCACGCTCTTCGCGCTGTCCGCCCTCGGGCGGTCGAGTCGTGACCTCCAGGAGGCCCGCATCGAGCTCGCCGAGCTCGCGGTCGCCGACGAGCGCGCGCGGATCGCCCGGGACCTGCACGACACCCTCGGCCACAGCCTCTCGGTCATCGCGCTCAAGTCGGAGCTCGCCGAGCGGCTGGTCGCCGACGACCCTGAGCGCGCCCGAGCGGAGATCCTCGACGTCCAGCGCGTCGCACGCGAGTCCCTGGCCGCCGTGCGCGAGACAGTCAGTGGCTACCGTCGGCCGACCCTCTCCGTCGAGCTCGCGGGTGCGCGGGCAGCTCTCGCCGCGGCGGGCATCGAGGGACGCGTCGAGCCGGGCCCGGACGACCTCCCGCCCGACGTGGACGCCGTCCTGGGGTGGGCCGTGCGCGAAGGGGTGACCAACGTCCTGCGGCACAGCGACGCGACCACCGCCCGGATCCGTGTCATCGCCGACGGCGACCTCCGCACCGTGGAGGTCGAGGACGACGGACGGGGGGCACCGCTCCAGCCCGACGCACCGTCGACACGGGGCGGCGGCACCGGGCTCGCCGGGCTGCGTGAGCGCGCGTCGCGACTCGGGGGCTTCGTCGAGGCCGGCCCGCTCCCGGGCCAGGGGTTCCGCCTGCGCGTGACGGTGTCCATGGAGGGCACCGCGTGACGCGGATCCTCATCGCCGAGGACCAGGCGATGGTCCGCGGCGCCCTCGCCGCGTTGCTCGGGATGGAGCCCGACCTGGAGGTCGTCGCCGAGGTGGGTCGCGGCGACGAGGCGGTCCCGCTCGCGCTCGCCATGCGCCCGGACGTGGCGCTGCTGGACATCGAGATGCCCGGCCTGGACGGCCTCTCCGCGGCTGCCCAGCTCCGCACCTCGGTGCCTGGCTGTCGGGTCGTGATCCTCACGACGTTCGGGCGGCCGGGCTACCTCAGGCGCGCGATGGCGTCCGGTGCCGTGGGCTTCCTGCTCAAGGACAGCCCGGCCTCCGAGCTCGCCGACGCGATCCGGCGGGTGGCGCGCGGCCAGCGCGTGGTGGACCCGGCGCTCGCGCTCGACGCCCTCAGCGAGGGCGCGAACCCGCTCTCGCAGCGCGAGCGCCAGGTGCTGACGCTGTCGGCCACCAGCGGAACCATCGCCGACCTTGCGGCGACCCTTGGTCTCTCCGAGGGCACCGTGCGCAACCACCTGTCCGCGGCCATCCAGAAAGTGGGGGCGCGCAACCGCGCCGAGGCGGCTCGGATGGCGGCGTCGAAAGGCTGGCTCTCCCCCGACGTGGACGTCTGACGACGGATCGCCCGGGCCCGCGGCCCGCGGCTATCCCGGAGGGTGGCACGATCACATCCGAGCAGGGGCAGTGCCGGCCAGCCGCACCGGTGGCCTACTGGCCGAGCCGCCGCCCCAGGAACGCGACCGTCCGCTCGAACGCGAGATCGGCGGCCTCCGCGCGGTACGCGTCGCGCGACGGCTCGGCGAACCAGTGGCCGGTCCCCGGATAGCGGTGGATCACGACCTCGCGACCCGCTGAGCGGAGGGCTTCTTCGAACGCGGCCACGCCCTCGTCCGTCTCGTACGGGTCCGTCTCCGCGAAGTGGCCCAGGACCGGGACCGACGCGCGCGCCAGCACCGGTCCCTGGACGCCTCCGTAGTAGACGACCGATGCGACGAGCCGGTCGCGCTCCGCCGGGGTCCACATCGACCACGCCGCCCCGAGCGAGAACCCGACGGCGGCCAGCCGCGCCGACGGACCGAGGCGGTCGGCAAGCGAATCGACCGACGCGAGGGCGATCCCATCGGCGGTCCCCTCGTCGAGCGCGCTCGACAGCCTGTCGGCCTCCTCGATCGTGGTCGCGATCGCGCCGGCGTACATGTCGGGCGCGAGGACGACGCACCCGAGAGCCCCCGACAGGCGATCGGCGAAGCCGACGACGTCGTCGTTCAGGCCCCACCAGGCGTGGAAGAGGACGACCCCGGCCGGTCCCGTCGCCGCCGGCGTGACCGCGTAGGCCCGGAACGGCGTCCCGCCGGCCTGGATCGTCTCGAACGTGCCCATCTCCCACCTCGTCTGCATCGCGTCGCGGCATGGTACAGGGAGGCCGATGGAGCGTCGGGCCGGGGGGCCCCGGCGAGCCGGAGGGCCGGCCGGGCGGTCGGCCGGGCGATCGGATCCGCGGGCGCAGGGACCAGGCTGATCGCCGGCCCTCAGCGGAGGTCGCGGATCGCGCTCCGGTCATCGTCACCCCGTGATGGCGCCGCCGCCAGGGCGCGCGGCTGCTCGGACCGCTCGCTCGCGACCGCGTGGCGGGCATCGCCCGCCGACCCCAGCGTGGGGAACCGCGGCTGCGGCAGGTCGCAGCGGCCGACGCT
>JAKOQS010000204.1 GCA_029778235.1 Chloroflexota bacterium | reverse complement strand
GAGGAGCCGCCGATGACCGCGACCCGCGAGACCTACTCCGTGGGCCAGCTCGCCGAGGAGCTCGGTGTCACGACCCGCACGCTGCGGTTCTGGGAGGAGGCGGGGATCGTCTCCCCGGCCCGGACGAGCGGCTCGATGCGCGTCTACGACGCCCGCGACCGGGCCCGGCTCGTGCTCGCGCTGCGCGGCAAGCGGTTCGGCATGTCGCTCGCCGAGATCCGCGAGATCGTCGACATGTACGACGCCGAGCCCGGCGAGGAGGGTCAGATCCGGCGGCTGCTCGCCTCGCTCGAAGGGGTCCGTGCCGACCTGCTCTCCCGCCGGCAGGAGATCACCCGGACCCTCGGCGAGGTCGACGACGTCACCCGGCGCTGCCACGACCGGCTCGCCGAGCTCGGGACGACCCCGTGACGCCCGTCCCGCGGCACGGGCGACCTTGGTCACTCACCTGCGCCCCGACCCGCGAGAACGACCCGTTCTCTGGCAGGGTTGCGGGTGGTCCGGCGCTCGAGCCCGCGACCCGCACGACCGCACACCTCGTGTCAGGAGCGAACCCGCGATGACCGTCACCAAGGTCCTCATCGCCAACCGCGGCGAGATCGCCATCCGAGTGGCCCGCGCCTGCCGCGACGCCGGGATCGCCAGCGTCGCCGTCTACGCCGACCCCGACCGCGACGCCCTGCACGTGAAGGCGGCCGACGAGGCCTTCGCCCTGAACGGCAGCACGGCGGCCGAGACCTACCTGGTGATCGACAAGATCCTCGACGTCGCCGCCCGCAGCGGCGCGGACTCGGTGCACCCGGGCTACGGCTTCCTCTCCGAGAACGCCGACTTCGCCCAGGCCGTGATCGACGCGGGGCTCACCTGGATCGGCCCGCCGCCGGAGGCCATCCGCTCGCTCGGCGACAAGGTCTCCGCCCGCCACATCGCCCAGCGCGCGGGCGCCCCGCAGGTCGAGGGCACGCCCGACCCGGTGAAGGACGCCGACGAGATCGTCGAGTTCGCGAAGGCCCACGGCCTGCCCATCGCCATCAAGGCGGCGTTCGGCGGCGG
>JAKOQS010000203.1 GCA_029778235.1 Chloroflexota bacterium | reverse complement strand
GCCCCCGAACGACAGCGAGCCGCGGTCGGGGCGCAGCAGGCCGGCGAGGACCAGGACGAGGGTGCTCTTGCCGGCGCCGTTCGGGCCGACGACCGCGAGCGTCTCGCCCTCACGGACCGCGAGGTCGTCGACCTGCAGCACGGGCCTCCCGCCGCGCGTCACGACGACGTCGTGGACGCGGACGACCTCACGGGCCGCCGGAGCGGCCTCGCTCGCCGCGCCCCCGGCCTCCGCCGCGCCCCCGGTCGCGGCCGCCTGGCCGCTCATCGGCGCTGGCCCCGCTGCTGCGCCCACGTGAGGATGCCGTTGACGATGAAGGCCAGGCACAGGAGGACGAGCCCGAGCGCGATCGCCGCCTCGAACTCGCCCCGCCCCGTCTCGAGGACGATGGCCGTCGTGAGCACCCGCGTCTGGCCGGCGATGTTGCCGCCGACCATCATCGCTGCGCCGACCTCGGAGATCACGCTGCCGAAGGCGGCCATCACCGCCGCGAGCAGCGGCAGGCGCGCCTCCCGCCAGAGCCAGCGCGTCGTCTGCCAGCGCGACGCCCCCAGGCCCAGGAGCTGGATCTCCAGGCGCGGGTCGAGCGAGCCCAGGGCCGCGTACGTGAGCCCGATGACGACGGGCGCCGCGATGACCACCTCCGCGACGATCATCGCCGCGGGCGTGTACATGAGGCCGAGGCCGCCGAGGAACCCGCTGCGCCAGAGGAGCAGGGCCACGACGAGGCCCGCCAGGACCGGCGGCAGCGCCATCCCGGTGTTGACCACGCTGAGGATGACCCCGCGCGACCGGAACCGCCGGACCGCGAGCCAGGTCCCGATCGGCACGCCGATCAGCAGGCTGACGCCCGTCGCCGCGCCGGAGACGGCGAGCGACAGCGCGGTGATGCCGGCGATCCCGGTCAGGTCCATCGATCCGCGGTCCGTGCCCCGGCCATCCGGCCGAACCCCGGGCCGCCCCGGCCTACGGCCAGGTGAGCGTGTCCTCCGCCTTCCCGGCGTCCGGGATGAACAGCGGGTGGCCCGAGGCGTCCAGGCCGAAGGAGCCGATGATCCCCTGCCCTTCCGGCGACAGGATGTACGCGGCGAACGCCTTGGCGCCGTCGGCGTTCACCTTCGGGAACTTGGCCGGGTTGACGTCGATCACGTGGTAGATGTTCAGGAGGGTCGGGTCACCCGTCACGTCCACCTCGAGGGCGAGCTGGTCCTTCATGGCGCCCCAGGTCGCGCTGTCGGTGAGGGTGTAGGCGCCCTTCTCCGAGGCGACCTTGAGCGTGGCGCCCATCCCCTGGCCGGTCTGGAGGTACGCGTCGCCCGACGGCTTCACGCCGAGCTTGTCCCAGAAGCCGAGCTCCTTCTTCTCGGTGCCCGAGCCGTCGCCCCGGGAGACGAAGGTCGCACCGGAGTCCGCGATCTTCTGGAAGGCGTCGGCCGCGGAGGTCATCCCCTTGATCCCGGCCGGATCGCTCGCGGGCCCCACGATGAGGAACGAGTTGTGCATGACCAGCTCGCGGTCCACACCGTTGCCCGCCGCCATGAACTCCTTCTCCGCAGCCGGCGAATGGACGAGCAGCACGTCGGCGTCGCCCTTGGAGCCCATCTCCATCGCCTGGCCGCTCCCGACCGCGACGGTCTTGACGACGTAGCCGGTGGCCTTCTCGAACGCCGGGACGAGGACATCGAGGAGGCCCGAGTCCTGGGTGGACGTGGTGGTGGCGAGGATGATGTCCTTCGACCCGACCGGTCCGGTCGAGGCCGACGGAGCGACGGTCGGACTGGGCGCAGCGGTGGCGGGCGCCTGCGTCGCCGGCGCCGCGGTGGCGGGCGGCGCGACCTGCTCGGTGGGGGCCGGGGTCGGCGCCGGGGTGGCCGCCGAGGAGCACGCCGCGACGAGCAGCACGGCGGCTGCTGCGAATCCGGCCATCAGCCCGAGCCTGCGGCTCCGGGCGCTCGCTGCGCGCGTGATCATCCTCCGGCCCTCCTCGTGGTCCATACCTCGTCACGAAAGCCCCGACAGATAGACATGCGGGGCGGCACACAGGATACTACCGCGGTATGCCGCGTTCCTCGCAGTCCACCCCGGTCCGCCTGCGCGTCGGTCAGGCAGCGGAGATGTTGGGCGTCTCCGTCGAAACGCTGCGCCGCTGGGAGGTGGAGGGCCGCCTCGCGACGGAGCGGTCGGAGGGGGGCCAGCGCCTCGTGACGCTCACCGAGGTGACGCGGATCCTGCGCGAGCGCCGACGCGAGACGGCGGATCGCCCGATCGTCGCCCAGTCGGCACGGAACAGGTTCGCGGGGATCGTCTCGCGCATCGATCGCGACGCCATCGTCGCCGTCGTCGAGGTGATGGCGGGCCCGCACCGACTCGTCAGCCTGATGACGGCCGAGGCCGTCGACGACATGGGGATCGAGGTCGGGAGCGAGGTCGTCTGCGCCGTCAAGGCGACGAACGTGGTCGTCGAGGTCCCGGCCGGCGCCGTGACGAAGCCCCCGGCGGACGACCACGGCGGCCCGGGCAGGGGCGGGACCCCGGAGCGGTAGGCCCGGGCCCCGCGCAGGGCCGGGGGAGCCGGGGACTTGGCGCCGGCCCGTCCCGCGAGGCGGGGCGCGTCGCCGCCCGGATGGCGCGTGCCGGGAGCCCGCGTCACATCGACCGGGCGAGGACCTCCGCGATCTCCGCGTCGGTCAGGACCACCGGGTTCGTCCGCATGCTGCCGCCGCGCGCGCCCGCGACGACCTCCGGGACCAGGGCGCTCGTCAGACCGCGGGCCGCCAGCCCCTCGATCCCCAGGCGGCCGGTCCACGCCCGAAGGGCCGACACCAGCGCCTCCCGGGCGGCAGCGTCGTCGAGGCGCGGCTCGTCCACGAGCACGCGGCCCGCCTGCGCGTAGCGCGCGAGCCCCGGGCCTCCCGGATCGCGGTCCGCGAGGGCGGCGATGTTGGCCTCCGTCGCGGCCGCGAGGACGGCGCCGCACGCGACACCGTGCGGGACCGGCAGCGCGGCGCCCAGCGGAGCGGCGAGGCCGTGGACGGAGCCGAGCCCTGCGTGGGCGAGGCAGACCCCCGATGCGAACGCGGCGAACGCCATGCGCTCGCGGAGCGGCGCCGTCGCCTCTCCGCCGCCGGGGCCCGCCACATGCCACGGCAGGAGCGCGTCGCGCGCGGCCGCGAGGCCCGCGAGCGCGAGGGCGTCCGTCGTCGGCCCCGCGCCGGTCGAGACGTACGCCTCGAGCAGCTGCGTGACCGCGTCCATCCCGTCGGCGGCGATCAGCTCCCGGCCGCACGTGTCCAGCAGGTCCGGGTCCACGACCGCGACAGCGGCCACCAGCCGGTCGTCGCGGAACGAGCGCTTGAAGCCCGCCGGGCCCCGCTCGGAGAGCACGGCGTTCTTCGTCGCCTCGCTGCCCGTCCCCGCGGTCGTGGGGACGGCGACGAGCGGGACGGCCGGGCCCGCGTACGGGAGGCCGCGGCCCACGACCTCCAGGTGGTCCATGACCGATCGGCCGGTCACCAGGAGGCCCGCGATGGCCTTCGCGGCATCGAGGACGCTCCCGCCGCCGATCCCGACGACGACGTCGATCCCATCGGGCGCGAACCGCGCGACGGCCTCGTCCACGAGTCGCGGCGACGGCTCGCCGACGACCGTCATCTCGCGCGTCTCGAGGCCCTCGCCGGCCAGGGCCGCGAGCAGCGCCGGCCAGGCCGGCGTGGACCGGAACGATCGCCCGCCCGTGACCAGCAGGGCGCGCCGCCCGAGGCCGGCGACGATCGACGGGATGCGCGCCACCCGGCCGCGTCCGAACTCGACCGCCGGCAGGCGCCCGAGCGTGAAGGCGCCGGCCCAGGGCGCGGCCGGCGGCGGCGCCACGGTCAGAACCCGCCGCCCGCGTCGCCGCCTGCCCGCCCGGGGAGGGGCCCGAGCACGACCGCCTCCATCGACTCGCCGCGCCGCGGCTCGGCCATCCACGGCGCGACCGTCTCGCGCCAGGCGAGGTAGTGGGCGGTCTCCTTGTGAGCGGCCGCGTCCTCCGCCGAGCGGTAGACCTCGTAGATGACGAAGCGTGCGCGATCGGACGGGTCGCGCAGGAGGTCGAACCGCAGCGCGCCCGGCTCCCGGGCCGAGGCGGCCTGGTTCGCCGCGCTCGCGGCGAGGAACTCATCGATGTGCGAGGGGTCCACGCGGACGTGGACGAGCGTGACATGCATCGGGCGCCCTCCAGCGGTCGGTCCGCGGGAGAGCGTACCGCGCCGGCCTCGGCGGATGAGCCAGCCGGTCGTCATGTCGAGCGCATCGCACGGCGCCGCCTCCGTCAGGCGTCCCGGGCCAGCTCGCGGTCGGCGGCCGCGAGGATCCCGTCAACCTCGCCGCGCACGGATGCCGGGAGCGGGTCCACGACCGGACCCGCGAGGATGGCCGCCACCTGCTCGCGGGCGGTCGCGTACATCGACGGCCGGCCCAGCTCGAGCCACGCCTCGTATGCGACCCGGGGCGCGAGCGACGGCACCAGGAACTCGTCGCCGCGGGCGGCGGCGCGCGTCGTCCGCTGGGCGAGGAAGTGCCCGCCGGGGCTTACCTCCGCGACGTCCGCGAGGAACGTCGGATCCGCGTCGGCGTCCACGCCGCGCACGATGCGCTCGCATGCCCGCGCGATCTCCGCGTCCACGAGCAGCTGCTCGAGCACGAGGTCCTGGTCGCCCTCGATCTCGCCCAGGCCGACGACGATGTCGGCCCCGGCCAGCACGGGCGGCAGCGTCGTGACGAGCTTCTCGAAGACCGCCTGCGGCCCCGGCTCGCGCGCGTCGGACGTGCAGCCGGCGGACGTCGCCGGCAGCCCGTAGTGGCGGCCCATCTCGACGAGGGCGGCCGACATGAGGCCCATCTCCGGAGTCCCGCCGAGGAACGCGCCGGTCCGGAAGTCCATCGTCCCGGTCGCGCTGCTGTAGACGAGGGGACGACCCGGATGGGCCAGCTCGTAGACGACGATCGCGGAAAGCACCTCGGCGTTCGCCACGCAGACGTTCGCGAAGAGGGACGCGGGCCCGGTGGAGCCCGCGACGGGCATGGGCATGATCATCACGGGCAGGTCGAGCCGGCCGAGCGCCAGGTACGCGTCGAGCATCTCGCCGTCGTGGGTCAACGGTGCGACGGGGCAGTAGATGAGCGAGTACGGATGACGGTCGCGGAGGGCGACCTCGCCGCCGGCGATCGCCACGAGCCCCGCCTCCAGGAAGGGGACCTGCGCGACCGAGTGGAGCTCGTGCTGGCCGTGCTTGGAGCAGGCGGCCGCCATCTCGAGGAACTCGTGGACCGCCCGGGAGTGGGACGGCGCGTCGGAGGCGCAGGTGGGCGCCCAGGCCATCACGCCGACGTCGATCGACTGGAAGACGCGCAGGGCGTCCACGATGTCCCGCGTGGCCCCGTAGCGGCGCTCCCCCGTCTGGAAGTCGGTCACGAAGCTCGCCGTCCCGTCGATCGCGTAGCGGGTCACCGGCGACGGGACCGCGAAGTCGTGGATCGGGTTCCGGGCGCCGAGGACGAAG
>JAKOQS010000202.1 GCA_029778235.1 Chloroflexota bacterium | reverse complement strand
GGGATCCGGCGATCCGTGAGCGCCTTCCTGGGCTGACGGCAGCGGACCTACCGGCGCGCCGACGGCGGGAGCAGTCGCGCCCCGGACCCCTCCGCGCCCAGCTCGTCTCCGGGGTTGTACAGCGCGCATCGCGACAACGACAGGCAGCCGCAGCCGATGCAGGAGTCCAGCCGGTCGCGCACCGCCTCGAGTGCCTGGATGCGCTCGTCCAGCTGCGGGCGCCAGGCCGACGAGATGCGCGCCCACTGCGCGGCGGTCGGTGCGCGGTCCACGGGGATGCCGTCCAGAGCGCGCGCGACGTCGTCGAGTCCGAGTCCCACCCCCTGCGCAGCGCGGATGACGGCGAGGCGGCGCAGGACCGACCGCCGGTACCGGCGCCGGCCCCCGGCCGTCCGCGTGCTGGTGAGCAGACCGAGGGACTCGTAGTACCGGATCGCGGACGCGGCGACTCCGCTGCGCCGCACTACGTCGCCGATGGCGAGGGCATCGTCGGACCTCACCTGGTCACCGTAGTCCGGCGCGGATCCGCCGACCTGGACGCGCACGTGGCTGCCCCGGGCGGGCCGGGGCAGCCACTCTCGGAGGCGATCGTCAGCGGACGGCGAGCTTCACCCACCGCACGGAGCCGTCCGCGAGCTGGACGCCCAGGGTCACCGCCCCGCGCTGCGAGAATCGCAGGGCCGGCAGGAGGAGCGAGCCGTCACGGCCGGTCTTCTGCGTCGCGAGCGGGACCCGCGTCCCGTCGACGACGAGGAACGAGGTGACCGTGGCGTTCTTCGGCAGGCCCGACGTGATCCGCACGGGCACCGCGCGATTGGCCCGGACGGGCACCACCGGCGCCGTGCGGATCGTCCGGGCGGCCGGCCGCGCGACCTCGGAAGGTGTCGCCGCGGCCGCGACGGACTGCGGAACCATGACGATGCCCGGGGAGACGACGACCGCCGTGGTCGGGTTCGTCCGTCCCGGCGCCGGGGCGAACACCGCCGGGACGACGACCGGAGCGGGCGTGACCGTGGGTGCCGGTGCCGGGGCAGGAGTCGGCTTCGTCGTGGCAGTCGGCGTCGGAGTGGGCGTCGGTGTCGGCGTGGAGGACCCGGAGGAACCCGACGACGCCGGCGGCGCCGGGACGCCCTGCGTGCCCAGGCCCAGGTCGCACGTCACGGTCCCGCTGTACAGGGCGTGGCCCTCGCTCGCACTGCCCGTTCCCTCGCCGTAGATTCCGTCGTCGCCCCAGACGACCTCGCGCACGCCGCTGGCGCACGTGGACGTGGGCGCC
>JAKOQS010000028.1 GCA_029778235.1 Chloroflexota bacterium | reverse complement strand
CGCGACGCGGTCCGCCCCGACGGCGTCGATGTGGTCGGCGAGCGCCTGGGCGTCGTCCCACGCGACCTGCTCGACCTGGGCGTCGAGTGGGCCGTGGCCCTCCCGGTTGGCGGCGATGCCCGCGAGCGACGTCCCGGCCAGGTGCATGCCGTGGTACGCCCGCGTCCGGGTCAGGATGATCGTGCGCTCCGGCCGCCCCTGGAGGTCCCAGTAGCGGCGCACGATCTTGACCGCCGTGTCCACGCTGTCGCTGCCACCGCTGGTGAAGAACACCTTGGTGTCGGCCGTCGGGGCGATCGACGCGAGCCGGTCCGCCAGATCCAGCGTCGGCCGCGTCGCGAAGTCGCCGAAGTTGGAGTACGACGCCAGCTGCGACATCTGCCGCGCCACCGCGGCCCCGATCTCCTCCCGGCCGTGACCGACGTTGCAGTACCAGAGCGCCGCCGTCGCGTCGAGGAAGGAGCGTCCGTCCTCGGCCGTCACGGTGCTGCCCTGGCCCGACGCGATGACGAGGTCATGGCCGGCGACGGCGGACATGTCGGCGAAGGGGTGCCAGAACGCAGAGACGTGATCGGCAGGCATGCGGCGCACTCTAGGGCCGCCGCGAGCCGTCGCCGCAGGTACCGTCGGTCCATGACCGCGCGTGTAGTCCTGCTCGGAGCCACCGGGTTCACCGGCCGCCTCACGGCGGAGGCGATGGTGCGCGCCGGCCTTGCCCCGGTGCTGGCGGGCCGGTCCGTCGACGCGCTCGTCGCGCTGACCGGCGACCTGGCCGGGCTCGGACCGATGGACGCCCCGCCGTCGTGGGCGGTGGCCGACGCGAGCGACCCCGCCAGCGTGCGGGCGCTCGTGCACGATCCCGCCGACGTGCTCGTGTCGACCGTCGGCCCGTTCACCCGGCTCGGTCGCGCCGCGGTCGATGCCGCCGTGGACCAGGGCTGCGCGTACGTCGACAGCACGGGTGAGGGTCCGTTCATCCGGGCGGTGTTCGAGGACGACGGCCCGCGCGCCGAGCGGACGGGCGCGCGCCTGCTCACGGCGTTCGGCTACGACTACGTGCCCGGCAACCTCGCGGGAGCGCTGGCGATCCGTGCCGCCCGGGCTGCCGGCCGCGTGCCGACGGCGGTCGAGGTCGGCTACTTCGTCGACGGGCCCGCGGCGATGAGCAGCGGCACCCGGGCCAGTGCCGCGGCGATCGCGACGGACCTGCCGTACGCGCTCGAGGGCGGCCAGATCGTCGCCGGCCACGGGTCGGTCGCGACGTTCGACGTCGGGGGGACGTCCCGCGACGCCCTTCCGGTCGGGGCCACCGAGGCGTTCGCGCTGGCGCGGCTGGATCCGGGCGTGCGCGACGTGCGGACCTATCTGGGCTGGGCCGGTGCGCGGACCCGTGCGATCCACGCCGCGTCGGTCGCCGCCGCGGCCGCAGCGCAGCTGCCGCTCGCCGGTGACGCGATCGACTCGCTGGCCAAGCGCGCGGCCGACGCGCCGACCGGGGTCGGTCCGGCTCGGTCCGAGCGCGAGCACGCGCGGACGGTCGCGGTCGCCCGGTGCCTCGACGGGGTCGGCCGGCACCTGAGCGGGTCGCGGGTCGAGGGGCCTAGCCCGTACGACCTGACGGCCGACCTCCTGGCCTGGGCAGCGGCGATGCTCCTGACCGGACGGAACCGGGGCGTAGGCGCGCTGGGCCCCGCCGACGCGTTCGGACTCGACCCCCTCGTCGAGGGCTGCGCCGCGATGGGCCTCGCCCCAACCGCCGAGACGACGTGAACGGTTGGCAATTCGGGCATTCCGCCCCCGAAAGTAGCCGTCTGGGTCGTGTCGGCGGTGTGGGGTGGGGAGGGGCGACGTGAGGACGCTGGACCAGCCCGCGTGGCGGGCGCTCGCGGCGGCGCACGCCGACCGCGTCCGGCCGTGGGTCGCCGACCGCCTCGCCCGCCGCTCCGCCGGGCGACCGCACGCGGTCTGGGACTTCCTGTTCGACTACTACCCGTACTCCCCCGGCCGGCTCGCGACCTGGCACCCCGGCCACGGCGTCGTCCTGGCGGGTCCGGCAGCCACGACGTACCTGTCCGAACGCGGCTACGTCGCGGTGGACGGCGGCGTCACCGCGGACCCGGCCGCGGCGTCACCGCAGCGCCTGCGCCTCGCGATCGCGATCCTGGGCCGCACGCGCGACCGGGCGCCCATGACCGGGTGCTTCGGGCTGCACGAGTGGGCCATGACCTACGGCCAGGCCCAGGACGAGGTCCGGCACACCTACGTTCCGCTGCGCCT
>JAKOQS010000201.1 GCA_029778235.1 Chloroflexota bacterium | reverse complement strand
GGCCTCCCGGCCCGCGGCCTCCGCGGCGCGACCGCCGGGCTCGCCGGCCGCCGCCAGGTCGACCCATCGTCCGCCGAGCGCCCGCACGACGTCGCCCAGTCGCGGACCCGTGGCGTGCGACACCCCGAAGAGCCGCTCGAAGCGCTCCGGCAGGCCGGCCCCGGGGGCGTCGGCGGACGCCTGCGGAAGGAACGAGAAGATGCCCCCGCCGTCGTTGTCCACGACGATCACCGTCAGGCGGGCGATCCCGTTCAGGCGCGCGCCGACGAGCGCATTGAGGTCGTGGAGGAACGTCAGGTCGCCCACGACCGCCACCACGGTTCCGTCGTGGACGGCTGCTGCCCCGATCGCGGACGAGACGACGCCGTCGATCCCGTTCGCGCCGCGGTTGGCGAGGATCCGCAGCGAGGCGGAGCGGCCGTCCAGGTAGGTGTCGGCATCGCGGACCGGCATCGAGCTGCCGAGCCAGAGCAGCGCTCCCGGCGGCAGCGCGTCGCCGATGGCATCGAAGACCCGTCCCTCGTACGGCTCGTCGATGGCGGCGAGGGCGGCGGTGACGGCCTCGCTCGCGGCGGCGTCCGCGGCGACCCACGCCGCGGGCCAGCCGGGGGGGCGCGACGGTGCGGGCCCGCCGACGATCGCGCGTGTCACCGCGGCCGCCGTCGCGGCCGGATCGGCGCGCACGACCGTCGCGGGGCACGGCCCGGGCTCGGGCCACGCGTCGCCCGCGTCCACGACGACCAGTGCCGGGAGGATCGACGCGAACATGAGCGCGACGGGCTTGGACGTGGGCACGCCGCCGAAGCGGACCACGAGATCGGGTGCGTGCCCCTCGAGCCACGGCCCCGCGCGGACCAGGAGGTCGCCGCGGACCAGCACGCGCGAGCGGTCGTGCGCGCCGTGGCGGAGGCCGGAGAGCGGGTCGGCGACGATCGGTGCGTCGGCGGCGGCGGCGAGCGCGGCGAGGGCCCCGGGGAGCGCCGGGTCGTCCGCGGGCCCACAGACGAGCAGCGGCCGGCGAGCGGCGGCCAGGGCCGCGGCGAGGTCGGCGACCGCGGCGTCCGAGGGCGCGAGCCGCGCGGGCCGCTCGGCGTCGACGGCAGCCTCTTCGCCGGCCGCGGGTCCGGTGCCCGCGACCGCACCCGCGTCGGCGGCAGCCGGCGGCGGGGCCGCGGGGCCCAGGTCGCCGACGGGCACCAGCGGCTCGCGGAACGGCAGGTTCACGTGGACCGGCCCGGCCGGCCGGCCCTCCGGCGCGCCGGTCGCGGTCGCGGCGGCGCGCACCCCGATCGACCGCCAGTGCGCCTCCGCCGCGGCCCCCGGCTCCGGGACCGGCATCTCCACGAACCAGCGAGCCGACGACCCGAACAGGTGGACCTGGTCGATCGTCTGCGGCGCCGAGCGGTCGCGCAGCTCCGGCGGCCGATCGGCCGTCAGCACGACGAGCGCCACCCGCCCGTAGCGGGCTTCGACGACGGCCGGATGCGCATTGACCGCGGCCGTCCCGGAGGTCGCGAGGAACGCCGCGGGGGCGCGGGAGGCCCGGGCGATGCCGAGCGCCATGAACGAGCCCGCGCGCTCGTCCAGGTGCGTCAGGACCCGGATCCGCGGATCGGCGGCGAGCGCGAGCGCCATGGGCGTGGACCGCGAGCCGGGGCAGACGACGGCGTGCCGGACGCCGCCGCGGACGAGCCCGTCCACGAACGCGCGGAGCGTCGCGGCCGGGGGTCCGGCCGGATCCGGCGGCGTGAGGGGACCGACCGCGGTCGTCGGGGCCCGGTCGCTCACAGCTCGACGCCTCCGAGCGCGCTGCCGAGCGCGCGCAGCTTGATCCGCGACTCCTCCCACTCCCGGCCCGCGTCCGAGTCGGCGACGATCCCGCAGCCGGCGAAGAGGCTCGCCCGCTCGCCGCGCAGGACACCCGATCGGAGCGCCACGACGAACTCGCCGTCCCCGTCACGGTCGAGCCAGCCAAGGGGGCCCGTGTACCAGCCGCGGTCGATGCGCTCCTGGTCGCGGATCAGGTCGAGCGCCGCCTCACGAGGCTGGCCGCCGACCGCCGGCGTGGGGTGGAGGACCTCGACGAGGGAGAGGATCCCGTGCCGTTCGGAGGTGCGCGCCGAGACGTCCGTGCACAGGTGCTGGACCGTGCGGAGCCGGATCACGCGCGGGGCCGGCGCGATCTCGAGGGTCTCGCAGATCGGCCTGAGGCTCTCGCGGAGCATCCGGACGACGACGGCGTGCTCCTCGCGCTCCTTCTCGTCGGCGAGGAGGGCGGCGGCGAGGGCCTCGTCCTCCGCCGCGTCGGCGCCGCGCGGCGCCGTGCCGGCGATCGCGACCGTCCGGGCATCGGTCCCCTCGGTCCGCACGAGGCGCTCGGGCGTGGCGCCGAGGAAGACCGCGTCGCCGCGCACGATCGCGAAGACCGTGGACTCCGGCGCCGTCGAGACGAGCGCGCGGATCGCCCCCGCCACGTCCACGGACCGGTCCGAGGCGAGGTCGACGCGGCGGGCGAGGACGACCTTGTCGACCCGGCCGCGACCGACCGCCCCGGCATAGCGGTCGACAGTGGCGCGCCACTCGTCCGCGCTCGGAGCGCCACCGACGACGCGGAGCGTCGCGGGCTGCGTCGCCGGGCCGGGTCCGTCGCCGTCCGGGGTGGCCGCCGCCGCGAGACGCGACCAGAGCGTCGAGAGCTCGGTTGCGTCCGCCCGGCGCCGCCCGCCGGAGCCCGTCGGGGCGTCGTCGGTCCCGACGACGTTGAGCGTGAGCCACGAGCCCTCGCGTGTCCGCGTC
>JAKOQS010000200.1 GCA_029778235.1 Chloroflexota bacterium | reverse complement strand
CGCCCAGGCCTTCGTCGCCCGTCCGGCGGGCATCGAGCCGGGCCCCGACGGCGATCTCGCGTTCGATCGCCGCCTCTACGTCGCGCGACGGGTGGTCGAGAAGTCGGTCCAGCGCAGCGCCCTTCCCGGGCGCGACGACTTCTACGTCCCGTCGATGAGCTGCCGGACCGTCGTCTACAAGGGGATGCTCAACGCGTCGCAGCTGCGGTCGTTCTACCCGGACCTCGCGGACCCGCGCATGGCGACCGCCATCGCCCTCGTCCACTCGCGGTTCTCGACGAACACGTTCCCGTCGTGGGCACGCGCGCACCCGTACCGCTTCATCTCGCACAACGGCGAGATCAACACGCTGCGCGGGAACGTGAACTGGATGTTCGCCCGGCGCTCGGCCATGCGGTCGTCGGCGTTCGGCGACGACCTGGCCAAGATCCTTCCGGCGGTGGACGCGGACGGGTCCGACACGGCGATCTTCGACAACGTCCTGGAGCTCCTCCACCTCTCGGGCAGGAGCCTCGTTCACGCGATGATGATGATGGTGCCCGAGCCGTGGAGCCGCGACGCGGGGATGGACCCGCGACGACGCGCGTTCTACGCGTACCACGCCTGCCTGATGGAGCCGTGGGACGGGCCGGCATCGCTGGCGTTCACCGACGGAGTCCGGGTGGGTGCCACCCTGGACCGCAACGGCCTGCGGCCCGGCCGCTACTGGGTCACCCGCGACGGGCGCGTCGTCATGGCATCCGAGTCGGGCGTCCTGGACATCCCGCAGGCGGACGTCGTCGCGAAGGGACGCCTCCGACCCGGCCGCACCTTCCTCGTGGACACCGCGCTCGGACGGATCGTCCCGGACGACGAGCTGAAGGCGGAGGTCGCGGAGGCGCAGCCGTACGGCGACTGGGTATCGCGCGCACTCGTCCGCCTGGAGGACCTCCCAGCTCCGGCCGGCGTCATCGGGCCGGACCACGAGACGGTGCTCCGCCGGCAGGAGGTCTTCGGCTACACGGCGGAGGACGTCCGCCTGATCGTCGACCCCATGGCCGTGACGGGCGCGGATCCGATCGGCTCGATGGGGAACGACGCCGCGCTGGCCGTCCTGTCGGATCGTCCGCGCCTGCTGTACGACTACTTCACCCAGCTGTTCGCACAGGTGACCAACCCCCCGGTCGACGCGATCCGGGAGGAGATCATCATGGCCACCGACCGGTCGCTCGGCCCGGAGGACAACCTCCTCGAGCCCGGCCCGGACGCGCCGCACCAGGTCATGCTGCCGTCGCCCGTCCTCTCGAACGAGGAGCTGGAGCGGATCCGCGCGCTCGACGGCGGGCCCGCGTCTCGCGGCTTTCGCGCGATCACGCTGCCGATCCTCTTCCGCGTCGCGGACAACGGTGCCGGGCTGCGACGGGCGATCGAGGACCTCCGCCAGCGGGCATCGGAGGCGATCGCCGAGGGCTGCGACCAGATCGTCCTCTCGGATCGCGGCCACGACGAGACCTTCGCCCCGATCCCCGCGCTCCTGGCGATCTCCGCCGTCCACCACCATCTCGTCCGCTCCGGCACGCGCGGGCGCACCGGCCTCGTCGTCGAATCCGGCGAGCCACGCGAGGCGCACCACTTCTGCCTCCTGGTGGGGTACGGCGCGAGCGCCGTGAACCCCTACCTCGCGTTCGAGACGATCGCCGACCGGGTCCGCCTCGGGATCGTCCCCGGCCCGGTGGAGGAGGCCGAGGCGCGGTACCGGAAGGGTGTCCTCAAGGGGGTCGTCAAGGCCATCTCCCGGATGGGGATCAGCACCGTCCACAGCTACCACGGCGCGCAGGTCTTCGAGGCGCTCGGCCTCGACCGCGACTTCGTGGACGAGTACTTCACCTGGACCCCGACCCGGATCGGCGGCATCGGGATCGAGGTCGTCGCGCAGGAGGTCGCGATGCGCCAGGCGCGGGCCTACCCGCCCCGGCGTCCGGTCGTGCACCGGCAGCTCGGCACCGGCGGTGAGTACCAGTGGCGCGCGGACGGCGAGAAGCACCTCTTCGACCCGCTCACGGTCCACGCCCTCCAGCGGGCGGTCCGGACCGGCGACTACCGCACGTTCAAGGACTACACGAGCCTCGTGGACGACCAGTCGGGGCGGCTCGCCACCCTTCGCGCCCTCCTCGAGCTCAAGCCCGCCCTCCGCCCGGTCCCCATCGACGAGGTGGAGCCGGTCGATTCGATCGTGCGTCGGTTCAAGACCGGGGCCATGAGCTACGGGTCGATCTCGCAGGAGGCGCATGAGGCGCTGGCCATCGCGATGAACCGCCTGGGCGGGCGCTCCAACACCGGCGAGGGCGGCGAGGACCCCGGGCGCTACCGGCCCGACGCGAACGGCGACTCCCGCAGCAGCGCGATCAAGCAGGTCGCCAGCGGCCGCTTCGGCGTGACGAGCGAGTACCTGGTGAACGCGCAGGAGATCCAGATCAAGATGGCGCAGGGCGCCAAGCCGGGCGAGGGTGGGCAGCTGCCCGGCTCCAAGGTCTACCCGTGGATCGCGAGGGTCCGCCACTCGACGCCCGGCGTCGGGCTCATCAGCCCGCCGCCGCATCACGACATCTACTCGATCGAGGACCTCGCCGAGCTCATCCACGACCTCAAGAACGTCAACCCCCGGGCGCGGATCAGCGTGAAGCTGGTGGCCGAGGTGGGGGTAGGGACCGTCGCTGCAGGCGTCGCCAAGGCGCACGCGGACGTCGTGCTCATCTCGGGACATGACGGCGGCACGGGCGCTTCCCCGCTCACATCGATCAAGCACGCCGGGATCCCCTGGGAGCTGGGGCTCGCCGAGGCCAACCAGGTGCTGCTCGCGAACGACCTGCGGTCGCGGATCGTCGTCGAGGTGGACGGGCAGCTCAAGACCGGGCGCGACGTGATCGTGGGCGCGCTGCTGGGCGCGGAGGAGTTCGGGTTCGCCACGGCGCCGCTCGTCTCGCTCGGCTGCGTGATGATGCGCGCCTGCCATCTCAACACCTGCCCGGTGGGCGTGGCCACGCAGGACCCGGTGCTCCGCCGACGCTTCACGGGCGAGCCCGAACACGTCATGCGCTTCATGCGCTTCATCGCGCAGGAGGTCCGGGAGCACATGGCGAGGATGGGCTTCCGGACCATCGACGAGATGGTCGGCCGATCGGATCGCCTGGAGGCGCGGCCGGCGCTCGACCACTGGAAGGCCCGCCACGTTGACCTCTCGCGGGTGCTCGCCCAGCCGGACGTCCCGGCGTCGTACGGGCGCAGGGCCACCGTGCTCCAGGAGCACGGTGTGGAGGCGTCGCTCGATGCGACGGCGCTGCTGCCACTCTGCGCGCCCGCGCTCGCCGAGGGGCTGCCGGTCCGGGAGAGCCTGCCGGTCCGCAACACGGATCGCGTCGTCGGGACGCTCCTGGGGTCGGAGGTCACGCGCAGGTGGGGGGCGGCCGGCCTCCCCGACGAGACTATCCACCTGGAGCTCACCGGGTCGGCCGGGCAGAGCCTGGGAGCGTTCATCCCGCCCGGGGTGACGCTCGTCCTGCACGGTGACGCGAACGACTACGTGGGCAAGGGGCTCTCCGGCGGAAGGATCGTGGTGCGGCCGTCCCCCGAGGCGACCTTCGTCGCCCACGAGAACGTCATCGTCGGGAACGTCGCCCTGTACGGCGCGACCGCCGGCGAGGCGTTCTTCCGCGGCATCGCCGGCGAGCGGTTCGCCGTCCGCAACTCGGGGGCGGTCGCGGTCGTGGAAGGCGTGGGGGATCACGGCTGCGAGTACATGACGGGCGGCCGCGTCCTCGTCCTTGGGCAGACCGGGCGGAACTTCGCCGCGGGGATGTCGGGCGGGATCGCCTGGGTCTGGGACGAGGACGGGACCTTCGCCGAGCGATGCAACCCCGAGATGGTGGGCCTCGAGCCGCTGGGCGACGAGGTCGCGGAGGTGCTGTCGCTCCTGGAGCGACACCGCGACCTCACGGGCAGCGACCGCGCGGCCGCGATCCTCGCGGGCGGCGCCGCGGCCCTCGCGCGGTTCGTCCGCGTCATCCCCCACGACTACCGGCGTGCCCTGGAGGCGCAGGCGCGCATGCAGGCCGCCGGGCTCCCGGAGGACGAGGCGGAGATGGCCGCCTTCACTGAGAACGCCGGCGACCTCGCGCGGGTGGGGGGCGCGTGATGGACCGGCCGACCGGCTTCCTGGAGATCGCCCGACGGCCCGCGGCCGCGCGCCCACCACTGGAGCGGATCGGCGACTGGAGCGACGCGCACCCACGCCTCCCCGACGCCGCGCTCCGCGAGCAGGCAGCCCGGTGCATGGACTGCGGGGTCCCGTACTGCCACGCCGGCGCCGTGATCTCCGGCATGGCGGCGGGATGCCCTCTCAACAACCTCGTGCCGGAGTGGAACGACCTCGTGCACCGCGGCCAGTGGCACGAGGCGTGGATCCGGCTGCACCGGACCAACGACTTCCCCGAGTTCACGGGACGCGTCTGCCCGGCGCCGTGCGAGGGCTCGTGCACCGTCGGCCTGAACGGCGACCCGG
>JAKOQS010000199.1 GCA_029778235.1 Chloroflexota bacterium | reverse complement strand
CCGTCGAAGTCGGGAAGCATCATGTCGAGCACCAGCGCGTCGGGCTGCACCTCGCGGGCCACGCGCACCGCCTCGGTCCCCGACGTCGCCGTGTACACCTCCCAGCCCTCGTATCGCATGGCCATGCTGAGGAGCTCGGTCAGGCTGGGCTCGTCGTCGACGGCGACGACGCGGATGGGAGTGCCGTCGGGCCGGGTCAGGTGGTCAGTTGGTGCCATGGGACAACCTTGGCACCCGGAGCACGGCCGTGGCTATGCGTTTCCTGTGGCAAATCTGTGAACCGCGCCCGGCCGGGTTCAGCCGCCGAGGCCGATCCGGAAGCCGCGCAGGCAGTAGCCGGCGACGAGGTCGTCCCACTCGACGCGGGGCTCCGACAACAGGCGGGGCCGGGCCGCAAGCAGCCGCGTGAGCAGGACGTCGGTCTCCATCAGGGCCAGCGGTTGGCCCGGGCAGCGGTGGGCGCCGTCGCCGAAGGCGAGCCCCGCGGCGTGCACCCCCCGCGCGGGGCAGCGCCCCGGGTCGAGCGAGCCGGGATCCGCGCCGACCGCGCGGGCGTCGACGTTTGCCTGGCGCACGTTCAGGTCGACGAGGTCGCCCGGCTCGAGCCGCCACCGGCGTTCGCCGTCGTCGACGGTGAGCGGCTCGCGGACGCGCCGGTAGAGGTGGCCGACCACCGGCTCGAGCCGGATCAGCTCCTCAAGCACCGCGGCGCGGGCCGGCGCGTCGGCGGCCGCATAGGCCGAGCGCAGGCCGTCGTCGGTCAGCAGGTGCCAGAGCGCCATCGCGATGAACTCGCGCGTGGTCACCATCCCCGCCGT
Organism: Chloroflexota bacterium; assembly: GCA_029778235.1. Taxonomy (GTDB): domain Bacteria; phylum Chloroflexota; class Limnocylindria; order Limnocylindrales; family CSP1-4; genus CAIYQJ01. The sequence continues at coordinate 11,685 of JAKOQS010000199.1, read as the reverse complement.
GGCGTAGGTCACGCACTCGACCAGGATGTCGACGTCGGTGTAGCCCTCCTCGATCAGGTGGCTGACCACGTCGTCGGCCGGGCGGCGGCGGCGCGCGCGGATGGCGGGGCGCACGTCGGCGAGGTAGAAGCGGGCCACGGGGCCCAGCCCGTTGACAGCGGCCGCCGCCCATTGGCGCCGCGTGCGGCCGAGGTCGGGCTTGGTGATGTCGAAGGGAGGCTGGTTGAAGAAGCGCACCAGGCGCCCGGCGAGCCCCTCGACCGGCGAGTCGGTCAGGCCGACCACCTGCCGGGTGACGTCGACGGAGTAGAGCAGCGCCAACTCCTCGACGAGGCCGCCCCCGGCGGCTGCGGCCCCGGCCACCAGACGCTCGGCGGAGTCCTCCATTAGCGGCCCGTACCGCTGCGCGACGACCCGAGGCGCGAAGAAGCGGCCCACCTTGCGCCGCTGCTCGTCGTGCGCGGCGCCGTCGGAGAACAGGATCGGGTGGTGCTTCAGCCGCCCCTTCGGGACGAACTCGGACGTGAACCCCGCCTGGGTGGTGTGGCCGCGGGCCTGCAGCACCTGCCGCGCCGCTTCGTAGGAGCCGATCCGCCACACGCCGTCGGCGCCCCCCACCGACGGCACCTCGGGCTCGCCGGGCCGCACCGCCCGCCGCTTGCTCTCGGCCACCGGACTCTCCTCCCGGGTCGCTTGGCGGCAATACTACTGAGATGCGAGACGCGAACGAGACGGTCGTTGTGTGGTTCCGCGACGACCTGCGCGTCGCCGACAACCCGGCGCTGCGCGCCGCCGTCGAGGGCGGGCGCCCCGTCGTGGCGCTGTTCGTGCTCGACGAGGAGTCGCCGGGCATCCGGCCGCTCGGCGGGGCCGCCCGATGGTGGCTGCACCACAGCCTGGAGTCCCTGGCCGCCTCGCTCGGCGGGATCGGCGTCCCGCTCGTCCTGCGCAGCGGCCCGGCAGCGGCCGAGGTCCGCGCGGTCGTCGAGGCCCTGGACGCCGGCGCGGTGCATTGGAACCGCCGCTACGGCGGGCCCGAGCGGGCAGTCGACGCCGGGCTCAAGGAGGGGCTGCGTGGCGCGGGGGTCGCGGCGGAGAGCCACGGCTCGTCGCTGCTGTTCGAGCCCTGGACGATCAGCACGGCGGCGGGCGAGCCCTACTCGGTGTTCACGCCGTTCTGGCGGGCTTGCACCTCTGGCCCCGAGCCCCGCGCGCCGTTTCCCGCGCCCGGCCCCGTCGCCCGGCCGGCGGATCCCTCGGCCGCGGGCTCGCTTCCGCTGTCCGGCCTCGCGCTGCTGCCCGCGGGCCCCGACTGGGCGGGCGGCCTGCGCGAGGCCTGGACCCCGGGCGAGGCGGCCGCGACGCGCAGGCTGCGCGACTTCCTCGCCGACGACGTCGAGGGCTACGCCGCCACCCGGGACACGCCGTCGAGCCCCACCACCTCGCGGCTGTCGCCGCACCTGAGGTGGGGCGAGATCGGCCCGCACCAGGCGTGGCACGCCGCCGCGCGGGACCGCGGAGGGGCCGCCCGCGGCGAGGGGGTCGCCCGCTTCCTCGCCGAGCTCGGGTGGCGCGAGTTCGCCTGGCACACGCTCTACCACTTCCCGGACCTGGCCACCCGGAGCTGGCGCGCCGGCTTCGATGCGTTTGCGTGGCCGCGGCTCCGGCCGGCGGACCTGCTGGCCTGGCAGCGGGGGCGCACCGGGTTCGGCCTGGTCGACGCGGGCATGCGCGAGCTGTGGCGAACGGGCTGGATGCACAACCGCGTCCGCATGGTGACGGCCTCGTTCCTCGCCAAGAACCTGCTGATCGACTGGCGCTTTGGCGAGCAGTGGTTCTGGGACACCCTCGTCGACGCCGACGCCGCGAGCAACCCCTTCAACTGGCAGTGGGTCGCGGGCTCCGGCGCCGACGCCGCCCCCTACTTCCGCGTGTTCAACCCCGAGCTGCAGGCCCGGAAGTTCGACCCCGACGGCGCCTACGTGCGCGGCAACGTCGCCGAGTGGGGCACCGCCGAGTACCCGGACCCGATCGTCGACCTCGCGGCCTCCCGCGCGGAGGCGCTCGCCGCCTACGCGGCCCTGCGGGGCCGGTGACCGGCGCGGGGGCTCAGGGCAGCGCGGTCCAGTCGCGCCGCCGCGGTGAGGCGAGGAGCCCGCTCATCGGGGCGCTCCACACCTCCTGGCCCTGGACGCCCCACCGCTCGAGCAGGGCGTTGGCCGCGAGGAAGCCCGTGGTGGCGGCCCTCTCCATCAGCGCGACCGGCAGGTCGCAGGCGACCCAGTCGCCCGCGAGCACCAGCGCCGGCGACGGCGTCCGCACGCCGGGCCGCTCGTCCCAGCCGGTGGGGCCGATCACGGTGCAGTCGTCGCGCACGAGCACCTCGCGGCCGACGACGCCGAGGCGGGCCGTCTCGGGGAACACCAGGCGCAGCTGGGCCTCGAGCGCGGCGACGACGCCGTCGAGGGGCGCGCCGCCGTCCGCGACCGCCGGGTCGCACGCGTAGGCGTGCAGCTCGACGACCGAGGCCCCGGCCCGCCCCGCCGACCAGCGCGCCGCGCCCTCCTCGAAGCGCTCGAGCACCGAGACGTTGTCAAGCGGGCCGTAGCCGCTCGTGCCCAGGAAGGGGGGCCGGTCGGCCGCGACGGGGCCGTCCAGCCAGAGCCGGACGACCACGAAGGGGGGCGCGTTGCGCGTCCGCGCGACGCGCTCGCGCCACCCGACGAGCTCCTCCGAGGCCGTGGTGGCCGCCAGCTCCCTTGCCGCGCGCGGGTCGGCCGCCAGCACGAGCGCGTCGGCCTTCAGGACCCCGTCGTCGAGGAAGAGCCGCGCGCCGGTGTCGGAGGCCTCGATAGCGCGCACGGGGCTCGAGAGGCGCACGTCGACGCCGTAGCCGGCGAGCAGGTCCCCGAGCGGCGCCCAGTAGGTGGTGTCGTAGTCGTCGTCGGGCACGTCGAACACGAGCCCCTCGGCGGAGCCTAGGAAGTAGGTGTGGAACATGGCGATCAGCTCGCCCGCCGCGAACTCTTCGGGGTCGGCGAAGAAGGACCGCGCGAACACCTCAAGCGCTAGGTCGCGCGCGTCGGCCGGGAACCGGAGGCGGTCGAGCAGCGCGGCCGCGGACTCGCCGTCGTAGGCGGAGTAGGTGTCGGGGAAGCGGACGCGCAGCAGCTCGAGCGCCGCGCGCACGTCGACCCCGAGCAGGGAGCGCGCCGTGAACGTCGGGCTCTGCGCGACGAACCCGAGGATGCTCCACGGCGGCGTTCGGGGGATGTTCGAGAACGAGTCGCGAAGCCCGTCGGGGCGCTGCAACGGGTAGTCGGGCACCGGGACGAGGCGCTCCAGGCCGGGGTCGACGCGCCGCAGCAGCGCGCGCAGGTTGTAGTACTGGCGGAAGAAGGCGTGGAAGCCGCGGCTCATGGTGCGGCCGTCGTCGAGCTCCCAGGCGGAGACGCGGCCGCCGAGCCGGGAGGCGGAGTCCAACAGCGTGACGCGGACCCCCCGCTCGGCGAGCACGGTCGCCGCGGCGAGGCCCGCGATGCCGCCGCCCACGACGGCCACGTGCCGGTCCGCCGCGATCCGGTAGGAGCCGGCCGGCGCGGCGTGGCGCACGGCCCGCCGGTCGCGGCCGGGCAGGTTAGGGCTTCGCCTTGTCATGACTCATCCGCCTTCCGCGCGACGAAGGTGTGGAGGATGCCGCGCTGCCAGCCGGGCACCGTCCGGCAGGCGACGTCGACGAATCCCGCGCCCGCGAGCCGGTCCATGAAGGCCGTGGTCGAGTCGAAGTCGCGGACGCTGCGCCACAGGTAGCGGTAGAGCCCCGGGTTGCGGTCGATCGCCACGCCGAGCGGGACGATGACGCCCCAGGACACGGCGTCCCAGGTGGCCGCGGCCCTCCGGTCGCCCGCCACCGAGTACTCCTGGGTGACCAGCCAGCCGCCGGGGGCGAGGAGCTCGTGCGCCTCGCGGAGCGCGCCGTCGCGCCCGTCCGCCGGCACGTTGCGAAACAGGTAGCTGGCGAAGACGCCGTGCCAGGAGCCCGGGCCGAGCCCCTCGACGTCCAGGGCGCCGCAGCGGCCCCGCAGGAACCTGACGCCGTCCGGCCAGCGCTTGGCGCGGGCCTGCTCGAGCATCCCCTCGGAGAGGTCGACGCCCAAGACCGTCGGGCCGTTGCGCGAGGCGCGCAGCAGCGCGCGGGTGGAGGCGCCGGAGCCGCAGGCCAGGTCGAGCAGGCGCAGGCCAGCCGGGCGGGGGCCGACTCGACGAAGCAGCTCGGCGGCCGCCGAGTCGAGGTGGTCGTGGTAGCCGGGGTTGAGCGACACGAGGAGGTCGTAGCGGCGCGCGCCCCTGTCGAACGCCTGCGCGAGGCCCCTCACCGCGCCCGCTCCGGGTCGAGCCGGATCCAGCAGACGATCGTGAGGGTGAGCATCGCGAAGCCGAACCCGAAGTCCTCGACCGGGATGTCCCAGGGGAACCGGATGCCCGCGTGTTGGGCGGGGTCGTAGATCACGATGGGTGCCGACAGCTTCGTGAGCCAGCCGTCGACCCAGGCCTGGAAGAAGAACACGATGCCCATGCTCGCCCAGTAGCGCGGCGAGCGGAACACGCCCGTCCTCGCCCAGCCGAGCTCCCAGGCGACGACCGCGACGATGCCGATCAGGGTCAACACGGTGTATTCAGGCATGACCGCCCCCTCCCGGGCGGGCGCCCGGCCCGTCCGCGACCCGCACGAGGCCGTCGGGCCAGCGGTAGGTAAGCCGCCCCGGCGTGCGGGCGAGCGTCAGGATCCGGCCGACGGCCTCGTAGGTCAGCAGCGCGCACAAGGGGATGACGACGAAGAAGAGCAGCTCCTCCAGCGGCAGCGGGCCGAGGCGGACCCCGGAGACGAACCTCTCCTCGTACCACCAGTGGCCGCGCAGGATGCCCGCGACGTCCCAGGTCACGAACACCGCCAGCATCGGGGCCATCGCCAGGAGGAGCCTGCGCGGGGAGCGGTAGACGCGGGCGCCAACGCCGAACTCCAGCGGCAGCGTGACGGCGAGGCAGGCGGCCAGCACGATGAGGTACTGCCAGCGATCCATGGGTTTCTCCCTTCGTGGGGCGGTCGGTTCTCGGGCCCACGCCCGGGTCAGGCGGGCGGCCCCGCGGCCCAGGGGGCGTGGGCGAGGGAGAGCTCGTCGGCCATGTCGGTGAGGAAGCCGATGACGACCTCGCGCTCGCTCGGCGACAGCCGGGCCGCCGCGTTGAACCGGCGCGCCTGCTGCCGCCCGACGGTCGACATGGCGGAGCGGTGCGTCTCGGGCGTGACGCTGATCACCAGCGCGCGCCGGTCGCTGGGGTGGGAATCGCGGGTGATGTGGCCGCCGCGCTCCAGCCGGTCGAGCAGCTTGGTTGTCGAGGCGGTGGAGATGTCGAGGTGGGCCGCGATCGCGCTTGGCGTGACGACCTCGTTGCGATGGGCGCTGGCGATGAGGAAGTGCAGCGTGCGCATGTCGGTGCGGTTGAGTCGCATGTATGCGTTGGACGCCTCGACGAGCAGGTCCTCGGCTCGGCGCAGCCGCGCGAGCGCCGCCATCAAGGCGTTGATCTGCGCGACGTCGGCGCTCGTCAGCGAAGACCGGTCGACCAGCGCGCTGTCCGGATCGCTCGTGTCGACGTCGAAAAGGTTGAACCGGTGGGTATTGGGTTCTTGACTCACCCGAGGAGATTACCACCTATGTCTAGATATACGCTATACAAGTTGCTAGCCCAGCTCCTAAAGTTGGTGGGAAGCAGATCGGCAGGAGAGGGGTACGAGATGGAAGAAAGCATCGGCGGGGCCGGCCGACCCGGCAGCGACCTCCGGCGCCCGCGCGGGCGAGGCCCCGAATGACCGCCGCCACGTGCCCGCGCGAGGAGTCCTCGCTCGGCCGAGTCCAGGACCTGCTCGCTGACTTCTTCGACGAAGCGACGGCTCGCGCCTCCTCGTACGGGCCGCACTTCGAGCGCCTCTGGAGGGAAGCGGGGCGGTCGGTGTCGGGCGGCAAGCTCGTGCGGCCGCTGCTGCTGCTCAACGCCTACGACGCGCTGACGTCCGAGGGCGCGCGGTCGCGTCGCCCCGCCGCCCGCGGGGAGGCGGTGGAGCGGCTCGCGGTCGCGGTCGAGCTGCTGCACTACGCGTTCCTGCTGCACGACGACGTGATCGACGGCGACCTGCTGCGCCGGGGCCGCCCCAACCTGGTCGGCGAGATCCTCGGCGACTGCCACCGCGACGTCGTCGACGCGTCGCGCGCGCTGCACTGGGCCCAGACGTGCGGCATCCTCATGGGCGACCTTCTCCTCTCCGCCAGCCATCAGGGCTTCGCGCGGGCCGACGTTCCCCAGGCCGAGCGCCTGCGCCTGCTCGACCTGCTCGACCTGACGATCACGGACTCGGTAGCGGGCGAGCAGGTCGACGTCGGGCTGAGCGACGGGGTCGTCGACCCGGAGCTCGCGACCATCCTCGACATGACCACCCGCAAGACCGCGACCTACACCTTCGAGTTGCCGCTGCGGATGGCGGCCGTGCTCGCCGGAGCGCCGGGCGGCGTCGAGAGGAGGCTCGGGAGGATCGGGCGGCACCTTGGCCTCGCGTTTCAGCTTCAGGACGACCTGTTGTGCGCCTTCGGCGACCCCGAGCTGCACGGCAAGGACCGCTACTCGGACCTCCGCGAGGGCAAGCAGACCGCGATTATCGCCGCCGCGCGCGCGACGCCCGAGTGGCCCCGCGTCGAGGCCCTGCTCGGCGAGGCGGCCCGCTCCGAGGAGAACGCGGCGACGCTTTCTGGGCTGCTCGCGGAGTGCGGGGCGCAGGCCCGCGTCGTCGAGCTGGCCGAGCGGGAGCTGCGGTCCGCGGGGGAACTGATCCACGCCCCCGTCGGGGAGCTTCCGGTCGGCGTCCGCCGCGTCCTGCTCGACCTCATCGGGCAGCTGCGCGGGAGGAGCTCGTGAGCACCCCCGCGCTCGACGCGTACACGCGCGCGGCGGGCCGGGCCGCGAGCCAGGTGATCGCGGCGTACTCGACGTCCTTCGGGGCCGCCACGCGGCTGCTCGGCGCACGTCATCGGCGACACGTCAGGAACGTGTACGCGCTCGTGCGGGTCGCCGACGAGATCGTCGACGGCGTCTGCCAGGAGGCGGGCCTCGCGCCGGCCGAGCAGGAGGAGGCCCTGGGGCGGCTCGTGGACGAGACGCACCGCGCCGTCGACACCGGCTTCAGCAGCGACCTGGTCGTCCACGCGTTCGCCAACACGGCGCGGGAGGCGGGCATCGGCCGCGACCTGATCGATCCGTTCTTCGCCTCGATGCGCTCCGACCTGCGCGGCGAGGCGGGCCCCGTGCGCCTCGACGAGCGGGCCCACGACGCCTACGTCCACGGCTCGGCCGAGGTGGTCGGGCTGATGTGCCTCGCGGTCTTCGTCCGAGGGCAGGCGCCCGCGCCGGAGACCCGGGCCCGCCTCGAGCGCGGCGCGGCGCGGCTCGGCGCCGCGTTCCAGGACGTCAACTTCCTCCGCGACCTGGCCGACGACACCGGTCGGCTCGGCCGCTCCTACCTGGGCACCGCGCCGCGGCTGACCGACGCCGACCGCGACCGGATCGTGCTGCGGATCAGGGGCCAGCTCGCCGAGGCGGACGCCGTCGTCGGCCTGCTCCCCGCCGACGCGAGGGCCGCGGTACGCAGCGCCGCGGGGCTCTTCGCCGCCCTGACCGACGCGGTGGCGCGGGTGCCCGTCGACGAGCTGTACCGCCGCCGGGTGAGGGTGCCGGACGCGAGGAAGGCCGCCATCGTCGCGCGGGCGCTCGCGCGGACCTGGAGGGAGGCGGCATGACCCGCACCGTCATCGTCGGGGCCGGCGTCGCGGGGCTGGCCACCGCCGCGCTGCTCGCGCGGCAGGGCCACGACGTCGAGGTGTTCGAGCGCGGCGACGCGATCGGCGGGCGCGCGGGAAGCGTCGAGCGCGACGGCTTCCGGTTCGACGCGGGCCCCTCGTGGTACCTGATGCCGCGGGTCTTCGAGCACTTCTTCGAGCTGCTCGGCACCTCGAGCGCCGAGCAGCTCGACCTGCGCCTCCTCGACCCCGCCTACTCGGTGTTCAGTGAGCCCCGGCCCGACGGATCGCCGACGCCCCCGCTCACCGTCCCCTACGGCCAGGAGCGGGTGGAGGAGGCGTTCGAGAGCCGCGAGCCGGGGGCCCGGGCGGCGCTGCGCGCCTACCTGGACTCGGCCGGGCGGGCCGCGAAAATGGCCGAGCGGTACTTCCTGTACAACCCGTACACCCGGCCGGGGCCGCTGCTGCGCCGAGACGTCCTGCGCGCGCTGCCGGAGCTTGCGGGGCTCCTGACGACCTCGCTTGCTAGCTTCGTGGCGCGCCGCTTCCGCGACCCCGTCCTGCGGCAGGTGCTCGGCTACCCCGCGGTCGTCCTCGGCGCGAGCCCGGCCTCCGCGCCCGCCATCTACCACCTGATGAGCGCGCTCGACCTCGCCGAGGGCGTGCAGTACCCGATGGGCGGGTTCTGGGAGCTGGTGCAGCGGATCGCCGCGCTCGCCGAGGCCGAGGGCGCGAGAATCACCACCGGAGCCGACGTCACCGCGATCACCACCTCGCCCGGGGCCGGCCGCCGTCGGCGCGTCACCGGGGTCGACTGGCGCTCCGCCGACGGCACCGTGCGGCACGCCGCGGCCGACGTCGTCGTGTCGGCGGCGGACCTGCACCACACCGAGACCAGGCTGCTCCCGCCCGCCGCGCGCACCCACCCGGAGCGGTCGTGGCGGCGCCGGGTAAGCGGCCCCGGCGCGGTGCTGGTGCTGCTCGGCGTGCGCGGCGCGCTGCCAGAGCTGGCGCACCACTCGCTGTTCTTCACCCGCGACTGGGACGCCAACTTCGACGCCATCTTCGGCGACGCGCCGCGCGTCCCCGACCCCGCGTCGATCTACGTGTGCAAGCCGAGCCAGACCGACCCCACCGTCGCCCCCGAGGGGCACGAGAACCTCTTCGTTCTGGTGCCCGTCCCCGCCGATCCCGCGCTTGGCCGCGGCGGCCCCGACGGATCGGGAGCGCCCGCGATCGAGCGCGCCGCCGACGCCGCGATCGCCCAGATCGCCCGTTGGGCGGGGATCCCCGACCTCGAGGACCGCGTCGTCGTGCGGCAGAGCGTCGGGCCCGCCGACTTCGCCGAGCGGTACAACTCGTGGAGCGGGGGCATGCTCGGCCCCGCCCACATCCTGCGCCAGAGCGCCATGTTCCGGCCGCAGAACCAGTCGCGCAGGGTCGCCGGCCTCTACTATGCGGGTGCGACGACGGCGCCCGGCGTCGGGGTGCCCATGTGCCTGATCAGCGCGGAGCTGGTCAGCAAGCGGATCAACTCCGACCACAGCTCCGGGCCCACCTCGCCCCAACCCAGGAGTACCCGATGACGACCCACCCCCCGCTCCACGAGGACCCCGCGACGAGGCCTTCGGACCCCGCGCCCGCCCCGCGCCACGGCGCGGGCCGACGGTGGGTCAGGGTGCTGCTTTCGGCCACGCTGATCCTCGTCTGGCTGGCCGCCACGGGGGTCGGCGGCCCGTACTTCGGCCGCGTGGGCGAGGTTTCCTCAAACGAGCAGGCCAACTACCTGCCGACGTCGGCGGAGGCGACGCAGGTTCAGGCGCTGATCGGCGAGTTCAACGACTCCGAGGCCATCCCGGCGATCGTCTTGTTCACCGCTGGGTCGAAGCTCGACGCCGAGGCCGTCGAGCAGGTCAACGCGCAGGTCGCCGACCTCGTCTCGGTCGCGGGCGTCTCCGGCGACGTCTCCCCGGCCATCCCCTCCGAGGACGGGCTCGCCCTGCAGGCGTTCGTCCCGATCGACACGGACGCCGACATCGGCGACGTGGTCGACGCCGTCGGCGAGCGGCTGCGCGGCGGCGTCCCCGACGGCGTGGCGGTGCACGTCACCGGGCCGGCGGGATTCACCGCCGACCTCTCCGAGGCGTTCTCCGGCATCGACGGGCTGCTCCTGGCGGTCGCCCTCGCGGCGGTCTTCCTCATCCTGATCGCCGTGTATCGCTCGCTGCTGCTGCCTCTCGTGGTGCTGATCACCAGCCTGGCGGCCCTGACGGTCGCGCTGCTAACGGTCTGGTGGCTCGCCAAGGCGGGCGTGCTGCTGCTCAGCGGCCAGACCCAAGGCATCTTGTTCATCCTGGTGATCGGCGCCGCCACGGACTATTCGCTGCTTTACGTGTCGCGCTTCCGCGAGCAGCTGCGCGCCGAGCGCGACACCTGGCGCGCCACGACGCGCGCCCTGCGCGGCTCGATCGAGCCGATCGTCGCGTCGGGAAGCACGGTTATCGCGGGCCTGATGTGCCTACTGCTTAGCGACCTGAAGTCGAACAGCACCCTCGGGCCGGTCGCCTCCATCGGCATCGTGTTCTCGATGATGGCCGCGCTGACGCTGCTGCCCGCGATGCTGTTCCTGCTCGGCCGAGCCGCATTCTGGCCGCGTCGCCCGGCCTACCAGCCGGAGCTGGTGCTCGCCGAGCGCGGCGTGCGCACCACGGGCGCCTGGGCTTGGGTGGCGCGCAAGATCCGGCTCCACAGCCGCCCGATCTGGATCGCGACGGCCGCCCTGCTCACCCTCGGCGCGGTGGGCGCGACCCAGCTCAACGCCGTCGGCGTGCCGCAGTCGGACCTGGTGCTCGGCGCGTCGCAGGCCCGCGACGGCCAGGTGCTCCTCGGCCAGCACTTCCCCGGCGGATCGGGTAGCCCGGCACTGGTCGTCGTGCCGGTCGACCGGCTCCAGGACGCCGCCGCGGTGCTCCTCGGCAACGACGGGGTCGAGGGCGTAAGCGTCGTCGCGGCCGACTCGCCGAGCGGCTCGGCCCCCGTCACGGCCGACGGCATCCAGGCGCTCGGCCCACCGGGGACCCCCGCCCCCGAGCCGACCGTGGTCGACGGCGCCGTCATGCTCCAGGCCACGCTCGCCGACGCGCCCGACTCCGACGCCGCGGCCGAGACCGTGCGCGGCCTTCGCGCCGACCTGCACGCCGACGTAGCGGACGCGATCCTCGGCGGCGTCACCGCAGTGGCCGTCGACACCAACGACACGTCGATCCGGGACCGCAACCTGATCATTCCCGTGATCCTGCTCGTGATCCTGGCGATCCTCGCGCTGCTGCTGCGGTCACTGCTCGCCCCGGTGCTCCTGATCGCCACGACGGTGCTTTCCTTCGGCACGGCGCTCGGCGTCGCGGCGCTGGTGTTCAACCACGTGCTCGACTTTCCCGGGGCGGATCCGGCGGTCCCGCTCTACAGCTTCGTCTTCCTGGTGGCGCTCGGCATCGACTACAACATCTTCCTGATGACCAGGGTGCGCGAGGAGTCTCTGCACCACGGCACGAGGCAGGGCATCCTCCGCGGGCTGACGATCACCGGCGGCGTGATCACGTCGGCCGGCCTCGTGCTGGCCGCGACGTTCGCCGCGCTATCGGTGATCCCGATCCTGTTCCTCGTGCAGATCGCGTTCATCGTCTCGTTCGGGGTGCTGCTCGACACCTTCGTCGTCCGCTCACTCCTCGTCCCGGCGCTGTCCTACGACATCGGGCGGGCGATCTGGTGGCCCTCCCGAACCCTCGGTGGATCGAGGCTCAGGTGACCCGGAGTCTCGACGCGTAACCCGGGCGTTTGT
>JAKOQS010000027.1 GCA_029778235.1 Chloroflexota bacterium | reverse complement strand
GCGTGCAGGTAGGCCTGGCCCGCGAGCAGCGCCCGGAGCATCTCGTCGGCGTCGGGGGCCGGGATCCGGGCCCGGGCGTCCTCGAACGCCCCTTCGTGGAGCGTGCCCTGCGGGGAGCCATCCACCTCGCGTTCGATCCGACCGTGGGGCGGGTCCGGCGTCCCCGGACCGATGCCGAGCGCCTGGAGCGCTCGCGTGTTCGCCCACGCCCCGTGGACGTCGCGGTTCGCGAGGAAGGCGGGTCGGTCCGGCACGGCAGCGTCGAGCAGCTCGCGAGACGGCGTCCCGCCGGGGAAGTCGGCCATGTACCAGCCACCGCCCAGGATCCACGGGACCTCGGGGTGCGCCTCCGCGTAGGCGCGGATCGCGGCCACCACCGCGTCCGCTCCGCGTGCATCGTGGAGGTCGCAGCGGATCCGGTCGAGGCCCCCGTGGGTCGGGTGCACGTGCGCGTCCTGGAAGCCCGGCAGGATCGCGGCGCCCGGGATCTCCACGATCCGCGTCCCGGGCCCGGCGAGCGGTCGCACCGCGCCGGCGGGACCGACGGCAGCGATCCGCCCGCCGACGACCGCGACGGCGTCGGCCCCGGCGACCGAGGCTCCGGGTACCCCCGTCCAGGCGGATCCCCCGACCAGTATCAGGTCGGGCGGCGTCCTCCCGCCGTCGCTCATCGCGCACCTCCCGGCCGTCCTGCGTCGCCTCGGCCGGCCCGGCCAGCGTAGCGCCTGGCTCGCTCCGTCGTCCCGGCCGAGGGCGGCCGGTCGCCGGCGCGCTCGGGTGCGACGGGGCGCGACGGGTCGCCGGGGCGCTTCGGTGCGGCAGGGCGCGGCCGGTCGCCCGCGCGCGCGGGCCCGCCCGGGCGCGCCCCACCCGCGCGCGCCATCCGCGCGACCTCGTCGGCGGTCAGCGCACGCGCCTCGCCCGGGCCGAGGTCGCCGAGTCGGACCGTCCCGAACCGCACGCGGACGAGCCGTCGGACGGGCTCGCCGACCGCGCCGAACATGCGGCGCACCTGCCGCTTCCAGCCCTGCCCGAGCGTCACGCGATACCAGGAGAGGTCGCGGTAGGCGTGCGTCGTCCCGTCGAGCGTCTCCAGGAGCCTGCGGGTCTCGGCCGGCGTCGCTGCTCGCACGCCGACGGCCCGCGCGGTGCCCTCCTCGAGCTCGATCCCGCCGAGCAGCGCGGTGATCGCCGCCGGCGTGAGCGGACGGTCCACGCCGACGGCGTACTCGCGCTCGACCGCGTGGCGCGGGTGGAGGACGCGCTGGGCCCAGTCCCCATCGTTGGTCAGGAGGACGAGGCCCTCCGAGTCGGCGTCGAGGCGTCCGACCGGGTAGAGGCGAACCCCCCGGGCAAGACCCGGAGGGACGAGCTCGGTGACGGTCCGGGCCGCGTGGCGGTCGTGCACGGTGGACGTCACGCCGACGGGCTTGTTGAGCACGACGTGGCGGTGCGGCTCGGCCTCGCCCACCCGGCGCCCATCGAGGGCGATCACGGCCGACGCGGGGTCCACGCTCTCGCCCAGGGTCGCGACGCGCCCGTCCACCGTCACCCGTCCGGCCGCGATCAGCTCCTCGGCGCCGCGCCGCGAGGCGACGCCCGCGGCAGCGAGGACCTTCTGGAGCCGTTCGGTGGCCACCGGGGTCAGCCGCCCGACCGGGGGTCGAGGTCGGGCTGGGGGGCGAGGCCCTCGACGCCGGCCGCCGGAGCAGGACGGTCAGCAGCCGAGCCGGCGTCGTCGCCCGTCGCGAGGCCGGCGTCGGCCAGCCGCCCCGCGACCGAGGCGTCGACCGACGGGAGGTCGTCGAGCGACGCCAGGCCGAACCGCTCGAGGAAGTCGATCCCCGTCCCGTACAGGATCGGCCGCCCCGGAGCGTCCGCCCTGCCCAGCTCCACGACCAGCCGGCGGTGCATGAGCGAACGGAGCGTGTAGTCGGAGTCCACGCCGCGGACCCGTTCGACGACGGCCTTCGTCACCGGCTGCCGATACGCCACGATCGCCAGGGCCTCGAGGGCCGCGGGCGAGAGCCTGCCGGGCTCCGCGCCCACGTAGAGCG
>JAKOQS010000198.1 GCA_029778235.1 Chloroflexota bacterium | reverse complement strand
CCCGCCATGCAGGTCCTCGCGCTCCGCCGCTGGTCGGCCCTCGACGACGCCGAGAGGCGCCGCATCCTCGCCCGGTCGAACGAGCGGGTCTTCGACCCTGCGCTCCGCGCGAGCATCCAGGCGATCTACGACGACGTCGCTGCTCGCGGGGACGTCGCGGTCAGCGAGGCGACCGCCCGCTTCGACAAGGCGGACATCCCGCCCGAGCGCCTGCGGGTGACGGCGGAGGAGCTGGCGGCCGCTCACGCGTCGATCGACGCGGACCTCCTCGCGGCGATCCAGGTCGCGATCGCGAACGTGCGGGCGTTCAGCGAGGCGCAGCTCGCCGCCACCGCCGACGGGTGGCGCGCCGAGATCCGCCCGGGCGTGGTGGTGGGCGAGAAGTTCAGCCCGATCCCGTCGGTCGGTCTGTTCGTCCCATGCGGGAAGGCGTCGTACCCGTCCGTCCTCGTCCAGATCGGCACGCCGGCGGTCACAGCGGGCGTCCCCGACATCGCCGTCGTCGTCCCGCCCGTCCCCGGCACGTCGGACGTGGACGTCGCCACGCTCGCGACGGCGCACGAGCTCGGGCTGGAGCGCGTCTACCGCGCGAACGGCCCGGCAGGGATCGCGGCCATCGCGCTGGGCACGGAGACGATCGACCGGGTACGCAAGGTCGTGGGCCCCGGCAGCCCGGCCGTCACCGTGGCCCAGATCATCGCCCAGCAGTACGGCGTGCTCACGAGCATGATCTCGGGCCCGTCGGAGAGCGTCGTGGTGGCCGACGCGGCGGCGGACCCGAAGCGCGTCGCGCTCGACCTGCTCAACGAGGCGGAGCACGGCGAGGACTCGGCGGCACTGCTGCTGACGGACTCGCTCGCGCTGGCCGAGGCCGTCGACACCGAGCTCACGTGGATGGTCGCCCTGCTGCCGGAGGCGCGCGCGAAGGCGGCCCACAGTGCGCTCGGCACGTGGGGCGGCGCCTTCATCTTCGAATCGATGGCCGAGGCGGTGGACTTCGCGAACACCTACGCGGTCGAGCACATCCAGCTCGCGACGGCCGACCCGGAGGCCACCCTCGGCGGGCTCCGGTACGCGGGAGAGGCGCTGCTGGGCCAGCACACCACGATCAGCGAGACGAACTTCGTCATCGGCGTCCCGGCGACGCTCCCTACCGGCGGCTTCGCGCAGGTGACCGGCGGCGTCACGGCGCGGACCTTCACGGTCCCGATCGCGATCAGCAAGCTCGACGAGGCGGCGCTGGCCGAGCTGGCGGCGCCGACCCTCCGCCTGGCCGACCACGAGGGCTTCCCGGCGCACGCGAACGCGCTGCGCCTGCGGGGGCTCGGCTGATGGCGGGGGACGACAGGGCGCCGGGGGCCGGGGCGTCCGGGACCGGATCGGCCGGCGGCGCGCCCGGGCGCGACGACGACTCGATCCTGCGCCTCGGACCGGCGGCCGCGGTCCATGGCGGCGAGGCCGTCCTCAACGTCCGCGACGTCGAGCGGATCGCCGCCGGCGTCCTGAGCCCCGGCGCGGCGGCCTACTACAACGGCGGGGCGTGGGACGAGTCCACGCTCCGCGACAACGAGGCCGCCTTCGAGCGCTGGCGGTTCCGGCCGAAGGTCCTCGTGGACGTCGCGGAGAGGGACCTCTCCGTGCGCGTGCTCGGCCGCCTCTGGCCCACCCCGTTCGGGACCGCGCCTATGGCGCTCATGCGCCTGGCGACGCCCGAGGGCGAGGTCGCGGCGGCCCGCGCCTGCCGCGACCGCGGCATCACGTACACGCTCTCGACGGTCGCGAGCGCGACGATCGAGGACGTCGCCGAGGTCGGCGGGCCGCGGTGGTTCCAGCTCTACACGACGCCGGACGCGGAGTGGACGATGTCCCTCGTGCGCCGCGCCGAGGCAGCCGGGTACGAGGCACTCGTCATGACCGTGGATGCGGCCCCGCTTGGGCGCCGCGAGCGGGACACCCGCGTGGGTCTGACGCTGCCGCCCGGCGTGCGGTACGAGAACCTCGTCGTGCGGCCGCCCTCGGGGGGCGGCAAGGGCGCTCCCGGGGGCGCGGATGGCCCCGGCGGCGAGGTCGGTCCCGGCCGCGAGGACGACCTCAGTCGCGAGGGCCCACAGCTCTACGCCAAGGAGTTCCTCAAGGAGGCGCTCACCCCTGCCGACCTCGCCTGGCTCGTCCGCGAGTCCCGGCTGCCGGTCGTCGTCAAGGGCGTGCTCCGTGGCGACGATGCGGATGCGGTCGTGGAGGCCGGGGCGGCGGGTGTCTGGGTGAGCAACCACGGCGGCCGCCAGATGGACCGGGCCATCGCATCCATCGACGCGCTGCCGGACGTCGTCCAGGCCATCCGCGGCCGCGTCCCGGTGCTGTTCGACGGCGGGATCCGGCGCGGAATGGACGCGCTCGCCGCGCTCGCCCTGGGCGCGACCGCGGTCTTCGTGGGCCGGCCGCTGCTCTGGGGGCTCGCGTGGGACGGCGAACGCGGCGCGGGCGCGGTGCTCGACATGCTGACGTCGGAGCTGGACCTCGCCATGGCGATCACGGGTGTTCCGAAGGCATCGGCGATCGACCCGTCGATCCTGGTCCACGCCGACCTCGCGCACCTGCCGCGGAGGATCCGGTGAGCGACGAGGGTCCGCGCCCGGTCCCGCAGCTGGGGTCGATCGCGCCCTACGTCATGGGCAAGCCGCCCAAGGCGGACGAGCCCCGGGGCGCGAAGCTCAGCTCCAACGAGAACCCGTTCGGCCCGTCGCCGCTGGGGAT
>JAKOQS010000197.1 GCA_029778235.1 Chloroflexota bacterium | reverse complement strand
GCTGGTCGCGCGGTCCGACGTCCTCGTCGACTCGTTCCGTCCCGGGGTGCTGGACCGGCTCGGCCTCGGCCCGGCCGAGCTCGCGGGCGCGAATCCCGTGCTGGTGCACGTCTCCCTGACGGCGTACGGCGACGGCGCCCGACGCGCGCTGCCCGGCCACGACCTCAACGCCGAGGGCTACGCCGGGCTGCTCGGGCTGGCGCGCGGCCACGACGGCTCGGTCGGCATGCCCGCCCAGCCGGTCGCCGACATGGCGACCGGCGTGCAGGCCGCGCTCGCCGTGGTGAGCGGGCTGCGGCTCGCCGAGCGCGGCGAGCCGTGGCGCGCCGACGTCACCATGCTCGACTCGGCCCTCTCGCTCACGGGCCTGGCGCAGGGGGCGGTCGCCGCGACCGGGGCCGCACCGCCCACGCCGGACGTCCTCACCGGCGGCCTGGCCTGCTACGGCATCTACCGCTGCGCCGACGGGCTCGAGCTGGCGGTGGGGGCGCTCGAGCCGCAGTTCTTCTCCCGAGCGATGGAGCTCGCCGGTCGTCCGGAGCTCGCCGCCCGCCAGTACGACGTGACCGGTCAGGACGCGCTCCGCGGCGACCTGACCACGCTGTTCGCCACCCGCCCCCGGGCGGACTGGCTCGCGCTGCTCGAGCACGACCAGACCTGCGTGACGCCGGTGCGCACGGTGGCCGACGCCCTGGCCGACCCGGACCTGCGCGAGCGCGGCGTGGTCGTCGACGCGGGTCTCGCGGACGGATCCCGGGTCGCCCTCGCCCGCACCGCCGCGTGGGCGCCCGGGCCGTCCGTCACCGAGGCCGGGCCCCGGACCGCGCCCGGCCTCGGGGCCGACACCGACGACGTGCTGCGCGAGCTCGGCCGGGACCCCGCGGCCGTCCGCGCCGGGGGCGCTGTCGGACCCCGTCCCTAGCGTCGTCGGCAGGTGGTCGGGGAGAGGTCCCGGCCCGAGAGCCCGAGGTGCTGACCGTGCTGATCGACTGCGACACCTGCGCGGCGCGCGGACCCGCGTGCGGCGACTGCGTCGTCACCGTCCTGCTCGGACCGCCGGAGTGGATC
>JAKOQS010000196.1 GCA_029778235.1 Chloroflexota bacterium | reverse complement strand
GCTCGCCCTCGCGGACGGCGGACGCGTCGTCGAGGTCATCTCGGCCGACTCCCGCCAGGTCTACCGGGGGATGGACGTCGGCACCGCGAAGCCGACCGTCGCCGAGCGCCGCGGGGTGGTCCACCACGGGATCGACCTGGTCGATCCGGACCGGGCGTTCAGCGTCCACGACTTCGTGGCCCACGCGCGTGCGGTCCTCGCAGACCTCGCGGCCCGCGACGGGATCGCGATCCTCGCGGGCGGCACCGGGCTCTGGATCCGCGCGGTCGCCTCCGGCATCGACCTCGACGCGTCACCGCACGATCCCCAGCTCCGCATCCGCCTCGATGCGGATCTCGCCCGCGATGGCTTGCCAGCTCTCGCCGCGCGGCTCCGCGCCGCCGCGCCGACGCTCGCGGCGCGCACCGACCTTGCCAACCCGCGGCGCGTGGTGCGAGCCCTGGAGGTCGCCATGCTCCGCGGCGACGGCCCGCCACCCCCGCTCACAGGCTACGCCGGCCCGAGCGCACGGGTCTGCCTGGACATCGCCGATCGGGCCCTCCACCGGGCCTGGATCGCGCGTCGCGCGGAGGCCCAGCTCGACGGCGGGCTCCCCGAGGAAGCGGCCGCCCTCCGGGCACGATACGGGGATGCTCTGCGTGCCTTCTCGGCGATCGGGTACCGCGAGGCGTTCGACCTCCTCGACGGGCGACTGGACCGCGCGGGGTACCTCGCCGTCAACATCGCGCGCAACGCCGCCTTCGCGCGGCGGCAGCGGACCTGGTTCCGTGCCGAGCCGGCGATGACCTGGCTGGACCCGTCGGTCGCGGATCCGCTCGACGCCGCGCTTTCGATCGCGATGCCGCTCCTCCGGGCCGGCGCGCGCCCCGACGCCGCCGGCCCGTCCTCCACCGCTCCCGGCCTATCCTTCCCGTCGTGAGCCCGCGCACGCCCATCGATCTCGCGCCGCCAGTGGAGAAGGCGTTCCTCGTCGCCGTGGACACCGGGACCGACCCGGGCTGGAATGCCGAGGACTCCCTCGCCGAGCTCGCGAGCCTCGCCGACACCGCCGGGGCGGAGGTCGTGGGCGCGGAGTGGCAGAACCGCCGCCATGTCGACCCCGCGTGGTACGTCGGGAAGGGCAAGGCGCAGGAGCTCGTGGCTGCGAAGGGCGAGACCGGCTTCGGCCTGCTGGTCGCCGACGACGAGCTGAGCCCCACGCAGCAGAAGTCGCTCGAGCAG
>JAKOQS010000195.1 GCA_029778235.1 Chloroflexota bacterium | reverse complement strand
CACCCCCGGTCGCCGGGGCCTCCGCCGGCTCCACGCCGGGCCGGGCCGTCCGACGGCCGCCACGCCGGCCCGGCGCGGCTGCCGTCCCGGCCTCGGGCGCCGAGGCCGCGGCACCCTCGTCGCGGCGCCGCTCGGGAGCGGGACCGCCCGGCCGCGGCGAGGACTTCGCCGCCAGCTGGGCGCGGAGCATCGCCTCGAGCTCCGGCGGCACGTCGCTGAACGCGGCGCCGTGCTCGGGTCGCTCGGACCGCTCCGGCCGATCGAACCGCGGCCGCTCGCTCCGGGGCTGCCCGCTGCGCTGGTCCCGCGGCTGGCCGCCGCGCGCCGGCTCGGGCATCCGGCCGCCCCCGCCCCCACGCCCGCCGAACCGCTCGCGGTCCACCGCCGCGGAGTAGCCGCCGCGGGCGCCGCCCCGGCCACCTCCGCCGCGCGCGCCGCTGCGGGCGCCACCGCGCACACCGCCTCCCCGTCGCTCTGCGATCAGGTACTCCGGGATCTCGGGCTCGTCCTCGTCGAGGTCCTCGTCGGTGACCGGCCGCACCTCGACGGGCGGCGTCCCCGCCATCCCCATCTGGCTGTCCCACACCGAGCCGAAGCTCTGAGACGGGCGCCGCGCGGGCGAGGGGGCGGTGACCACCTCGGCGAGCTCCACGTCCTCGTCCTCGTCCCCGTCCTCGTCGTCGTCGAGACGGATCGTCTCCACACCCTCGAGGTCCGCCACCGTCCGCGGGATCGATGCGGCCTCGACCGCGCCACGCTCGCCGCCGCGGCCACGACCGCGGCCGCCGCGCCGCCGCCGCCGCCGCCGCGTGCCGTCGCCCGTCTCGCCGGGCTCGTCGCCGGCCGCCAGCTCGGCCTCACCGGCGATCGCAGCCTCCGCGTCCTCGGGCTCCTCGTCGGCGGCCGGACGTGCGGCCTTCGAGAGCTTCTCGCCGGGGAGCGCCGTCAGGGCGCCGCGACCCGACGCGGCGGGCGCCTGCGGGGCCTCATCCGGCGCCGCGGCGCTCCGTCGGGACCGCGAGCCGCGTCGAGGTTCCTCGGCCCTGGCCGGCTCTGCGGTCTTCGTGGTGCGCCCGCGACCGCGTCCACGGCCGCGACCGGAGCCCTCACTCTCCTTCTCCGGCACCACCGTCATCGACAGATCGGCCTCGCCGGCCTCCCGGTCCTTCACCGCCGTCCGGTCGGAGGACGCGATCCGCGTGATGTCCGTGAAGAGGTCGGCCACCTCGATGAGGTCGGAGCTGGTGTTGCCGCGGAAGCTGACCACCTCGACGCGGACGCCCATCTCCTGCACGGCCCGGATCGCCGGCGCGAAGTCGCCGTCGCCGCTCACGACGATGGCGATGTCCAGGTTCCGCGCGGTCTTCATCATGTCGACGACGAGCTCGATGTCGAGGTTGGCCTTGACCTTGCCGTCGCCGTACTTGCGGATGTCCTTGCTCACGACCTTGTAGCCGTGGCGGGCCAGGAACGAGTGGAAGTTCCGCTGGTTCTCGTTCTCCGGATCGAGGCCCGTGTACGCGTAGGCGCGCACGAGGTCGCGGCCCGCGCTGGCGTGCTTGAGGAGGTCGACGTAGTCGACGTCCACGCCGGCGGCCTTGGCCGCGTAGAAGATGTTCGCGACGTCCACGAAGACGGCGACGTTCTTGCCCAATGATGGCTCCTTGCTGTCCCGGCTCCGGGCCGGGGGTCCGTCGACCGCGGCGTGAGGCGCCGGGCGACCGTCCGAGTGCTGTCAGATGGCGATGACGCAGGTCATCCGGGGGCCTGCGTCCCTGAACCCGTGCCGGGTCCACGTGGCGAGCAGGCGAGGATCCGCGGGAAGTGCCGCCTCGACCGTCCGGCATCCCTTGTTGCGCGCGGAGCGCAGAAGCTCGGTGAGCAGCACGTCCGCGACGCCGGCGGCGTCCGACCCCTCGTCCGCTCCCACGGCGTCGACCACGCCGACGTTGGCGCCGGCTGCAGCAGACGGACGGAGCGAGAGGACGCCTGCGCCGATGATCCGCCGGTGCGATTCCACGACGAGGACGCTGGCCTGCGGGAGCGAGACGAGCTGCCGGAGCTGGTCCGCGGCCGCGCCCGGACCGGCGCCGAGCGCGCCGGAGCCGTCGAGGATCGCGACCATGCGATCCACGTCGGTGATCCGCGCCACGCGCACCTGGTAGTCCACGAGCCCGCCCGAACCTCCGCGAGCACCGCCCCATCGCCGCGCACCGCGCCGACCGGGTGGCCCGCCGGGCCCCTCGATCGCTGCTGGTGCAGCCGGCTCATCCGGTCGCGTTCCGCCGAAGCGGTGATCGCGCCCGGCCGTGCTCCCTGCGCGCCTTCGGCCGACGGTGGGCCGAACATGACACTGGCGCAAGATCGGACGGGACGAAACGGGACGCTCCGCCGTGCGCCGGGCTGCTTGCAAAGGAGCAGGCTCCGGCTAATATACGGCATCGCTTCGACGGTCGAGCGTGCGCCACTCGGCGTTCCGTTCACGGGATCCCGCCCCGACGGCCGGACACGAGCCACGTCCCCTGGCCCGACCCGTCCACGGGGGAAGGTCGTCCCCGCCACGGGATGGGCGCGCGTCGACATCGCGAAAGCCGTCGCGCACCCTGCGCGCGGCCAGGAGGAGGAGTACATGAAGCTCGTGAAGCTGGGGGTCCTCGTGGCCGGCGCGGCGATCATCGCCGCGGCCTGCTCGTCGGGTTCCTCCACCCCTGCACCCACGTCGGGCGGCGGCGGCGAGAGCCCCGCGGCGTCCGCCGGTGGCGGCGGTGGCGGCGAGAAGGGGACCGTGAAGGTCGGCATCTCGCTCCCGCTCTCCGGCAGCTCGCTCGCGAGCGCCGGTCCCGCGCGCGACGGCGCGCTCCTCGCGATCGAGGAGGCCAACGCGGCCGGCGGCATCAACGGGTGGAAGATCGAGCCGGTCGTCCTCGACCACTCGGTCAACGGCGTCCACGACCCGCAGCAGGGCGCGAAGGACATGTCGTCCCTCGTCTCCGACCCCGGCGTGGTCGCGGTCGTCGGCCCGTTCAACTCGAGCGTGGCCAAGGTGCAGATCCCGATCTCGAACGAGGCGGGCCTGCTCCAGTGCAGCCCGGCGAACACGAACGAGTCGCTGACGAAGCCCGAGTTCGGCGCTCTCGAGATCCGCAAGTCGAACCCGGATCGCATCAACTACGTCCGCGTCGCGACGACCGACGACGTCCAGGGCCCGGCGGTCGCGCAGTTCGGCGTCCAGACCCTCGGCCTCAAGAACGTCGTCATCATCGACGACACCGAGACCTACGGGAAGGGCCTCGCCGACAACTTCGCCAAGGAGTGGGAGAAGCTCGGCGGCACGGTCGTCGGCCGTGAGGGCGCCCCGAAGGGCACCACGGACTACGTGCCGATCCTGACCAAGGCCAAGTCCCTCAACCCCGACTCGTTCTTCTACGGCGGCGTGACGGCGACCGGCGGCGGGCTCGTGCGGAAGCAGATGCCGCAGGCCGGCCTCGGCGACATCCCGTACATGGGCGGCGACGGCATCCAGGACGGCCCCGGCTCCGTCGACGGCTCGTTCATCAACATCGCGGGCCCGGCTGCGGCGAACAGCTACAGCTCGGTCGCCGCGATCGCCGAGATCCCGGACGCGGCCGCGTTCGCCGACAAGTACAAGGCCAAGTACAACGTCGCCCCCGGCGCCTACAGCGCCAACGGCTATGCGTGCGCGCAGATCGTCCTCGAGGCGATCAAGACCGCGTCCGCGTCGGGCGATCCGTCCCGCGAGTCGGTCCGCGCCGCGGGCGTGGATCCGGCCACGACCTTCCAGACGGTCCTCGGCCCGGTCCAGTTCGACAAGAACGGCGACACGAGCCAGAAGATCATCTCGCTCTACAAGGTCGATCTCGCCGCCGCAGACGGCAAGGGAGACTGGGTCTTCGAGAAGCAGGTCGACTACAAGTAGTCGCCGACCGCGGAACGGGGCCGGGGCGCCGACGGCGCCCCGGCCCCGAGCCGCACCCGCCGGGACCCGCGAGGGTCCCTGCACCGGGGGACGCGATCGATGACGTCACAGGCTCCTCCGATCCCGGCGTCGCGGGCGCGCATGCCCGTGGCTGCGCGAGGACTCGCTCAAGGGCTGGTCTTCGGGGCGATCGCCCTGGGGGTCTGGCTCGCGATCGTCCCCTCGAACCAGTGGGTCGAGCAGTTCGCCAACGCGATGACCCTGGGCGCGATCTACGCGCTCGTCGCACTCGGCTACACGATGGTCTACGGGATCATCGAGCTCATCAACTTCGCCCACGGCGACGTGTTCATGGTGGGCTCGTTCGTCTCGCTCTGGTTCCTCGCCGACATCCTCAAGCTCGACGGCCCCATCTACGACCCGCTGCAGCTCGTCCTCGTGCTCGCGGCCGTCTTCATCTTCGCGATGGTCGTGATGGGCATCGTGGGCGTCGTCATCGAGCGGCTCGCCTATCGGCCGCTCCGCAACGCGCCGCGCCTCGCGCCGCTGATCACCGCGATCGGCGTCTCGTTCATCCTCCAGAACATCATCCAGTTCATCTGGGGCCCCTTCACCACCACCTCGCCCCAGATCTTCCCGGTCGAGTGGACGGTCACCATCTTCGGATCCCCCGTAGGGCTGCTGAACTTCTTCATCGTGGGCGTCGCCTTCGGGCTCATGATCGCCCTGCAGCTGTTCGTCGGGCGGACCAGGCTGGGCCGCGCGATGCGCTCCACCGCGCAGGACCGCGAGGCCGCCTCCCTGATGGGCGTTGACATCAACCGGACGATCGCCATCACCTTCCTCATCGGCTCTGCGCTCGCGGGCGCGGCCGGCGTCGTCCAGGGCCTCTACTACGGGGCGACGAACTTCCAGCTGGGCTTCTACGCCGGCCTGAAGGCGTTCACGGCGGCCGTCCTCGGCGGCATCGGCAACACGGTCGGCGCCGCCCTCGGCGGCTTCATCATCGGCTTCATCGAGGTCGGTGCGCAGGCGGCGGGCTACGGCCGCTGGGGGCCGGCGATCGTGTTCGCGACCCTCGTCATCGTCCTCGTCTTCCGCCCGTCCGGCCTCCTCGGCCAGCAGATCGGAGAGCGGGCATGAGCGCGGCGACCACCACCCCCGCCGGCGTCTCCGCCAAGGGCCCCGGGATGCGCGCGCGCATCGGGGACTTCACCAGCCGCCACCGCTCGACGAGCGTGATCATCGGGATGGCGATCGTCGCGGCCGTCCTCCCGCTCATCGTCGTCGTCCCGCCGTTCTCCGCGTTCCAGACGCAGAACGCATGGGTGGACGGCTTCACGAACGCCGGCGTCTTCGTCCTGCTCGCGCTCGGCCTGAACATCGTCGTGGGCCTCGCAGGGCTCCTGGACCTGGGCTACGCGGCGTTCTTCGCGATCGGCGCGTACACGTACGCGTACGGCGCCTCGCCGTTCACCGGCCTCGAGATCCCGTTCTGGCCGATGCTCCTCGTTGGCGCGATCGTCGCCGCCATCTTCGGCATCCTGCTCGGGGCGCCCACCCTGCGCCTCCGCGGCGACTACCTCGCGATCGTCACGCTCGGCTTCGGCGAGATCGTCCCGATCGTCTTCCTCAACTCGGACCAGCTGACCAACGGGACGAACGGCATCGGCGGCATCTTCAAGCCGTCGATCTTCGGGTTCACGTTCACGCTCACCAACCCGTGGCCGTTCTACATCGTCATGGTCGGGCTGGTCACGCTGACGATGATCTTCATCTACCGGCTGCAGGACTCGCGGATCGGCCGCTCCTGGGAGGCGATCCGCGAGGACGAGCTCGCGGCGGCCAGTAGCGGCATCAACACCGTCACCGCCAAGCTCCTCGCCTTCGCGCTCGGCGCCTCCACGGCCGGCCTGGCGGGCGTCTTCAACGCCGCGAAGCTCACGCTCGTGAGCCCGGACCAGTTCCTCTTCGTGGTGTCGTTCACCGTCCTCGCGATGGTGGTCCTCGGCGGCATGGGCAACATCTGGGGCGTGGCGGTCGGCGCCTTCGTCATCTACACGATCCAGAGCGTGGTGCTCAAGACGCTGAACCAGTTCTTCGACACGACGGGGATCCCCATCCTCAAGGACATCGACTTCATCCAGTTCCAGTTCGTCCTGTACGGGGTCGCGCTCGTGCTGATGATGTTGCTGAGACCGGAGGGCCTCTTCCCATCAAGCCGGCGCAAGCGTGAGCTGCACGCGCGGCCGGACGAGTTCGAGGGCGAGATGCCCGACGAGGCCGGCGAGATCGCGGAGAGCGTGCCGTGAGCGCAGCCGTGACCGCGCCCGCGGCGGATGCCCCCACGCGGACCGCCATCGTCGACCTCTCGCGCGACACGACCCCGGTCGGCGAGCCGATCCTGGTCGCGACCCACATCACGCGCCGCTTCGGCGGCCTCGTCGCCGTCCACGACATGGACTTCACGATCCCCAAGGGATCGATCGTGAGCCTCATCGGCCCGAACGGCGCCGGGAAGACCACGTTCTTCAACGTGCTGGCCGGCGTGATCCCCACGACCGGCGGCACGATCGACTTCGCCGGCCGGCGGATGATCGCCCCGCAGCATCGGACGTGGCTCGAGTCGTTCGTCTGGTTCCTGCCGTCGGCCCTGGTCGCGGCCGTGGGTGCGCTGCTCTTCGTCGCGGGGATCGCGACGTCGCCGGTCGCGATCTCGCTCCTCGCTCTCGTCGGGATCGGGGCGCTCATCGCGATGCTCCTGCTCGCGATCATGCGCCCGGTCTGGTACCAGAAGGCGCTGCTCCGTCTGGGGATCCTGCGGAGCGCCCGCCCGAACGACATGGTGGACGCCGGCATCGGCCGGACCTTCCAGAACATCCGCCTGTTCGGGAACATGACCGCGATCGAGAACGTGCTCATCGGGATGCACGCCCGCCTCAAGGCCAACCCGGCGGACGCCTTCCTCAGCACCCCGCGCAAGCGGCGCGAGGAGGTGGAGGCGACCAAGCGCGCCCAGGACCTCATCCGGCTGGTGGGGCTCAAGGGCAAGGAGAACGAGGTCGCGCGCAACCTCCCCTACGGCGACCAGCGGCTGCTGGAGGTGGCCCGCGCGCTCGCCTCCAACCCGGTCCTGCTCCTCCTCGACGAGCCGGCCGCAGGGATGAACCCGCGCGAGACCAACGACATGATGGCGCTCATCTCGCGCCTCCGGCGGGAGTTCGGGATGACCGTCCTCCTCATCGAGCACGACATGAAGGTGGTCATGGGCATCAGCGACCGCGTGACGGTCCTCGACCACGGCGAGAAGATCGCCGAGGGGACCCCGGACGAGATCCGGCGCGACCCGCGCGTCATCGAGGCCTACCTCGGGACGCCGGCCGCATGAGCGCCCAGGCGACGGCGCCGGCCGCCGACGTGCGGCCCGCCGGCGGAGAGCCGATGCTCTCCCTCCACGAGGTCCACACCTACTACGGCAACATCCACGCGCTGCGCGGGATCAGCCTCGACGTCCACCGGGGCGAGATCGTCACGCTCATCGGCGCGAACGGCGCCGGCAAGACCACGACTCTCAAGACGATCAGCGGCCTGCTGCACCCGCGGCAGGGCACGGTCATGTTCGAGGGCAAGGACATCTCCCACGTCCCGGCGTTCAAGCTGGTCGTCGGCGGGATCGGCCATGCTCCCGAGGGGCGGCGCGTCTTCTCACGGCTGACCGTCCTCGAGAACCTCCAGATGGGCGGCTTCACCCGCAAGCCGGCCGAGATCCGCGAAGACCTCGAGCGCGTCTACACGCTGTTCCCGCGACTGCAGGAGCGGGCCACGCAGAAGGGCGGGACGCTCTCGGGCGGCGAGCAGCAGATGCTCGCGATCGGTCGTGCCCTCATGGCACGGCCGCGCGTGCTGCTCCTCGACGAGCCGTCGCTGGGCCTCTCCCCGATCCTCGTCCAGCAGATCTTCTCGATCATCAAGGAGATCAACGGCCAGGGGACCACGATCCTCCTCGTCGAGCAGAACGCTCTCCAGGCGCTCGCCATCGCCAACCGCGGCTACGTGCTCCAGACGGGGCACGTGGTCCTCGCCGGCGATGCCCACATGCTCCGCGAGGACGAGATGGTCCGGAAGGCCTACCTCGGAGAGGAGTGACCGGGCGGCGGCCCGGCGCCCGGGAGCTCGCGCACGGCACCTGCGTCCCCACCCCGTGGCCGGCCGGGTGACCCCGGCCGGCCGGATCCCCGCCCCGACCTCCAGCCGGTCGGCGCTTCCGGTCGGCCGCCGACGGCCGTGGTCGCGGTCCTCGCGCTCGTCTTGCTCGGGGTCGTTCTCGCCGTCCTGAAGCCTTGGGCCGCCCTCGAGGAGCCGGTGCCGACACGGCGGCCGGCCGCCTCGTCGATCGTCGCGATCGCGTCGCCGCGCACGGAGCCACCGCCCACGGCCTCTCCCACGCCGGTCCCGCTGCCGAGCGACCCGCGGGGGTTCCGGTGCCTGGGCGGCCGGCACTGGACCCTGGTCACCGACGAGGCGCAGGGCCCGCGTGAGCTGCGCGCATGGATCCGCATCGACCCACTGGTGGGCGCGACCGGGCCGGACGACCCGGCGATCCCCTGGACGCGCGTGGGCGCCGACGCGGTCCGGGCCATCGGCGTCTGCCTGCCCGGCGCCCCGTCGACCGCCGGCGCGACGCCGGGGCCGGACGCGGCCGGGACGACGATCGTC
The DNA here is from genome assembly GCA_029778235.1 of Chloroflexota bacterium. Classification (GTDB taxonomy): domain Bacteria; phylum Chloroflexota; class Limnocylindria; order Limnocylindrales; family CSP1-4; genus CAIYQJ01. The sequence continues at coordinate 17,748 of JAKOQS010000195.1, read as the reverse complement.
GTGCGGCGGCAGCGCGACTCCGCCTCGACCGTCCGCGGTCCCTGGGTGGAGACGCAGGTCCTCGCCTGGGCGGGCACGATCGGGACGCAGGGCGGGGCGATGGTCGCGCCCGGCGGCGACGCGGCCGGCGGGCCGTGGCCGCTCGGCGACTACATCGTGGAGGTGCGGCCCGGCTACGTGGGGCCGTCGGCGTGGTTCGGCCTCCGGGTGGCGGGGCCGACGGTGGGGTCGGGAGCCGGCGGTGTGCCGGCATCCGCGGCGCCGAGCCTGCCCGACGCCGCCCCGGCGCCGTGATCCGGCGCCGAGGCCGAGGGGCGCGGGCGCCGGTCCCGAGCACGGGCGGGGCCCCGGCGCCGTGACCCGCTAGCGCACGCCGTGACGCGAGGTCGCGAGGTCGAACGCGGCCCAGGCCAGCGCCGCGAGGGCGAATCCCGCGAGCCAGAGCCCGGGCGCCCGGTCCGGGGTCAGCGAGCCGGGGCCGGCCGGGCTGGTCACCAGCTGCACGAGGCGGACCACGTACGCACCGATCCCGACGATCGCGAGGAGCGCGAAGCTCTGCCACCGGTCGATCGCGACCGGGGCGTCGCCGGCGGCGTACGGGAGCGCGATCAGCGCCAGCGTGGCGAGCGCGACGAGGAAGACGATGATCCCGGGGCCCTCGAAGGCGTTGCCGGAGATCGCCGGGATCCCCGTTCCGCCGCCGGCCGTGTACCAGGGCAGGACGCACGCGATCAGGAGGACCACCGACGCGAGGCCCGCGACCCACCGCGCCCGGCCCAGCGTGCGTCGGTGCATGGACGCGGTCACGTGGAGTAGACCTCGGGCCGCAGCACCCCGACGTACCGCAGGTTCCGATAGTGCTCGCCGTAGTCGAGCCCGTACCCCACGACGAACTGGTCGGGGATGGTGAACCCCACGTAGTCGACGGGGATCTCCACCAGGCGGCGAGCCGGCTTGTCGAGGAGCGTGCAGATCCGCAGCGAAGCGGGGTTCTTCCCCCGCAGGTATCGGAGCAGGTAGTTGAGCGTCAGGCCGGTGTCGATGATGTCCTCGACCAGCAGGGCATCCCGGCCGTCGATGCTGGCCGAGAGGTCCTTGATGATGCGCACCAGGCCGGACGTCTCGGTGGCCGCCCCGCCGTACGACGAGACCTCCATGAGGTCGATGGTCAGCGGGAGGTGTATGGCGCGCATGAGGTCCGCCATGAACGGCAGCGAGCCCTTCAGCACGCTGACGAGCGTGAGCTCCCGGCCCGCGTAGTCGGCGGAGATCCGCTCACCGAGCTCGAGGACCTTGGCGCGGATGCGCTCCTCGTCGAGGAGCACCTCGGCGACGTCGGCGTGGAGGTTCGTCGGGGGCCGACCCATCGCTCAGGCCCCGGCCGCGCGCATCAGCCCGCCGTCCGCGGCCGTCGGGCCGCCGTCCCGGGGCCCGCGTCCGTCGCGGCGTGCGTCCCACCCTCGGCCGCCGCCGGGCGCCCGCCCGCGCGACGCTTGCCACCTCGCCGCGGCGCACCGCCGGCCCGTGACGCCCGACGAGCAGGGGACGGGGACGCGCCGGGTGACGCACCGGGATCGCCGCCGGGGCTGCTCCCGTCGGGGGCGCCGGCCGCCTCGACCCGCCCCGCGGCGCGGGCGCGCCCCGCGTCCGGCGCGGGCCTTCGGCTCCGCTCGGCCGTGGGCGGGCGGCCGGCCGAGCGCGGCGGCGTCGTCTGGCCGACGGTGCCCGAGAGAGCGTCCGCCAGCCCGATCCGCCCGAACTTGAGCAGGAGCGCGCGGAAGTCCTTGCCGTAGAGCAGCTTCACGCGCACGTCGGGGTACAGGTCGCGCATCCGCCGGAGCTTGCGGTTCTTCTTCCGGACCAGCTTCTGGCGGAGCGTGGTGAGCTCGACGTGGAGGTCCAGCTCGGGCAGGAAGAAGTCGGGCGTGAAGCTCTCGACGACCTCGCCGCGCAGGTTCCACATGAGCGGGAACGTGTGCGGCTCGTATTGCCAGGCGACCCCGTAGAAGTCGAGGATCCGGGCGAGCTCGGCCTCGCTGGCGTGGGCGAAGGCCACGTCCGGGGCCGAAGTGGTGACGGCGACGCGCGCGGCAGCCTGCCCCGGCGTCGTCGGGTGGAGGCGCGGCTGCGGATCCATCACGCGCAGTCTAGCCGGTCGCGCCGCCCGGCGGCAGGGGCACGCAGGTCCGAGGGTGGGCGCGGGCACGGCGGGTATCATCACGCCCATGGCAGACCGACCAGGAACGCGCCCGCCGCGCCCGGCACCCGCAGTGGGCTCGCCCGCCGCCGTCCGCCCGACCCCCGCCGCGGGCCAGAACGCCGCCGCGCGCTCGGCGCCGGCAGCCGACCCGCCCATGTCGGATCGGGCCTCGCGCCCGGCTCGCGCGGCAGCCACCACGCCCCGCCCGCCGTCCCGGGGGGATGAGCACGACGCCCACTTCCGCCACTCGTACTCGAAGGACCGCGCGGTCCTGCTGCGCCGCCTCAGCCGCATCGAGGGCCAGGTCCGGGGCATCGCGCGCATGATCGAGCGCGAGGACTACTGCATGGACATCCTCCAGCAGACCGCCGCGCTCCGGGCCGCCGTCGACGCATTGTCGGTGCTCGTGCTCGAGGACCACGTCCAAGGCTGCATCCGGACCGCCGCCGAGCGCGGAGAAGCCGACATCTACGTGGACGAGGTCCTCGACGTCGTCCGGCGGACGCTGGGCCGGCCGATCCGCAGCGGCACGACGCGGGGCTGACGACGCCCGACGATGGCCACGCTCGAGGTCGTCGACCGCCGCTACCGCCGCACGGGGCCGTTCGCCAAGCGCGGCGACCGACGCGTGGCCTATCGCCGCCACGAGGACCGAGCGGCGCACGCGACCCTCGGGTTCAGCGCCCGCGCGTGCGCGATCCTCGCCGCCGAGGAGCAGCCCGACGCGACGCTCGCCGGCCTCCTCTCGCTGATCGCACGCATCGCGGGCGCGCGCCGCGCGGCGGTCGTCCTGCCCGGTGCGGACCGGATCATCGCCGTCGCCGTGGGGCCCGGCGAGGATCCGCGGCAGGCCAGCGACCTCGCGACGTGGGTGGACGGCGCCACCGACCGAACGCGACAGGAGCGCGCGACGGCTCGTGCCACGCGGGTCGTCATGGTGACGCTCCCGTCCGGGGCAACGGGGACGCCCGGCGGGCTGCCGCCGCGGCCCACGCGTGTCGCGATGCCGCTCGGGGGTCGCGACGCCCCGCTCATCGGCCTGGACTTCCGGAACACCCGCGCCGCGTCGCGGGCCGGGGAGCGCCTGCCGCTGATCCTGCGTGAGCAGGCGGCCGGGTTCCTCGTCATCGCGACGCGGGTGGCGGACAGCACGCGCGAGCGTGCCCGCGCGGCCGCGGCGGAGGGCGAGCGTCGGCGCTTCGCCTCGACCGTCGCCCACGAGCTCCGCACCCCGCTGACGGGGCTCGCCGGCTACCTGGACCTGCTTCTCGCGGACCCGCTCGCGGACCCGGCGATCCGCGAGGAGTTCATCGAGCGCAGCCGCCGCATCGTCGAGTCCATGGCCGAGCTGGTCAACGACCTGCTCGAGGTCTCGCGGATCGAGGCGGGGTCGATCGAGCTCTCGGAGGGCACGGTGCCGCTGGCCGACGTCCTGGTGGCCGTCCGTGACCAGGTGGAGCCGGTGGCGGCGAGCCGGGGCGTCGACCTCTCGATCCGACCGCCCTCGCGCCTGCGCGTCGCGTTCGGCGACCGACGCGCCGTCGAGCGGATCGTCGTCAACCTGGTCGGCAACGCCGTGAAGTACACCGGGCCGGGCGGGCACGTGGACGTGGACGTCGCGCCCGACGGGATGGTGGCGCTCGTCGTCGTCCGCGACAACGGCGCCGGGATCGCCCCGGAGGACCGCGCGCGCGTCTTCGAGCGGTTCGCGCGCCTCGACCATCACCGGTCGCTCCCCGGGACGGGCCTGGGCCTCCCGATCGCCCGCGACCTGGCCCGCCTGATGGACGGCGACATCGGCCTGGCGTCGCAGCCGGGCGTCGGCTCGGCGTTCGTTCTGGCGCTCCCCGGGCCCACCCGCCCCGACGCGGCCGCGGTGGCCGCGGCGCTCGAGCGGGCCGTCGCCGCCGAGCAGGAGCGCCTGGATGCTGCCGCCGACTGAGTCGGCGGACGCCCCCGGGCCCGCGGTTCTCCACACCGCCCGCCCGCTCGCCGGCGCGGTTATCCACCATCGGATGCGCGTCGGCGCGAAACGTGGATAACCGCATTGAATCCGGCCCGCGAGAGGTCTACCGTCCGGACTCCGCACGGATGATCAGGCCGGCGGCGGAGGGCGGTGCTCACGAGGGGTCCGGGGAGACCCGGCCGTGAACCGGACGAGCGACGCCGCGACCCGCCGACCACCGGGCGAAAGGAACGGCGCCGGGAGCGGCCGGCGTGGGGAGGGTGATCGCGGCGCCTCTGGGCGCCCCACCGAGGACCCCCGCGCCCCGCTCCCGTCGCATGTCCGGGAGACCCCGGAGCTGCCCGCGTCGGCGTCGGACGCCCTGCGCTCTGCCCTCCCTGGCCTCGGGATCGAGCCGATCCCTGCCTTGCTCGACGCCCTCGAAGGGCACCTCCGCCTGCTGCTCGCCTGGACGCGCGCGATCAACCTGACCGCGATCCGCGACCCCGACGCCGCGGTCCGCCTCCACGTCCTCGACAGCCTCGCGGCGGTGCCCGTCCTCCGCGCCCGGGGCGTGGACGCGTTCGTCGACATCGGGAGCGGCGGCGGATACCCGGGCCTTCCCGTGGCCCTCGCCCTCCCGGCCCGCCGGGCCCTTCTCGTGGACTCGGTCGCGAAGAAGGTGCGATTCCTCACCACGACCATCGCGGCGCTCGACGCCGGCGACCGGGCCGAAGCGTGGGCGGGCCGTGCGGAGGCTCTCGCGTCGGACCCGGCCCACCGCGGCCGCTGGCCGGGCGCCCTCGTCCGGGCCGTCTCGGACCTCGCGGACGTGGCCGAGGTCGCGCTGCCCCTGCTCGCCGTCGGCGGGACCCTGGTCGCCTGGAAGCGCGAGCCGGTCTCGGCGGAGCTCGCCGCCGCCCGACCGCGGATCGCCGAGCTCGGCGGCGGCCGTGCCCACGTCGAGCAGGCCGACCTGCCGGGGCTCGAGGGTCACCGGCTCGTGGTCGTCACGAAGGTCCGCCGCACACCGGATCGGTTCCCGCGCGACCCGGCCGCGCGCGCCCGCGACCGCCGCGCCGCGCCGGTATCCTGAGTCCCCATGCGTATCGCGGTCGTGTCGGACGTCCATGCGAACCTGCCCGCGCTCGACGCCGTGATCGAGGCCGTGGACGCCGTCGACGCGTGGTGGCACTGCGGCGACGTCGTGGACTACGGGCCGCATCCCGACGAGGTCGTCGCGCGCCTGCGCGACCTGGGCGCGCGCGGCGTGCTCGGGAACCACGACGCGGCCGCGCTCGGCTCGTCGGTCATCGAGTGGTTCAACCCGTACGCCCACGCGGCGTGCCTGTGGACGCGCGAGCGGATGGCGCCGGACACCCGGGCGTGGCTCGAGGCCCTGCCGGAGTCGGCGGAGATCGGCGGGTGGGCGCTCGTCCACGGCAGCTTCCGCAAGCCGCTCGAGGAGTACGTCGAGTACCCGGACGAGGCGGCCGCCTCCATGGCCATCTCGGGCGCCCGTCTCGCCCTCCACGGGCACACGCACGTGCCGCGCGCCTGGCGCAAGGTCGGCCGCGGCGCGACGGACGACCGGTTCTCGGTCGGGGTCCCGCTCGCCCTCGGCGGCGACACGTGGTTCCTCAACCCGGGCAGCGTCGGCCAGCCGCGCGACCACGACCCGCGTGCCGCGGCGCTCGTGCTCGACACGGACGCCGGGACCGCCACGCTCCTCCGGGTGACGTACGACGTCGCCCGGACGCAGGCGGACATCCGGCGGGCGGGTCTCCCGTCCGTCCTCGCAGACCGTCTCGGGGTCGGCCGGTGATCGGCGGGCGGCGCCCGCTGCAGGGTCGGAAGCTCGGGGACAAGCGCGTACGCCTGGAGCGGCCGCACAGCGCCTACTTCCGCTGGACCGGCCCCGGCACGCTGACCGCGAAGGCGGCCGCATCCGTCCCCGAGACGCGGATCGGCCGCGCCTGGGCGCAGACGAAGGCCATCCTCATCGGGAAGCCTCTCTCCAACGAGCAGGAGATCACGGAGCGGCTGCCCAAGACGAAGGCCCTCGCGGTCTTCTCCTCGGACGCGATCAGCTCCTCGACGTACGCCTCGGAGGAGATCGTCCTCGTCCTCATGACGGCCGGGGCGGCCGGCCTGGTCTTCTCCGTCCCGATCGCGATCGCGATCGCGCTCCTGCTCCTGATCGTCGCGACCTCCTACCGCCAGATCGCGTACGCCTACCCGTCGGGCGGCGGCGCCTACGCGGTGGCCAAGGCGAACATCAACCCGCTGGCCGCCGTCTTCGCGGCCGCGGCGCTGATCTTCGACTACATGATGACCGTGGCCGTCTCCGTCGCCGCGGGCGTGGCTGCCGTCACCTCCGTGGTGCCGGAGCTCCTGCCGTGGCGGGTCGAGCTCGCGCTGATCGCCCTGGCCCTCCTGACCATCGCCAACCTTCGCGGCCTGCGCGAGTCGGGGAACATCTTCGCCGTCCCCACCTACATGTACGTGGTGGGCGCGATCCTGCTCATCGCCCTGGGAGTCTTCTGGATCGCGACCGGCGACCCGGCGGCCAGCTTCACGCCGCCATCGATCGCACCCCCCGCGGAGGGGTTCGCCGCCGTCTCCGCCCTGCTCATCCTCCGCGCGTTCGCGTTCGGCTCGGTCGCGCTGACCGGGACCGAGGCGATCAGCAACGGGGTCCCCGCCTTCAAGCCCCCGGAGGCGAAGAACGCCGCCACCACCCTCACGGTGATGGCCGTCCTGCTGGGGGTGATCTTCGTCGGGATCTCGCTGCTCGCACAGGCCTACGGCATCGTCGTGAACGAGCAGCAGACGCTGATCTCGCAGGTCGCCCAGGCGGTCTTCGGCGACGGCGCGCTGTACATCTACTTCCAGGTGTCGACCGCCCTGATCCTCGTGCTCGCCGCGAACACGGGCTTCAACGGCGCCCCGCGCCTGGCGCAGATCCTCGCGATCGACGGCTACCTGCCCCGTCAGTTCTCCTTCCGCGGCGACCGGCTGGCATACAGCTGGGGGATCATCCTCCTCGCCGCCGCCGCCGGCCTGTTCATCGCGCTGTTCGACGGATCGGTCGTCGCGCTCATCCCGCTCTATTCGATCGGGATCTTCTTCTCGTTCACGATCTCCCAGGGCGGGATGGTCGTCCACTGGCTCAACGACCGGGTGAGCGGCTGGCGGATGCGCCTCGGCTTCAACCTGCTGGGCGCGACGGTCACGGCGGTCGTGGCGGTGATCATCACCGCGGCCAAGGTCCCCCGCGGTGCGTGGATCGTGCTCATCGCGGTCCCGCTCCTGACCGGGCTCATGCTGCTCATCCGCCGGCAGTACACGGCGCAGGCGGCCGAGATCTCGATCGACGAGGCTGCCGTCATCGCCGGCCCGCACCGGCCGCGGCGCGTGGTGGTCCCGGTGAACGGGGTGAACCGGGCCGTGGTCCACGCGCTGAACCTGGGGCGGGTGCTCGGCGACGACATCCGCGCCGTCTACGTCACCGACGACGAGCACGAGGGCGAGCTCATGCGCGTCCGATGGGAGCGCCAGGTCCCGGGCGTCCCGCTCGTGATCGTCGAATCGCCCTACCGCGCCCTGGTGGGGCCGCTCGTCGCCTACCTCGACGTCCTCGACCAGGCGTGGCCGCCCGACGCCGAGGTGCCCATCACGATCGTCGTGCTGCCGGAGTACGTCGCGCGCCGGTGGTGGGACCGGATCCTCTACAACCAGCAGGCGCGTCGGCTGAAGGCCGCCCTCGTCGGCCGCGAGAACACCGTGGTCGCGGACGTCCCGTACCGCCGCCACCACTAGCTCCCGTGCCGGCCGGATCGTGCCGTGCCGTCGGCCGCGCGGTCATGGTCCGTACCAAATGCCCCACGACCGGCCCGGAAGGGTGTATAACGCTCCAGTCGCGAACCTCGGCGGCTCGCGGTCGCCCGTCGATCGTGGCGGTGTCGGCGCGGTGACCGGCCCGTGTCGATGGAAGTGGAGGAGACGTGATCGGAGGCCGGCGACCCCTGAGGGGTCGCAAGCCGGGTGACCGGCGGGTCCGCGTCGAGCGCCCGCACTCCGCGTACTTCCGCTACACGGGCCCGGGTCAGCTGACGGCGAAGGTCGCGGCGAGCACGCCGACCACGCCGACGGGGCGGACGTGGGCGCAGGTCCGGCGGCTCCTCTTCGGCCGGCGGCTGTCGAACGAGGAGGATGCGTTCGAGCGCCTCCCGAAGAAGCTCGCCTTGCCGATCTTCAGCTCGGACGCGGTCTCCTCGTCCGCGTACGCGACGGAGGAGATCCTGCGGGTCCTGGTCGTCGGCGGCGCGTCGATGATCATCTTCAGCATCCCGGTCGCCATCGCGATCGCGTGCCTGCTGCTGATCGTCTCCACGTCGTACCGACAGGTCTGCCGGGCGTACCCGCATGGCGGCGGCGCCTACGTCGTCGCGCGCGAGAACATCTCGCCGATCACGGGGCTGATCGCTGCGGCCGCCCTGCTCATCGACTACGTGATGACGGTCTCGGTCTCCACCGCATCGGCGGTGGCGCAGGTCTACTCGGTGGTACCCCAGCTGTACGACCTCCGGATCGAGATCGCCATCGGTGCGATCGCCCTGATCACGGTCCTCAACCTGCGCGGGCTCCGCGAGGCCGGTCTTGTCTTCGCGAGCCCGACGTATGTCTTCATCGGGCTCGGGTTCCTGCTCATCGCCATGGGAGGGGTGCAGACGTTCCTCGGCGTTGCGACCCCGCACGTCCCGGCGCCGGACTCGGTGCCGGTCGGCACGCAGCAGCTGGCGGGCTTCGCGCTGGTGGTGCTCCTGCTCCGCTCGTTCGCCGGCGGCGCCGTCGCACTCTCCGGCATCGAGGCCATCGCCAACGGCGTCCCCGCCTTCAAGCCCCCCGAATCGCGGAACGCGGCGAACACGATGACGATGATGGCGATCGTCTGCGCCATCCTGTTCACGGGCATCACGGTGATCGCAGACGTCTTCCACGTCCTGCCCACGCAGGAGGGCGGCGCGACGGTCATCGCGCAGGTCGCCGCCGCGGTCTTCGGCGACGGATCCCTGCTCTTCCTGCTGTTCCAGGCCGCGACCGCCCTGATCCTCTTCCTCGCCGTGAATACGAGCTTCAATGCGTTCCCGCGCCTCGCGGCGATCCTCGCCGAGGACGGGTACATGCCGCGCCAGTTCAGCTTCCGGGGCGACCGGCTCGCGTTCAGCTGGGGGATCATCCTCCTCGCGACGGTCGCCGGCGGCCTCCTGGTGATCTTCGGTGGCGACGTGCACGCCCTGATCCCGCTCTACTCGGTCGGCGTCTTCGTCTGCTTCACCCTGTCGCAGGCCGGGATGGTCATCCACTGGCGGAAGGAGCGCGACGCGGGCTGGTGGTGGCGAGCGGGCGTGAACGCGCTCGGTGGCGTCATCACGCTGCTCGTCCTCTGCGTGGTGGTGAGCATGAAGTTCGTGGACGGGGCGTGGCTGGTCGTGGTCCTCGTCCCGGCGCTCGTCGGGATGATGCTGTTCATCAATCGGCAATATGCGGCGAGCGCGGGCCAGCTCGCGCTCCGCGCCGACCAGGTCATCCCGCCGCCTCGGCGCGAGGAGCGCGTCATCGTGCCCATCGCCGGGATCAACCGCGCCGTCGTCCAGGCCGTGAACGTCGGCCGCTCCATCAGCGACGACATCAGGGCGGTCCTCGTGTCGGAGGACCCCGAGGTCGCGGAGCACGTCCGCGGGGAGTGGGAGCGCCGGATGCCGGGCGTCCCGCTCGTCGTCGTGGAGTCGCCGTACCGGGCGCTGACGGGGCCGCTGCTCGCGTACCTCGACGTGCTCGATCAGGCGTGGCCCCCGGACCGCGAGGCACCGGTCACCTTCGTCGTCATCCCCGAGTACGTCGCCCGCCACTGGTGGGAGCGGATCCTCTACAACCAGTCGTCGTCCGAGTTCCGGCGGGCCCTCATCGGCCGGCCGAACACGGTCGTCACGAACGTCCCGTATCGCCGCGAGGAGCCCGAGGCCTTCGACCGGCAGGCGGATCCGGCGGAGGCGTGATCCCGTCCTCCGCTCGCGTCGGCCGGTGGTATCGTGACCGCGCCGACCGCCGCGGGAGCTCCCACGCGTGCCCCGCCGGCCTCGCCCAGGAGCCAGTCGACACCCGCCCGTGAACGATCAGCTGCGCCCTCCGCTCCGCCGGATCATCCTCGCCCTCAACGGCGCCCCCACCGACCGCCTGGTCCTCGCCTACGCCGCCGCGCTGGCGAAGCCGCAGAAGGCCGATCTCGTCGCCCTCCACGTCGTCGAGATCGACTGGACGCTTCCGCTCGACGGAAGCGTCGCCGGCCTGACCGAGGAGGCGCAGCGCGTCCTGGACGTGGCCGAGGGGGATGCCGAGCACCTCGGCGTGCGCCTTGAGCCGGTCCTGCTCAAGGCCCGCAACGTCGGCGCGGCGATCGTGGACGAGGCCGCGGCCCAGGAGGCCGACCTCCTGGTCATGGGCCTGCCGTACCGGAAGAAGTTCGGCGGAGACTTCGTGATCGGGACGACCGTCCCGTACGTCTTCAAGAACGCGCCGTGCACCGTCTGGGTGGTGCGCGAGCCCATGCCCCAGGAGGGAGCATGAGAGCCGTCATCGTCGGCTGCGGACGGGTCGGCGCCAGCCTCGCGGCTGCGCTCGATTCGGCCGGCCACCGTGTCCTCATCGTCGATATCGCAGCGTCGGCGTTCGACCGGCTCCCTTCCACCTTCTCGGGCGAGGCGGTCCGCGGCGACGGCACCGACGAGGACGCGCTCCTGCGGGCGGGCGCGCACGGCGCGGACGCCTTCTTCGCCCTGACCGAGGGCGACAACCGCAACATCATGGCCGCGCAGGTCGCACGGGAGACTCTGGCGATCGGGACGGTCCTTGCGAAGATCAACGATCCCGTGCGGGCGCGCGCGTACGCTGAGCTGGGCGTCGCGACGATCTGCCGGACGACGCTGATGACGGACACGCTACTCGGGTTCCTCGGCATGGTCGGATCAGGCGACCCGCCGATCCACCATGCCCGGGAGCATGCCCACCCGGCCGACCCGGCCGCTCCGGCCCCGGGGGCCGTCCGCACCGCCGGGGAGGGCTGAGCCGTGTTCGTGATCGTCGTGGGTGGCGGGAAGGTCGGCTACTACCTGACACGGGAGCTCATCGAGGCCGGCCACGAGGTCGTCCTGCTGGAGAAGACGCGGGCCCGCGCGGTGCAGATCTCCGACGAGATCGGCTCCGTGGTCCTCGCGCGCGACGGGTCCGAAGGGTCCGCGCTCGCGGAGGCCGGCGCGAACCGGGCGGACATCGTGGCGGCGGTGACCGGCGACGACGAAGACAACCTCGTCATCTGCCAGATGGCCAAGCACCACTTCTCGGTCAAGCGGACGATCGCACGGGTGAACAACCCGAAGAACGAGCTCCTGTTCCGCCACCTGGGCGTGGACGAGATCATCAGCCCGACGCGGATGATCCTGGGGGCGATCGAGCAGGACATCCCGGTCCACGAGCTGCTCCACCTGGCCGACCTCGGGAGCGGCGACCTCGAGCTCATCGAGGCCCTGCTCACGGAGGAGTCGCCGGCCATCGGGCGGACGTCCGGCGAGCTCGCGATGCCGGAGGGGTGCACGCTCTTCGCCTACATCCGCGACGGGAAGGCCCTGCAGGTCCGGCCGGAGACGCAGTTCCGCGGCGGCGACAAGGTGATCGTGATCGGCCGGCGCGAGTGCGAGGACGCGCTGCGCGGCACGCTCATCGGCGACGAGGAGGAGACCGCCGCCATCTGACCGCCCGCACGGCACCACGGGCCGCGTGGGGGTCGGCGGTGCCAGTGGGCTCGGGCGGCGGCCAGATCCACGTGGGGCGACCGGTCGGACGTCTTCCGGGCCGGGTCGCCCGCCCGCGCCGCTCCGGGGCTCGGCCGACCTGCCTGCATCATGTGAACGCCACGCTCGCGGTGGCCGAGGTCGGCACCCTCGATGCCGGGTCGCGCAGGCCGTCCGGTCGCTCCACGTGAAGATGGCCGGAGGGGTGGACCCCGTCGGCCCGCCGTGAGGAGCAAGGCCGCGGTGATCTCCGGCCCCGATCGCGGCCCGGCGCGCTGCCTGCTCGCCGCACACCACCTCGCTGACAGGGCGCCGCTCCTGCCCTCGCCCGTGTCCGGCATCCGGCGTCCCGGCCGGCAGGTATCTTGACAATCACGTTGTCAGGGTTCTAGCATGCGCACTGACCGGGTGCGATCGGGGGTCGCACCCGACCCCCGGCCCCGCCGGGGCATCCAGACCCCCTGCAGGAGGACCCGCTGATGACGCTCATCCGTCGGCCCTCGCCGTTCCGCGAGATGGTCACCCTTCGAGACACGATCGACCGTCTCTTCGACGAGAGCCTCCTTCCGCGCCCGCTGCTCGCCACCAGCAGCGAGCTCGGGATGCCGTTCGACATCCGCGTGACGCCCGACGCCGTCGTCGTCGAGGCGGCGCTCCCCGGCGCCAGGCCGGAGGACGTGGAGATCACCGTCACGGGCTCCACGCTCACCATCACCGCCACCACCGCGACCGAGCGCGAGGACAAGGACCAGGAGTTCCTCCTCCGCGAGATCCGGCGGGGCAGCTTCAGCCGCACCATCGCCCTCCCGGAGGGCCTGGAGCCCGACCGCGCCAGCGCCCGCTTCGAGCACGGCCTGCTCACGCTCTCGATCCCCAAGGCCGAGGTCGTGAAGCCCAGGCAGATCCGGATCAGCCCCATCGTCGATGACCGCCCTGCAGCGTCGCCGGAGGCTCCCGCCGGCGTCGAGCCCCGGGAGGCCTGACCGGGTGCACGAGGGCCGGCCGCATCGGGACCCCGCCCGACCCGTCTACGTGATCAGCGTGGCGGCCGGGATCGTCCAGGCGCATCCGCGCACACTGCGGATCTACGAGGACGAGGGGCTGATCAGGCCGGCCCGCACCCCCACCAACATCCGCCTGTACAGCGAGAACGACATCCGGCGGATCCTCTGGATCCGTCACCTCACCCAGGACCGCGGCGTCAACCTCGCCGGAGTCCGGATCCTCTTCGAGCTCGAAGAGAGACTCGGGACCCGGATCCTCGAGCGCCTCTACAACGAGTCGTTCGGGCCGGACCCGGAGGCCGTCTGAGCGGCCGGCAGACCACGACCACCCGCATCGAGATCGAACGGACGGCGGGGACCGGGAGACCGGCCCCGCCGGACCGCACAGGAGGACCCCGGATGGCGAAGACTCCGCCCGAGCCGGACGAGACGAACCCCACTCCCAGGAAGGGCAGGACGCGCGGCGCGCGCACGCTGCCTCTCGTCGCCCTGCGCGAGACGGTCATCTTCCCGGAGATGATCGTGCCGCTCCAGGTGGGCCGCGAGAAGAGCGTGAACGCCCTCAACGCCGCCGTCGCGGCCGACAGCATGATCGCGCTCGTCACGCAGCGGGAGGCGGAGCGCGAGGACATCACGGAGACGGCCGAGCTCTACGAGATCGGCACGCTCGCGAAGATCGCGCAGGTGGTGCAGCTCCAGGACGGGACGGTCCGCGCGATCGTCCAGGGCCAGGGGCGCATCCGACTGCGCCGGTTCGCGAGCACGGACCCGTACCTCCTCGCGGAGATCGAGGACGTCGAGGAGAAGACGCCCACCGGCGTCGAGGTCCAGGCCCTCATGCGCTCCATCCAGTCGCAGATGGAGCAGTACATCGCGAACGGCGCCCCGATCCCGCCGGAGGCGGCGGTCGCGGCGCGCAACATCTCCGAGCCCGGGCTGCTCGCCGACATGGTGGCGTACAGCCCGGACATGGACACCGCGCAGCGGATGGAGCTCCTCGCCACGACCGACGTGGTGGAGCGCCTCAAGCTCGTCTCCGCGTTCCTCGCCCGCCAGGTGGAGATCCTCGAGCTCAAGGGGAAGATCCAGAGCGAGGTCAAGTCCGAGATGGACAAGACCCAGCGGGAGTACATCCTCCGCGAGCAGCTCAAGGCCATCCAGCGCGAGCTGGGCGAGGACGACCCCCAGCAGGCCGAGATCGCCGAGCTGCGCGAGAAGGTCGAGGCCGCCGGCATGCCGGAGGAGGTCAAGGCCCGGGCGGTCAAGGAGATCGACCGCATGAGCCGGATCCCGTCCGCCTCGCCCGAGGTCGGCGTCATCCGGACCTACGTGGACTGGCTCATCGGCCTGCCGTGGAACGTCGCCACCGACGACCGGCTGGACATCCGCGAGGCGGCCAAGATCCTCGACGAGGACCACCACGGCCTCGAGAAGGTCAAGGACCGCATCCTCGAGTACCTCGCGGTCCGGGCACTGGCCTCCACCATCCGCAGCCCCATCCTCTGCTTCGTCGGGCCGCCCGGCGTGGGCAAGACGTCCCTGGGCCGCAGCGTGGCGCGCGCGATGGGCCGCAAGTTCGTGCGGATGAGCCTCGGCGGCGTCCACGACGAGGCGGAGATCCGCGGGCACCGCCGCACGTACATCGGCGCCCTCCCGGGGCGCGTCATCCAGAGCATCAAGACGGCCGGCTCGAACAACCCGGTCTTCATGCTCGACGAGGTGGACAAGCTGGGGATGGACTTCCGGGGCGACCCGTCGTCCGCCCTCCTCGAGGTGCTCGACCCGGAGCAGAACTTCAGCTTCCAGGACAACTACCTCGAGGTGCCCTTCGACCTGTCGAAGGTCCTCTTCATCGCGACGGCGAACCTGCTCGACCCCATCCCGGCCCCCCTGCGCGACCGGATGGAGATCATCTACCTGCCCGGGTACACGCAGGCGGAGAAGGCCGCCATCGCGCGGCGGTTCCTCATCCCCAAGCAGATGACGAACCACGGCCTCACGGAGAAGAACATCGAGATCACCGACGAGGCGCTCACGGAGCTCGTCCAGGCGTACACGCACGAGGCCGGCGTCCGGAACCTCGAGCGCGAGATCGCGAACGTCATGCGCAAGGTCGCCCGCGGCGTCGCCGAGGGCAAGAAGCGCAAGGTGACCGTGGAGCGGAAGCGCCTGCTCGAGTACCTCGGGCCGCCGCGCTTCGAGTACGGCGAGCTGGAGGCCGAGGACCAGGTCGGCGCTGCCACCGGCCTCGTCGTCACCGAGGTCGGCGGGGACGTCGTCTCCGTCGAGGTGACGAAGATGGAGGGCAAGGAGGACTTCATCCTCACCGGCCAGCTCGGCGACGTCATGCGCGAGTCGGCCCGCGCCGCCCTCAGCTGGATCCGCGCGCACGCGTCCGAGCTGGGCATCGAGCGCGAGGTCTTCGAGCGCAACACGCTGCACATCCACGTGCCGGCCGGCGCGACCCCGAAGGACGGCCCGTCGGCGGGCATCACGCTCGCGACCGCGATGGTGAGCGCGCTCACCGGGATCCCCGTCCGTAAGGACGTGGCGATGACCGGCGAGATCACGCTCCGCGGGCGCGTGCTGCCGATCGGCGGCCTCAAGAGCAAGATCCTCGCCGCTCACATGTCGGGCGCGGCGACGGTCATCCTCCCGAAGAAGAACGAGAAGGACCTCCGCGACGTGCCAGAGGAGATCCGCAAGCAGATGAAGCTCGTGCTGGTGGAGACCATGGACCAGGTGCTGGAGCACGCGCTCCGGCGCCGGCCGCGGCCGCTGCCCACGGGCCCGGTCGGGCCGGCCCGCAAGGCACAGGCGCCCAAGCCGGAGGGCGAGGCCCCGTCGCGGCGCCGCGCCGGCTTCCCGCCGGCCGAGCAGCCGCCCGCGATCGTGAGCGGCCACTGACGGCGCAGGACGGCGCCCGGGGCGTCCGCCCCGGGCGCCGCGCCGCCGACCGCGAGGACGGGTGAGCGTGGAGTTCCGCGACTACTACGAGACCCTCGGCGTCCCGAGGACCGCGACCCAGGCCGAGATCAAGAAGGCCTTCCGCAAGCTCGCCCGCCAGAACCACCCGGACCTCAAGCCCGGCGACGCGGCCGCCGAGGCGCGGTTCAAGGCCATCAACGAGGCCAACGAGGTCCTCTCGGACCCCGACAAGCGCAAGCGGTACGACGAGCTCGGCGAGCACTGGGACCGCTACGGCGGCGGTGCGGGGCCGGGCGGTGCGGGGCCCGGCGGTGCCGGCGCGAGCGCCGATCCGTTCGGGCCGGGTGGCCCCTTCGCCGGGTACGCGCGCGGGGGCGGCGGCGCCGGTCCCGGGGGCGTCCGCTACGAGTTCCGCACGGTCGGCGCCGACGACCCCGGCTTCTCCGACTTCTTCCGCATGTTCTTCGGCGGCGGCCCGGCCGGGATGGCCGACCTGGACGCGATGGGCGGGATGGAGGCCGGCGGGCCCGGCGCCGGCCGCCGATCCGCCGGCGGGCGCGCGGCGGGCTCCGGCGCCGCGAGTGGCCACGCCGCGGGTCGCCACGGCGCGGGCGCAGGCGCGGGTGGCCACGGTGGGGCCGGGACTCGTGGCCGTGCCGGCCGTCTCGCGCCCGTCGAAGCCCAGGTGGAGATCCCCCTCGAGGAGGCCGCCTCCGGGACGACCCGCATCGTCGAGGTGGACGGCACGCGCCTCGAGGTCAAGATCCCGCGCGGCGTGGACACCGGCAGCCGCGTGCGACTCCGCGGCAAGGGCGGCGACGGCCGCGACCTCGTGCTCGTGGTGCGCGTCCCGCAGCACCGCACGTTCACACGGACGGGCGCTGACCTCTCCCGCGACCTGCCGGTCACGCTCAGCGAGGCACTGCTGGGCGCGGAGGTCCCGGTCGCGACGCTCGACGGGCGTGTCCTCCTCAGGATCCCGGCCGGCACGCAGAACGGACGGACGATCCGCCTCAAGGGCAAGGGGATGCCCGTCCTCTCGAAGGACGACCGGGGCGACCTGCTCGTCAAGGTTCGGGTCGTCCTGCCCACCGAGCTCTCCGACGAGGCGAAGACCGCCGCTGCGCGGTTCCTGGACCTCGCGCACCAGCCCGACCCGCGCGGCGGCTGACGCCCGCGGCCCGGGCCATCCCGGCGGCGGATCGCGCGTCCCCGTCGCTCCCGAAAGGAACCCTCACGACACGATGAACCTCGACCGCTTCACCCAGAAGGCACAGGAGGCGATCCTCGGCGCCCAGCGGCTCGCCGGCGAGCTGCAGAGCCCCGTGCTCGACGCCGAGCACCTCCTCTCCGCCCTGCTCGCCGACCCGGACGGGATCCCCGCCCGGACGCTGCACCGGATCGGCGTGGACGTCCCGGCGCTCCGCGACGAGGTTGCCGGGGTCCTCGCCCGCCGCGCCAAGACCGCGGGCGGCTCGCTCTCGCTCGACCCCCGGGCCCAGCGCGTCCTCGAGAAGGCCGGCGACGAAGCGCGTCGCCTCCAGGACGACTACATCAGCACCGAGCACCTGCTGCTCGGCTGCGTGGAGGCGGGCGGGGACGCGCAGGGCCTGCTCGAGGCCGCCGGCGCGGGCCGCGAGGCGATCCTCGCGGCGCTCGCGAGCGTGCGGGGCGGCCAGCGCGTGACGAGCCAGACCCCCGAGGGGACGTACGAGGCGCTCGAGAAGTACGGTCGCGACCTCACCCGCGAGGCACGCGCTGGAGCGCTCGACCCGGTGATCGGCCGCGACGAGGAGATCCGACGGGTCATCCAGGTGCTCT
>JAKOQS010000194.1 GCA_029778235.1 Chloroflexota bacterium | reverse complement strand
CCCTCCGCCACGCTCGCGACGACGCCGGCCGGGGTCGCCGAGCCGCTCGCGGAGGGGTGCGAGGGGTCATCAGCCGCGCTTACCAGTCTCCCGGAGCATGGATGACGCCGGATCGCCACTCCGGCGTCGATAGCAGTCTCCGGGGGGATATCCGGCACGACGGCCGCGAACGGCCCGCCCGGACGGCGCTCGCCGCCCCGCGACCCGCCGCCGCCTCGGGCCCGCGCCCCGCCGGGGCCGCCTGCGCGGAAGGCACGCAGAGGGCCCTGCCGACGCGCTACCGTGCCCGCGAGGTGCCCACGGCGGCGTCGGAGGGCTGCCGCACCTCCGCGTCCGGCGCGATGGGCGGCGCCACACGGCCCGGGAGACAGCCATGGCCAGGTCCTACTACAGCACCGTGATCGACCGGCCCGCCGCCGAGGTCTGGGCCGTGGCCCGCGACTTCAACGGCCTGGCCACCTGGTACGCCTCCGCGATCGTCTCGAGCGAGATCGAGGACGGCAGGACGGCCGACACCGTGGGCTGCGTCCGCAACTTCCTCTTCGGCGAGACCCGGATCCGGGAAGGGCTGCTCGCCCTCGACGACGTCGAGCGGTCGTACACGTACGACTTCCGCGAGCCGAAGCCGTTCCCCGTCCTGAACTACAAGTCGACGCTCCGCGTCACGCCCGTCACGGACGGCGACCGGTCGTTCGTTGAGTGGTTCGTGACGTTCGACTGCGCGGAGGCCGAGCTCGCGCACTGGGAGGCCTTCTTCGCGGCCGAGGTCTTCGGGCCGGCGCTGGAGGGCCTGCGGGCATTCGTCGCCGGCTGACGGGGGCGCCCGACGGGGGTCCGGCCCCGGGCCTGATCCAGCGCGGTGCCGGGATCCTTCCGGCGGCTCCGACGGTGGTGCATCATCGCCGCGGGCAGCGCGTGCCCGGACGGCTCGCCGCGACGACGGGCCGCGACGACGAGGTGAGGGAGGTCCCGATGCCCACGGCCGGCAGCATCCCGTCCCGGCGGATGGACCGATGACGGTGCCCGTCTCCGCCCCCGCACGCGAGCCGTCCCGTATCGAGACCCTGCGGTCGCTCCTCGACCGCGACCGCGAGTGGGTGCGCGCCCTGCTCATCCTCGCGACGATCGCGGCGCTGTTCATGGTCCTGGGCTACCTGGCGAGCTACTTCCAGGACTACTTCGAGATCATCCTCATCTTCTTCTTCGCCTGGTTCATCGCGTTCCTCGTCACGCCGCCCGTCGACTGGATCCAGCGCCACGTCCCGCGGATGCCGCGCGCGATCTCGGTCATCCTCATCGTCATCCCGGTGGTCCTGCTCATCGCGGGGATCATCGTCGCGGTGCTCGCGTCGATCGTCTCGTCCCTCATCAGCCTCGTGGACGAGATCGGCAAGCTCGCGGCGAACCCGCCGAACTACCTCGACCAGATCCAGGCCTGGGTGGACGGCATGGGCTGGGACGTGAACGTGGCCGATGTCTTCCACACGATCGTCACGAACGTCCTCCAGGGGATGGCCGACTTCGCGCTCCAGGCCCTCGGCGGCCTGACCGCGAGCATCTCGGTGATCATCAACACGATCGTCGTGATCAGCCTGGGCGTCTTCATGGCGATCGACCGCGACAAGATCCTGAACTTCGGGATGGAGCTCGTGCCGGCGGCGCGCCGCGAGGAGGCGGTCCTCTTCCGGAAGAGCGTGAGCCACGCGTTCATCGGCTTCATCCGCTCGCAGCTCGCGCTCGGCGCGATCTACGGCGTCTGGGCATTCCTCGTGAGCTTCGTCCTCGGCCTGCCCGCGGCCGCCGCGATGGCGTTCCTCTCCGGCGTGATCATGGCGATCCCGATCTACGGCCCGTACGTGTCGTGGCTGCCGCCGGTGATCGTCGCGCTCCTCTTCCGGCCGGACCTCGTGGTCGTGACGGCGGTCCTCATGCTCATCGGCTGGTTCATCGACGAGAACATCCTCGCCCCGATCGTCCGGGCCGGGGCGGTCGAGCTCCACCCGGTGGTCGTGATGGGCGCGTTCCTCATCGGCGCGCATCTCGCGGGCGCTGTCGGCGCGCTTGTCGCGATCCCGATCGCCGCGATCATCAGCTCGTTCTTCTTCTACTGGCTCAAGCGCCGGCGCGAACGGACCGGGGAGGAGCACGCCGAACCGGAGGCACGGCTCGTGGACATCGTGCCCGGCGGCTCGCCACCCGACGGCGCCGCCGAGCCGGCCTGAGCCGCGGCCCCGACCCGGCGCCGCCCCGCGGGCGGCGGCCGGCCGTCCCCACCCCCCGGGCCGGCCTCCGTCAGGTGGCGCGGAGCGAGACGTCGGGCCTCTCGCGATCCTCCGGCTTCGCCTCGAAGAACTCGCGAGGCCGCCAGCGGAAGACGAACGCCAGCACCAGGCCGGGGACCTGCCGGATGG
>JAKOQS010000193.1 GCA_029778235.1 Chloroflexota bacterium | reverse complement strand
CGTGAGCCCCGGGTCCTCGTCCATGAGCGCGAGCACGTTGGCGTAGGTGCGCACCGCCTTGCGCTCGGTCTCGCGGATCGGCCAGAGCCAGGCCGTGTCGAGGTGCGCGTGCCCCACCAGCGACAGCCGTGGGGCGTCCTCCGGTGCCGGTACGCCGAGCACCTCGGCCAGCACGGCTCGAGCCTCGATCACGCCGCCGGGCGGGTCCTGGTCGACGAGGTCGCACGCCCGCTCCACGGCTGCGGCGACGGCGGCGGTCCGCTCGTCGTCGGCGAGGCGGGACACACCGCGGGTCGGGGCGTTGACGGCCAGCAGGGTCGCGCAGACGTCGAGGTCGAGCGCGAGGGCGTGCGCCTCGAGATCCGGCGCCACGAGGTCGGCGCGGGCGAGCCGGTAGACCGGCCCGGCGGGCCGGGCGACCGGGTCGGTGCCGCGCTCTCCCGGCCCGGCGCTGGGGTTGGCCGCGGCCTCCACGATCAGCTCGCACAGGCCGCCTGCCGGGGCCTCGTCCCAGATCCGGACCCGGCGGCGCTGCGGGTGCAGGCCCGTCACCGGCTCGCCCGCCGAGCTCACGACCAGGCCCTCGGCCGAGAAGCCCGGCCCCCAGCCGTCGTAGCCGAGGTCGACGACGGCCTCCACCGTGCGCCCGGCCCAGCCCTCGGGGACGCGGCCGCGCAGCCGGAACCACGTCGTGCCCCAGGCCGGCGCCCAACCCTCGCCGACCACGGCCGGGCGCAGCGCCGTGCCCAGCCGCGCCAGCGCCTCGGGCACGGGGACCGGCTCGCCGTCGAGGTCCCACTGCTCGACCGCGAGCGGCTCCGCGGCGGTCGCGGCCGCCTCCTCGAGCGTCTGCGCGATGGCGCGGGCCCGGCGTACGGCGTCCTCGATGCTCCCCACGGCCGCATCCCATCACGACCTCCCGGCGACCGCTGCCCCGTTGGCCGGGCACACGCCCGGCGCCGGGTTGGACGGCGTCCGTAGGATCGCCAGCATGGCCGGACGCATCAGGGACGAGGACATCCTCCTGGTGCGCGAGAAGGCCCGGATCGACGAGGTCGTGCGCGACTACGTCACCCTCAAGAGCGCCGGCGGCGGCAGCCTCAAGGGCCTGTGCCCGTTCCACGACGAGCGCAGCCCGTCGTTCAACGTCAGCCCGGCCAAGGGCGCGTGGTACTGCTTCGGCTGCGGCGAGGGCGGCGACGCGATCGGCTTCCTCCGCAAGATCGACCACCTGTCCTTCACCGAAGCGGTCGAGAAGCTGGCCGGCCGGTACGGCGTCACGCTCCGCTACACCGAGAGCGGCTCGGGCCCCGCGCGCCCGGTGGGCAACCGGGG
>JAKOQS010000192.1 GCA_029778235.1 Chloroflexota bacterium | reverse complement strand
CCCGACGACGTCGTGGCGGTGGCCTCCGCGGTCCTCGCGCACCGGCTGCTCCTCGACCTCGACCGCGAGCTCGCGGGCGCGACGGGGCCGCGCGTCCTCGACGAGGTCCTCGCCACGGTCAGGCTCCCGGTCCCGCCACCGCGATGACCGCGGCCACCCTGGCGGCGGCGGCCCTCGTCGTCGTCGGCGCCGTGATCGGGATGCCGGGACTCGCGCTGGTCGGCATCCTCGCTCTCGCGATCGAGGGGGCGCGGCGGCTGACATCTCGCGTGGGCCTCCGGGGGGTGACGTTCGAGCGCCGACTGGGCCGCGACCGGATGGTGTGGGGGGACCAGATCCCGCTGGACCTCGTGGTCCGGAACGGGAAGCCGCTGCCCGTCGCGCTCCTCGAGGCCGAGACGGTCGTCAGCGACGGCGTGGCCGTCCGGGGCCGGCGACTCGCCGCGGCGGAGCGACCCGGATGGCTGGCGGTCCGGGACGCATGGACCCTCTCCTGGTACGAGCGCGTCGTGCGCCACCTGGTGCTGGTCGGCGAGCGCCGAGGACGCTTCGTGCTGGGGCCGACGCGCCTCACCGTCGCCGACCTGTTCGGGCGCGAGGCGGAGCGGGCCACGATCGAGGGGGAGACCGCGTACGTGGTCCGCCCGCGGACGGTCGCCGTTCGGGACCGCGGCCGCGCCCGCGCGCCCCTGGGCCGTCGACGCGCACCCGCCGGCATCCACGAGGAGCCCACCCTGTTCGCCGGAGTCCGGCCCTACCGGCCGGGCGACCCACCGCGCCGGATCCACTGGCGCGCGACCGCTCGCACCGGCGAGCCGGTGAGCCGGCGCTACGACGCGCCCCGGGCCCGGGAGGCGTTCATCGCCCTGGACGTCCAGACCGTGGACGGCCCGTACTGGCGGCGCGACGCGGTGGAGGAGCGCCTGGAGGACCTGGCGGTGGTCGCCGCGTCGCTGGCGCGCACGCTGGTCCGCGACGGCGTCGCGACGGGGCTCGCGGCCGCGGCCTACACGGGACGGCGCGAGCGCCTCGCGTGGGTCCCGCCGCGATCCGGGCCCGACCGGCTGGCCGCGATCGCCGACGTCCTGGGGCGGATGGGCCCGCACCCGTCAGCGCCGTTCGAGAGCGTGCTCGCGCGGGTGCCGCGGACGATCCCGCCGGGCGCGTCGGTGATCGTCGTCGCAGGCCGCGACCCGGCGCCATACCTGCCCGCGCTGCGCCGCCTCTCGTCGGGCGGCTACGACGTCCGGGTCCTGCTCCTGGGTCCCGCGGCGGCGGCGTCATGCGCCCGCGTCCGGCGTGCCGGGATCCCGGCCGTGGTCGCCTCGCTCGACCCGGACTGGCGGACCGCCTCGGCGGTCGAGCTGGTGGCCTGACGCCATGACGGGCCCGTCGACCGACGGACGCCGCCCCGATGCGGACCCCGCTGCGGCGGGCGGTGCTCCCGCCCAGTCGGGCGGCCCCTCCGGCCCCGTCGGCCCCGTCGGCCCTGCTCGCCTTCCCGGGTCTCAGCGGCGGCTTCCACGCCCCGCCGACCTCGTCGTGCCCGCGCTCGACTCGGTCGTGGAGGGGTCGTGGGTCGCCCTCGTGTACGCGACCCTTCAGGTCGCGCTCGCCCACGCCCCGGCCGCCCTCGGGCCCCTCGCGTTCGCGATCGCCGCCGGCCTCGGGCTCGCCTGGGCCCGCGCCGCGCGCGGACGACTCGCCGGGATGCCGGCGGGCGTCGCGCTTGCCGTCGGCGCGGGCCTCGTGGGATGGCTGGCGGACCCTGCCGCCCGGGCCGCCGTCGCGGCTGTGCTCGCGGGCGGAGGGATGGACGCCGTCGAGACCGCCCTGACGACCAACGCCGCCGGCTGGCTCATGGTGCTCGCGGTGGTCCGCGGCGCGAGCCACGTGGCACGGGCCCGCGATGAGGAGCGGACGGGACGCCTCCTGGGACGGATCCTCCTGCTCGGCATCCCGTGGGCGATCGGACTCGCGTTCGCCGGCGTGGACCGCCCGGCGTTCATCGCCCAGGCGGCGCTGTGCACGCTCCTGTTCGCTGGCGCGGGCCTGCTCGCGGTCGGTCTCGGACGGCTGGAGACCAAGGGTGCGACCGGCGGCGTCGACTGGCGCCGGAACCCGTCATGGCTGGCCGTCGTGCTCATGGTGATCGCGCTGATGCTGGCAGCATCGGTCCCGGCGGCCTTCCTCGTGGGGGCGCCGCCGCTTGCCCTGCTCGATGCCGTGTGGGTCTCGATCGCCGCCCTGGTGGGACTCGCGGGGGCCGTGATCGGGACGGTGGCCGCACCGCTGCTCGCCGGCTTCGAAGCCCTCATGGCCGCCCTCCCGACGCCCGAGCCGACCCCCCTGCCGTCCGCGTCGGCCCCGCCACCCGGAGTGGGGGAGATGGCGCCCGTGACCGGCGACCCGCGAGTGGGCTTGACCATCACGATCCTCGCGCTTGTCGCGCTGTCGATCCTGCTCGTGGCGATCGTCGCGCGGATCCGCGCCCGCACGCGACTGGACGCGCCGAT
The DNA here is from genome assembly GCA_029778235.1 of Chloroflexota bacterium. GTDB lineage: Bacteria > Chloroflexota > Limnocylindria > Limnocylindrales > CSP1-4 > CAIYQJ01. The sequence goes on along the minus strand of JAKOQS010000192.1, from coordinate 6,161 downwards.
CCCCGCGGGCCCTGCGCTCGTGGAGGAGCGTTCGTTCGAGCCGCCACGCCTGCGTGTCACGCTCCCGTCGGTCCGGCTGCCCCGGCCGACCCGGACGCCCACGACGGCTCCCGATGCCTACCTCGCCCTCCTCGACGATCTGGCCGGAGACCCCTCCCTCGCCCGCGACCCGGCGGAGACGCCCCGGGCGCACGCCTCACGGATCGCCGGTGGGCCGGCGACCCGCGAGCGGGGGTCGGACCGCGGCCGGGCCGCGGCGCCGATCGGCGTGGCGGGACGGCCGTCGGCGCCGGGCGTGGACGTGGACCTGCTCGCGTCCGACTGGGCGTTCGGCGGTCGCGGCGGCCGGGCGCACCTGGCGGACGCCGCGGCGGCGGAACGCGCCGCGCGCGCCCGGCCGGCTGTCGCGGCGAGCCGAGCGCTCGAGCCGGCGGTGCGCCGGGACCTGGGCCTCCTCGTGGCGGACTGGGAGCTCGCCCGCTACGCCGGCAGGCGTCTCTCCGCCGCCGAGGACGCGCGCGGCGTGGCTCGCTGGCGCCGGCTGCGCGCCGCGCTTCGGCGCGGTCCTGCGGCGACGCCCGGGTCCGGGAGCGTCCGGGGCCTATCGGGCAGGCGCGGCGCGCCCCGCGGGGACGCGCGCGGGGTCTCTCAGTCCTCGCGCGACTCCTAGGCTGAACAGCCCCCGGGATGTAGCGACACATCCCGGTCACCTCGGCTGCATCTTCCGACCGCCACGGATCGCACCACGCAGACTCCGGGAGACTAGGCGGGGCCCGATCCGCCTCGGTCGGGCCGTCGGACGCGGCTACCAGTCTCCCGGAGGCTGGATGGTGCGGGGCCGCCCGGATGGTGCCCCCGAAGATCGGCGATCCGGCCGAAGGGCGCCGCCGCTCAGCCAGGTGTGATTCCCACCCATCGATGGCGGAGCACGCGTGTCGTCGAGATGCGCGGGGCGCACGCCGACGACCGATCCGGGGCCCTCCATGACCCGGTAACGGTCGCAGTGATGCCCGGGGTCATCGGGGCGACGTCGGTGCACACGGAAACGTGCTTCCGGGGCGCACGGCGGACCGGCCGCGGCGGGACCCTGGGCCGGCCGCCGGATCGCCGGGCCCTCGCCGGATCGCCGGGCCCTGCCCGGACCGACGTCGCGACTCGCCCTCCGGCCGCCATCCTCGCCCTCCGGCCCCCGCGCTCGCCCCCAGCCGACGCGCCCCGCACCGGCCCGGGCCCGGCGCCGCGCTCCCCGCCTCTCCCGCCGCCCCGCCCGCCCGCGTTGCCGCTCGTCGACGCCTCCCTTGAGAACGGCGTCCCAGGACGTTGACGTCTGTGAGGGTATGGGGTGTAGAATGTCGCGGAATGGCGCAAAGTGGCGCCAAGTGGGGAGACCAGTCGGGCGCCCCGGTGGGGGAGCAGGCCCGAGTGGTGAGAGGCAGGGGACGCGGCGCGTGTTCACCGGTGAGTACCGGCACTCGGTGGATGACAAGGGACGGATCGCCGTCCCCGCGCGATTCCGCGCCCAGCTCGACGACGGTGCGTTCGTCAGCAAGTGGGTCGACGGCTGCCTTGCGATCTTCCCCAAGAGCGGCTGGGACGAACTCGCCGACAAGGTGAGCGCGCTCCGGCTCGCGGACGCGGATGCCCGCACGTTCTCGCGGTTCCTGTTCGCCAGTGCGTTCGAGGTCGGCCTCGATCGCCAGGGCCGGCTCGTCGTGCCGGTCGGCCTGCGCGACTGGGCGAAGCTCGGGAACGAGGCGGTCGTGGTCGGCTCGCGGGACCACCTGGAGATCTGGTCCCCGGTCCTGTGGGATGCCTACAGCCGGGAGATGGGGACTCCGGATGCGCTCCTCGAGCACCTGTCCGGGCTGGGCATCTAGCGCACGAGATGGGCTTCCAGGGTCCGGTCGGATCCGCACGTGAGGGTGATCGAGTGATGGAGGACGGGCACCTGCCGGTGCTGGCGGAGGAGGTCATGACGATCCTCTCCCCGCGCCCCGGCAGCCTCCAGATCGACGGGACTCTCGGCGGCGGTGGGCACACCGAACGGATCCTGGAAGCATCCACCCCCGACGGGCGCGTGCTCGGTCTCGACGCCGATCCCGCTGCCGTCGCACGGGTGAAGGCGCGCCTCGCGCGCTTCGGCGACCGCCTGGTGGTCAGGCAGGCGGACTTCCGCGATGTCGGCTCCGTCGCACCGGCGGCAGGCTTCGCCGCGGTGGACGGCCTCCTGCTCGACCTGGGCCTGTCGAGCTACCAGCTCGCCGACGCGGACCGTGGCTTCGGGTTCCGCACCGGCGGCCCGCTCGACATGCGCTTCGACACCTCCCGTGGCGTCCCGGCGTCTGCGCTGATCGCGGACCTCGACGCCGCCGCGCTCGCGTCGCTGTTCCGTCGCTACGGCGAGGAGCCCCGGGCGGACCGGATCGCCCGCGCCATCGTCCGCGAGCGCACGGCGGCGCCGATCGAGACCGCCGAGCGCCTCGCCGACGTCGTCGAGCGGGCCGCACCCGCCGCTCCCGGCCGTCGCCGCATCCACCCCGCGACCCGCGTCTTCCAGGCGCTGCGCATCGCCGTCAACGACGAGCTCGGCGCGCTCGAGGCCGCCCTCGCCGCGGCCATGGACCTGCTGCGGCCGGGCGGGCGCCTGGTCGTGCTCAGCTACCACTCGCTCGAGGACCGCATCGTCAAGCGCTTCGTCGCCGCGGAGCGGAAGGGCTGCATCTGCCCCCCGGCGATCCCCGTGTGCGTCTGCGGGCGGAGCCCGCGCCTCAAGGCCCTCGGTCCGCAGCCGGTCGTGCCCACGGCCGCCGAGGTCGCCGCCAACCCAAGGGCCCGGAGCGCGCGGATGCGCGCCGCCGAACGCCTCGCCGCCTGAACGGGCGGCACACCCATCGCGTCGCGGACCGCCCGGCCCGCGGATCGCGGGCCGCGGGCCCGCGGGAGGAAGGACAGGAGATCGGAGGGAGACGATGAGCCGCCACCAGTCCCGCCGGCGAAGACTCTACGGTCGGCGTCTCCACGAGCTGCGCGAGCGGCGCGAGCGCATCGGCGCCGTCGACGACGGGCTCGACGCGGCCGTCGGAGGCGGTCGCGTGGCCATCCCGATCGTCGTGGACGGGCGCGCCAGCGAAGCCGGGGTCGGCCTCGGATTCGCTGCCGTCGCGCTCGACTGATGGCGGTCTACGCCGGAGCGACCCGCCGGTCCAGCCTCGCCCCACGGACCCGCCGGCCCGCGGCCGTCGCCGCGGAGGAGCCGGCGGTCCGCCGTCGAGCCCGTGCGTCCACCCCACGCGCCGGGCGGGGCACGAGCCGGGTCGGGATCGTCCTCGGCGGCATCGCGATCGCGTTCGCGCTGGGGCTGTTCTCGCTCGCGCAGACGGTGCGGGTCTCGGCCACCAGCTACGACATCGATCAGCTCATCTACGAGCGTGACCGGATGACCGCGGACGCACAGCAGCTGCGGTCCGACCTCTCGCGCCTCGGGAGCGAGCCCGCGATCCGCAAGGAGGCCTTCGACCTGGGTCTCTCGCAGCTCGGCGATGCCCTCGTCGTCCCCGCTCGCTGACGGAGGCCCACCCGTCGATGCTCGGTCGAACGGACCATCGCAGGCGCCTGCTCGTCGTGCTGGCGGCCGTCCTCCTCGTCGCCGGCGCCGCCTCCGTCCGGGCGGCGCAGTGGCAGGTCGTGGAGCGCGGCCGCCTCGTCGCGCTCGCCGAGCAGCAGACGACGGTCCGCGTCGAGGAGCGGATGCAGCGCGGGACCATCTACGACCGGACGGGGACGGTCGTGCTGGCCACGACGGTCGACCGCGACCGGCTGGTGGGATCGCCGGCACAGCTCCGGCCGGCGGAGCGGGCCGCGGTCGCCGACGAGCTGGTGCGGATGCTTGGACTCGCGGACGAGGACGCGACACGGCTGCGCGACCGCTTCACGACGGACGCCGGATACGTCGTCCTGCGGACCGGCCTGGACAGGGAGACCTCCGACCGGATCCGCGACGGTCTCGCCCAGGGCTCCATCGCCGGCGTCTCGCTCGAGCCGCAGCCAGAGCGGGTCTACCCGCAGACCGGGGGCGGGCGCGGGTCCACCCTGGCCGCGCACGTGCTCGGGTTCGTGAACCAGGACGGCATCGGCCAGTACGGCGTCGAGGCCTACTACCAGGACGCTCTGGCGGGGTCGCCGCGCGTTCTGGACACCCAGCGTGACGTCACGGGCCGGCCGATGTGGGACACGGCGCGGGTGCGCGAGCCCGGCGTCCCGGGATCCGACCTCCGCCTGACGATCGACGCGAGCCTCCAGCTGCGACTGGAGCAGGAGCTGTACGCGGCGTGGGTGGCGAACGGCGCGCGGTCGGTATCGGGCGTGGTGCTCGACCCACGGACCGGCGAGGTCCTCGCCGAGGCGACGTATCCGTCGTACGACGGCAACGACTACAGCCGGGTCGCGACCGAGGATCCGGGGCGGTTCCTCGACCCCGTCGTGAGCGCGGTCTACGAGCCCGGGTCCGTCGCGAAGATGCTCCTCGCGGCGGCGGCGTATGAACGGAAGAAGGTCACCGCGAAGACGCGGATCAACGACTCGGGCGTCCTCAAGGTCGCGGGAGGCCGCGTCTACGACGCCGACCACCGCGCCAAGGGGATGATCACCTTCCAGGACGTCGTGGCCTACAGCCGCAACGTGGGCGTCTCGCGCGTGGCGCTGAAGCTCGGCCCCACGCTCCGCGCGTCGGCCGCGGCCCTGTACCAGACGTGGACCAAGTTCGGCATCGGCTCGCGGACCGGCGTGGACCTCGCGTTCGAGGTCGCGGGCCTGGCGCGCGATCCGGCCGTGCGCCGCTGGACGGAGCTCGATCTCGCGAACGCCTCGTTCGGGCAGGGCGTCGCGGTGACGCCGATGCAGCTCGCAGTCGCCTACGCCGCGATGGTGAACGGCGGCTACCGCGTGACGCCGCGGGTCGTCACCGCGATCGGGGACCGGGAGCTGCCCAAGCCGCCCCAGGAGCGGGTGATCACCGAGGCGCTGTCGAAGCAGCTGATCTCGCTTATGCACCACGTCGTCGAGGACGTGGAGTACTACCGCGAGAAGACGGACATCCACGGATACCTCGTCGGCGGCAAGACCGGGACCGCGGAGGTCTGGGACCCGACGCTCAACGGCGGCCGCGGCGCGTTCAAGCGCAACGTCTTCGACTTCTCCTTCGTCGGGTACGTGGGCCAGTGGCAGCCGGACGTCCTCATCGCGGTCTCGATCTTCGACGGCCGGCCCAAGATCTACGGCCAGGGCCAGATGGAGCTCCCGATCCAGTCGTTCGACCTCTTCCGGCGTGTCGCGCAGGATGCGATCTCCGTGCTGGGGATCCCGCCACGCCTGCCGGAGAACAAGCCGTCCCCGTCCCCTTCGGCATCGACTCCGGGCGCGACGCCGGCCGGCGTCTCCGAGGCCCTCGGCGTCCCCACCGTCCCCGAGACGGCCGGCCCGTCCGCCTCCCCCGGTGCGACGGACGGCGGTCGGGTCCGCTGGTCCAAGGACAAGGAGGTCCCCGCCGGCTCGACGCCGCGACCCGAGCGGACGGCGGCGCCATGACGGGGCGCTATGCGACACTTCCGGCCGTGAGCGACGCCGCCCCGCAGCGATCCGACCACGGCGGCACGGCCGTGCTCTCGGCCGAGGACATCGTCGCCGCGACGGGCGGGACGCTCCTCGCCCGATCCGATCGGCCGGTCCGCGGCGGCGCCGTCGACTCCCGGCTGGTGACCCCCGGCGCCCTCTTCGTGGCGCTGCCGGGTGAGCGCGTGGATGGGCACGCCTACGTGGCCGAGGCCATCGCGGCGGGAGCGGCCGCCGTGCTGGTCGGCCGTCCCCTCGACGACCGCGCGGCCGCGGCCGTCGCGGCCCGCGCCGACGGTGTGACGGTCGTGCTCGTCGGGGACCCGCTCGCCGGCCTCCAGCGCGTCGCGTCATCCTGGCGCGCCCGGTTCTCACCGCTCACGGTCGGGATCACCGGCAGCGTCGGGAAGACGTCCGTCAAGGAGGCGGTGGCCGCCGTCCTGTCGGCGCGGTTCCGCACGCTCCGCACGCCCGGGAACGCGAACAACGAGGTGGGTCTCCCGCTGACGCTGCTCCGCCTGGACGCCGACGTGCAGGCGGCCGTGCTGGAGATG
>JAKOQS010000191.1 GCA_029778235.1 Chloroflexota bacterium | reverse complement strand
TGGGCCCGGGCGCGCCGCGGCGGCGCCGGCTGGGCGCGGCCGCCGCCGTCTCCGTGGCGCTGCTCGTGCTGTCCGGCCTGGCCTTCGGGGCCGCCGCGGTCGGCAACGAGCTCGCGCTCGCGGATCGGCCCACGACGGGCTCCCGCTTCGGGCCCACCGGCCCGGGCGACCCGCCGGCGTGCGCCGGCTCGATCGGGGTCGGGGCGACCGCCCGGCTCGGGCTGCGCGTGGACGTGGATGCGGACGGGCGCGCCGCGGGGACGGTGGAGCTCGCCGGGGCGCGGTCGGGGACCGACCTGCGGTGGACGGCGACGGCCGCGGGCGACCGTGTGCTCGGCACGTACGGGGCCGCGCGGATCGGGCCTGAGGCGTGGACGCGCGAGCCGGGGACCGGCTGGCGCGGTGCCGAGCCCGGCGCGCTCGACGCGGCGACGGTGGACGCGCACGCGGTCGCGACCGCGCTCCCCGAGACGGTCCGGGTCGCCGCCGAGGACCGCGGCCTCGAGTTCGTCGAGGGTGCGCGGGCGCGCCACTGCCGCGTGGCCGTGGACGGGACGACGCTCGTGGAGGCGTTCCCCCAGGCGCGCTGGGTGATCCCTGACGGGACGCGGCTCGAGCGATGGCGCGGGGAGGTGGACTTCTGGGTCTTCCTCGACGGCCAGGTGGGGATGGCGGAGGCATTCGCGAACGGGACCGCGGGGGCCCTCCGGCCTGGGGCGCTGCAGGGGACCGTGCGCGTCCGGATGACGGCCACGGACCGCGGGGTCCCGGTCACACTGGCGCCACCGGTGTGAGGTCCGTCGCAGGGGCATGACGGCCGGCCGCCGGCCGGTGGAGGGCGACGATGGGGGCTCTCGCAGATCGAGCAGGAGTGAAGCGGGACCGGTTCGCGCGCCTGTGGCGGGTGGTGCGCATCCTGGAGGCGCACCCCGACGGGATGCGTGCGGAGGACGTCGCACGGGTGGCGGGCGTCTCGAAGCGGACCGCCTACCGCGATCTCAAGGCGGTCGAGGCGGAGGCGGGAGTCCCGGTCTGGAACCTGGACGGACTCTGGGGGCTCGACGCACGCGGCTTCCTGCCCACGCTCACCCTCACCCTCCAGGAGGCCATGGTCGTCTTCCTCGCGGCCCGCCTCATGGCCGCATCGATCGACACGTACGACCCCGACCTGACCGGCGCCTTCCTCAAGCTCGGCGACGCGGTGCCCGGGGCGATCCGGGAGCACGTCGAACGGACGGTGGACATCCTGGCACGGCGGAGGCCGGATCCGGAGGCGATCCGTCGGCAGCACACGCTCGTCCAGGCCTGGGTGACGCGACGCATCGTGGAGCTCACGTACGACGCCGGCGCGTACGACCCCGCACGCCCTCCACGGACCACCCGCGTCCACCCCTGGCTCATCGAGCCGTCCGCGCACGCCCACGCGCTCTACCTCATCGGCTGGGACGAGGAGCGTGAGGCTCGCCGGACGTACAAGGTGGACCGCATCCGCGCAGTGCGGCTCACGCCGGACACGTTCGATCCGCCCACGGCCGGCGCCGCCGAGGAGTCGCTGGAGCGGGCGTGGTGGATCATCGCCGACCAGGGCGACGTCGAGGTCGTGGTGCGGTTCGACCCGCGCGTCGCCGCGCGGGTGTCGGAGACGGTCTGGCATCCGACGCAGCGCATCGAGCACCAGCCCGACGGGTCGATCGTCTGGAGGGCGACAGTCTCCGGGACCCTGGAGGTCCGTCTCTGGATCCTCGAGTGGGGGGCGGACGCGGAGGTCCTCGAGCCCGCCGGCCTTCGCGAGGATGTCGCCCGGACCTTCCGCGAGGCTGCGGCCAGGTACGCATGAGTCCGCAGTGACGGGGCCGGCCCGTCCTCCTGTAGCATTGAAGTGATGCGCGCACGCACCACTTTCCCCGTCCGGCCCGGCGGCGCCGTGCTGCTCCTGTCGCTGCTCGTCGCGGCGGCTCCGGCGGCTCCGGCGACGGCTCTCGCAGCACCGTCCACGGGGGCATCCGCGGCGGTCGCCGGGCCCGCCGACGCGTCCCGGGACGCGACGCCCGGCCCGCCCGACCCCGCGACCGCGCCGCTGCGCGACACCCTGTTCGACGGCGTCAACGCCGACCGCTCCGCGACCGGCCTGGTCCGATACGTGCGCGACCCACGACTCGAGCGGGTGGCTCAGGACCGGGCCGCGCGCCTTGCATCGTCGCCCGCTTTCAGCCACGCGGCGGCCGGTGCGCCGCTGCTCGACGTGGTCGAGGCGACCGGCATCGGGCCGCTCGGCGTGGGCGAGGATCTGGGCTGGTCCTCGCTGCCCGGCACGGCCGCGCTCGCCTCGATCCGCGACATGTGGAAGCGCAGCGCGCTGCATCGCGGGATCCTCCTCAGCGAGTCGGACAGCTACGCCGGCGTCGGCGTCGCCATGGCGGGCGGCCGCGTGTTCGCCGTCCTCGTCGCCGCGGAGACCCTAGACCGGACCCCGCCGGTCGTCGGCACCCCGACTGCCGAGCGGCGCGGCGCCGGGCTCATGGTCCGCTGGACGGTGCGCGACCCGCTCCTTCAGACCCACACCGCGGGCGTCCGCGACGCGAGCGTCCAGGTCAGGGTGGACGGCGGCGCATGGCGGACGCTGGACCGCGCGAACGCGCGCGGCGCGACCGTCACGGGCGCCCTCGCCTCCGGCCACGCGTACGCGGTGCGGGTGCGCGCCCGCGACCGGGCGGGTAACGTGTCCGCATGGGTGGAGTCCGCCCCGGTCAGGATCCCGTGACCTCGGCGGGCCGGCCCGCGCCCGGACCGGTCCGCACGGACGCCGCGCCCGCCCCGGAGCCGTCGGCTCCGGTCGCCGTCTTCGCGGCGGTCAACCTCCTGTCCGACCCGATCCACGGGTACATCGAGCTGACCAAGCGCCTCACGCCGGAGCGTGCGCGCGCCCTCGGCTTCGCCGCCGAGCAGGCCGCCGAGGAGGACGTCCTCGACACGCCGTGGCTCCAGCGTCTCCGTCGGATCAGCCAGCTCCAGACCTCGCGATGGGTCTTCCCCACGGCCGAGCACAGCCGATTCACGCACGGCCTGGGCGTCATGCACGAGGCGGGTCTCTGGGCCCGGCGTCTCTACCCCAGCCTGCGTGACGATGCCGCGCGGGCGGCCCCTCGGGAGCCCGTGCCCTCGGAAGGCCTCGTGGTGGAGACCCTCCGCGTCGCCGGCCTTCTCCACGACGTGGGGCACGGCCCGTTCGCGCACTACTTCGACGAGCACGTCCTCCACGACTTCCCGGCCCCGCCGGACCCGCGACGTCCCGCCGGCAAGCGGCTGTCGCACGAGGACCTCAGCCAGCTGATCATCGAGCGCGAGCTCGGCGACGTCATCGGTGGCCTGCGGAGGGCGCCGGGAGAGGATGCGGGGCGGGCGGCCTTCGGACCTGGCGAGTCGATCGACCCGCGCTGGATCAGCTTCCTGGTCTCCAAGCCGCGCCTGGTGGACCCCTCGATGCCGCACTGGGTGCGCCGGCTCCAGCCTCTGCTCTCGGGCGTGTTCACCGTGGACAACCTGGACTACGTGCGCCGGGATGCCTGGATGACGGGCGTGTCGGCCGGCCCGGTGGACGTGGAGCGCCTGCGCCGGTACTCGTTCATCGGCCCGGCGGGCCTGACGCTGTACGAACCCGGCCTCGGCGCGCTCGAGATGTTCCTCACGGCACGCCTGTTCATGTACCAGCAGGTGTACTTCCACCGCGCGGTCCGGGCCATCGACCTGGACCTCCGCGAGGTCTTCGGCCCGTCCGTGCGCGCCCTGGTGGGCGGTGGCTCGCCGGCCGACGCGCTCTCGGCGTACGCGGACCTCGACGAGTACGCGCTGCTCCACCAGGCGGCGCTCTGGTCGCGCGGCGAGATGCTGTCGGCCGATCCGCGGCCGGGCGACGGGACGGTGACGCCCGAGGTGGGGGCGCTCTGGCGGAACGTGCTGCTGCGCCGCCCACGCTGGCGCGCAGAGCGCGAGGTTCGCGCCGAGTACGAGGCGGACGCCTGGCCCGCCGAGCTGGTCGCGAGCCTCGGCGAGACGATCCCGGGCTCGGTCGAGATCGACCTGGCGGTCGTCGACGCCCGGCCTGAGGACGCCACCGAGACGGACGCGCTGCTCTCGGTGGCCGGCCGCGACGGCCGGCCGGCCGAGCCCGTGAGCCGCGCGCTGGCTCGGCTGCCCGCCTGGGCGCTCGTGGGGCGTCGGTACGTGCGCCGCCCCGACCCCGACCCCGCGTGACGCGTCCGGAGCGGACTGCGTGAGCCGCCGGGAGACGCCCGCCCGCCGGGCGGTGAGGTCGATCGCGAAGGCGGTCGGGATCGTCGTTCTCCTCCTGCTGCTCGCGGTGGCGCTCGCACTGGTCGTCACGCTCGCCGTGGCGTTGACGGCAGGCATGACGAGCGCCCCGGGCTGACCCGGCTGACCCGGCTGGCCGGCGGGCTGCCTCGTCGCGGGGGAAGGCCGCGCGTCAGCCGTCGGCGACGCCGAGGTAGTCCACGATGGCACGCTCGAGAATCGCCGTCGCGCGGACCACCTCCGGAAGCGAGACCCACTCGTCCGGCGCGTGGAAGTTGCCGCCGAGCGGGCCGAACATCACCGTGGGGATGCCCGCTCCCTGCGTGAGGCCCGAGTCGGCCCACGCATTCATGCCGCAGGCCTCGAGCGGCCGACCGTCCTCCGCCTCCGACGCGGCGGAGAGGATACGGGCGATCTCGGCGTCCCTGGAGCCCGTGAACGGGTCGCGCTCGAGGGCGACGTGGACCTCGGCCGTGAAGCCCGGGCGGCGCGCCTCCACCTCCGCGACGATCGTCTCGATCTCCCGGACCCGATCGGCGAGCTTCTCGCCCGGCTGCGTGCCGATCTCGATGCCGAGCTTCGCCCAGCCTGGGTAGGTCGCGTAGTCGGTCCCGCCCTCGATCGTTCCGGTGTGGAAGACCGTCAGGCCGTTGAGCGGATCGGGGGCCGGGCGGAAGACCTCGCGGTCGAGACGATCGATGCCGAGGATGATGTCTGCGAGGCCGACGATCGCGTCCACGCCCATCTCCGGCGCGGAGCCGTGCGCGGGCCGGCCATGGGCGATGACGTCGACCCAGCCGAAGCCCTGGTGCTCCGTGATCATCCGGCCGAGGGCATCGGGCTCGACGATGACCGTGGCGTCCATCGGGTGGTGCGCGATCAGGTGCGACGTCCCGATCGAAGCGCCCTCCTCGTCGACCACGAGCGCGACGAGCAGGTCGCCCCGGAGGCGCATGCCGGACTCGGCGATCGAGCGGAGGGCGAGGAGAGAGACGGTGACCCCGCCCTTGTCATCGGCGGCGCCGCGGCCGTACAGCCGGTCGCCGACTCGTCGCGGGACGAGGGCGTCGTCGCCCCAGTTCTCGTACCCCACGGTATCGGCGTGTGCGTTCACGCAGAGCGTCCGGCCGCCGCCGGAACCGCGGAGGAGGACGAGCACGTTCGGCCGGCCGGGCTCCACCTCCTCGAGCGTGATCTCCACCGGGAGGTCGGCGCACCAGTCGGCGATGAACCGGGCGACCTCGGTCTCGCCGACGGCGCCCGGGATGAGCCAGGGCGTCGTCGAGTCGATCCGGATGAGGTCTGAGAGGAGACGCTCGGCCGCCTCGATCGTCGTGGTCATGCGGACTGACCTCCTTCGTGGAAGTGACAGGCGACGTTCCGGCCGGGCCCGGCCGGAACGAGCGCTGGATCGGTGGTCGCGCAGGCCTCGGGATCGCCGAGGTCGCGGCGCAGCCAGCAACGCGGGTGGAACCGGCAGCCCGACGGGATGGCCGAGGGCGACGGCGCCTCGCCGGTCAGGACGATCTGATCGGACTCCGCCCCAGGCTCGGGGACCGGGATGACCGACACGAGCGCGCGCGTGTAGGGGTGGCGTGGCCGGGAGATGACGTCGTCCGCCGGCCCGATCTCCACGATCCGGCCCAGGTACACGACCGCGATGCGGTCGGCGATGACCCAGGCGAGCGAGAGATCGTGGGTGATGAACAGGTAGGTGAAGGACCGCTGAGCGCGGAGGTCGAGCATCAGGGTGAGGATCTCGGCCCGGAACGAGACGTCGAGCATGCTGACCGGCTCGTCCGCGACGATCAGCTCGGGCTCGAGGACCATCGCGGCGGCGATCGCGACGCGCTGGCGCTGGCCGCCGGAGAGGTGATGGGGGTAGCGGACGGAAATCTCGGCGGCGGGATGGAGGCCCGCGCCCTCGAGGGCAGCGAACACGAGGCGCGTTCGATCGGCGTGGTCGGCGCCGATGCCGTGGATCAGGAGCGGCTCGGCGACGATCTCATAGACCGTCTGGCGAGGGTCGAGGGACTCGTACGGGTCCTGGAAGACGAGCTGGAACCGCTCGCGAAGCCGGCGCAGGTCGCGCCCGCGGACCTTCGTGATGTCCGCGCCTCGGTACTCGATCCGACCGCCGGACGGGTCGATGAGGCGCACCATCGTCTTCGCGATCGTCGTCTTCCCGCAGCCGGACTCACCGACGAGGGCGAGGACCTCTCCGCGACGGACCTCGAAGGTGACGCCGTCCACCGCATGGACGACGGGCCGCGTGCCGTCAGGGAGTCTCCTGGCTCCGCGCGCCGGGAACTCGACGCGGAGGTCGTCGACGCGGACGAGGACATCGCCGGCGCCGGGCGCGCCGGCGATGTCCGTCGAGCCAGGGTCGGCGCCCGTCGGGGCGGCTGCATCGCGAGTGGCGGGGCTCCCCGCGCCCCCCGCCGTCACGAATCCGCCCCCGGCGCGAGATGGCACGCCGCCGCGTGCCCTGGCCCGACTGACCGGAGGGACGGGACTTCCGTCCGGCAGCGGTCGATCGCCGCGGCGCAGCGGTCCGCGAACGCGCAGCCCGGGATCGGTGCCGTCAGGTCCGGTGGGTAGCCGGGGATCCCGGCCACGAACGAGCGCTCGCGACGGACGTTGGGGAACGCGCGGATGAGCGCCTGCGTGTACGGGTGGGCCGGGGTCCGGAAGATGGCGCCCACGTCGCCGGACTCCGCCGTGCGGCCCGCGTACATGATGACCGTCCGGTCGCAGGTCTCTGCGATGACCGAGAGGTCGTGGCTGATGAGGATCATCGCCAGCCCAAGCTGGTCGCGCAGGTCCTTGAGCAGGCGGAGGATCTGCGCCTGGACCATGACGTCGAGGGCGGTCACGGGCTCGTCCGCGATGATGAGCTTCGGCCGGCACGCGAGCGCCATCGCGATCATCACGCGCTGCCGCATCCCGCCCGAGAACTCGTGCGGGTACTCGCGGCCGCGGGCGGCCGGGATCCCCACGCGTTCGAGCAGCTCATCCACGCGGGCCTGCGCCTCATTCGCGGACGTCGCGGGCTCATGCAGCCGAATCGGCTCGGCGACCTGGTCCCCGACCCGCCTCACCGGGTTGAGCGCGTTCATCGCGCCCTGGAAGACGACCGACGCCTCCCGCCAGCGGATCCGCTCCATCTCCGCCTCGGGCCGGCCGATGAGCTCCCGACCGTCGAGGACGATGCTTCCGCCCGCCACGTATGCGTTGTCCGGGAGGAGTCCGGGGATCGCGAGCGCCGTCGTCGTCTTGCCGCAGCCGGACTCGCCCGCCAGACCGACCGCCTCGCCCGCGTCCACATGCAGGCTCGCCGCATCCACCGCCTGGATCTCGCCGGTGGCGGTCCGGTAGCGGATCGTGAGGTCGCGCACCTCCAGGAGTGACATCAGCGTCCCCTCAGGCGCGGGTTGAGGATCCGGTCGAGCGAGTGGCCGACGAGGGTGAACGCGAGGACCGTCACGACGATCCCGATCCCGGGCGGGACGATGTACCACCACGCTCCGCGGCCGGCCGCACCCGACTGGAACGCGAAGTGCAGCATCGTCCCCCAGGAGACGTTCACCGGGTCGCCGAGGCCGAGGAAGGCGAGCGTCGCCTCCGCGAGGATCGAGCCCGCGATGACGAGCACGGTGTTCGCGATGACGAGCGGAAGGACGTTGGGGAGGATGTGGATCCCGACGATCCGGCGGTCGCGCGCGCCCAGCGACGCGATCCGCTGGACGAACTGGCGTTCGCGCAGCGACAGGACCGACGAGCGGACGATCCGGGCCGTTGACGGCCAGCTCGTCAGCCCGATGACGAGGATGATCACGCCCAGGCTCTGGCCGATGACCGCCGCAAGGACGATCGTGAGCGGGAGCGTGGGGATGACGAGGAAGAAGTCGGTCACGCGCATGAGGCCTTCGCCCAGGGTCCCGCGCGAGTAGCCGGCGGTCAGGCCGATGAACGTCCCCACGACCATGGAGATAGCGGTGGCGACCAGGCCGACGACGAGCGAGGTCCGTGCGCCGGCGATGACCTCCCAGAGCACCTGGCGACCGAGCTCGTCCGTCCCGAGCGGGTACCGCGCGGACGGCGGTTGCAGGATGTCCTTCGCGCTCTCGCCGACCGCCCTGGGGTCGAACGGTAGGAGGTACGGCCCGATGAGCGCGGCACCGATCACGAAGGCGAGCAGGACGACCCCGAGCCGACCGAGGGGGTCCGACCAGAGGAGCCCCCAGTTCTCGCGGAAGGACCTGCCGATCCGTCCCGCACGGCGCGCCGCGACGTACGCCTCGGCCGTCATGCGTCGCGCACCCGTGGGTCGAGGTACCGGTAGAGGAGGTCGCTCGCGAGGTTCGCGAAGATGACCGTCACGGCGAAGAGCAGGAACGACGCCTCCAGGACCGGGTAGTCGCGGCGGAGGACGGCGTCGTACATGAGGCGGCCCATCCCCGGGTAGGAGAAGACGGTCTCCACCTGGATCGTCCCGCCCACGATGAGGCTCACGTAGAGCGCGGTCGCGGTGACGATCGGGAGCATCGCGTTGGGGACGCCGTGGCGCCAGATGACGCGCCGGCGCGAGAGCCCCTTCGCCTTCGCCGTGACGATGTAGTCCTCGGTCAGGACGTCGATGAGCGAGCTCCTGGTGATGAGGATGAACTGCCCGATGTCCACGAGCGCCAGCGTGAGCGTGGGCAGCACGAGGTGGCGGCTCACGTCCACGACCGCGTCGATAGGAGATCCGTAGTGCGCGCCGGGGGTCGTCATTCCGGAGATCGGGAGGACGCGGAAGTAGACGCCGAGGACGAAGACGAAGATGAGGCCCACCCAGAAGGTGGGGAGGCTCCAGAACACGAGCGAGGTGACGACGGTCCCTGAGTCCACCTTCGTCCCGCGCCGGGCCGCCGCGTATACGCCGAAGACGATGCCGAAGGCGACGACGATCACGGTCGCGACGGAGAGCAGGAGGAGCGTGTTCTCCATCCGCTCGGCGAGGATCGCTGCCACCGGGCGCCGGTACGTCAGGGACGTCCCGAGCTCCCCGGTCAGGAGGTTCCGCAGGTAGAGGACGTACTGGACCGGCAGCGGCTGGTCCAGGCCGAAGGTCGTCCGGAGGCGGTCGATCGCCTCCGGCGAGAGGTTGCCGGCCCGCGCGAGGAGCCGGATGGGGTCGCCCGGCAGGATCCGGAACAGCAGGAAGTTGAACGTCAGGACCGCGAAGAGGGTCGCGGCGACGCCCAGGAGCTTCCTGGCGACGTATCCCGGCCGGGGGAGTCGCATCCGCGGGAGGTCAGCCGCGGCGCGCCGGCCTCACTGGACCGGCGCCACGTTCAGGTAGTTGTCGCGCGTGAAGTTGAAGACGATCCCGCCCGGGACCTCCTGCCACCCGGTCCAGGTGTCGGTGCGGTAGGCCTGGAGCTTGTCCTGGTACCACATGACGATGTACGGCGCGGCGTCGTAGAACATCTGCTGCATCTGGTCGACGATCGCCTTCCGGGCGGCCGGGTCGAGCGTCGTCGCCTGCTGCGCATAGAGGTCGTCGTACGTCTTGTCGCAGTAGAAGACGTCGTTGTTGCCGCCGATCTGGCTGCAGAGCGGGACGCCCAGCATGTAGTCCGGATCGGGCACGCCGGAGTCCCAGCCCCAGACGAAGATGTCCCAGTCGGGCGCGTCGGTGTTGTACACGGTGCTCCCGAGCGTGTTCTCGTCCATCGTCGTGAGATCGAGCTTGATGCCCACCTCCGCCGCCGCGTCGCGGAAGAGCTGCGCGGCCCGGACGTCGACGCTCGTCGACTCGATCGCGATGAGCCGGAACTCGAGCGGCTTCCCGTCCTTCGACTCGCGGATCCCGTCACCGTTCGTGTCCAGGTAGCCGGCGGCGTCGAGGAGCGCGTTCGCCTTCCCCGGGTCGGCGTCGAGCTTCTTGTCCGCCGGGACGTCGAGATGCCATTCGGCGAGGCCGGCGGGGATGATCGTGGACCCGGGCGTCCCCTTCCCCGCGAGGGCGATCTGGACGAGCTGGTTACGATCGACGGCGGCGGAGAGCGCCTGCCGGACGGCCCGGTCCCGCAGGAGCGGGTTCCCCTTCGACTCGGGCGTGTCGGAGACGTTGAAGCCGATGTGGTGGAACGAGAACGACGGCAGCTGGACCGCCTTCACGTTCTCGGCGCCCACGATGCCGTCCCACACGGTGGGCGGGACCTCGGTGAGCACGTCCACATCGCCGTTCTTCAGCGCCTGCGCCTCCACGTCCTCGCTCCCGTAGAGGATGTAGATGACGCTCCGCGGGATCGGCGGGGTCCCCCAGAAGGCCGGGTTGCGCTCCAGCGTAAGCGTCTCGCCCTTCTTCCACTCCGTGAGCGTGAACGGCCCGGACCCGACCGGCGTGTCGTTCGGGAAGGTCTGGATGGCCTTCGCGTCCATCGTGGACCAGATGTGCTTCGGCAGGATCGGGATCGTCTGGGCCGGGTCGAACGCCTGCGGTCTCGTGTACTTCAGGACGACCGTCTGCGCGTCGGGCGTCTCGGCCCCGGCGAAATCCGCCAGCCACTGGGCGTAGCTTCCGAGGCTGTCGTCCTTGATCGTCTGGAAGGTATAGGCGACGTCCTCGGAGGTGACCGGCTGGCCGTCCGACCAGGTCGCGTTCGGCTGGAGGCGGTACGTCGTCGAGAGCCCGTCGGCCGACGTCTCCCACGACGCGGCCAGGCCGGGCTTGGGCTTGAGGTCAGTCCCGTAGCCCATGAGCGTGTCGTAGATGAGCTGGAGGACCTCGACGGCCTCCGTGCTGTACGTGGTGAGCGGGTTCATCGTGTCCGGCTCGGATGCCCAGCCCACCCGGAGTGTCCGATCCGACGGGGTCGCCGCCGGGGCCTGCGTCTCAGGGGCCGCGGTGGCGCCCGCCTCCGCGCTCGCGGTCGCACCGCCCTCCGCCCCCGCGGACGGCGGTGCCTCGGTGGCCGGTGCGGGGCTCGCCGTGCCGCCGCATCCTGCGAGAACGAGGACCGCCACCACGGCGACGGCCCCTCCGCGCCATCCCGACATGAGCCTCATCGAACCCTCCTCCCGGACCCGATTCGCGCGGCTCTCCCCGGCCGCGGAGATCCCGGGCGCGGCGGTCCCGGGCCGGGCCCGCCGCGCCCGTCGGTCAGTCGCCGCCCCGCGTGAGCGTGGCCTTCGTCGCCTCGACGGCATCCTCGAACGCCTGGAGCGTCTCGTCGATGTCCGCGTCCGTGTGGACCGTGGAGACGAACCAGAGCTCGATGTTGCTCGGGTGGACCATGACGCCGCGCCGGTGCAGCTCGAGCGCGAGCGCCGCGTACTTCGGGGAGTTGAGGTGGCGCGCGGCGTCGCGATAGTCGACGACGGGTGTCTCACTGAACCAGAACTGGAACATGGGCCCCACGCCCTGCACCTGGACCGGCACCCCGATCCGCTCGAACGTCGAGCGCATCCCCGCCATGAGCTTCTCCGACAGGCGGAAGAGGCGTTCGTGCGTGCCGGGATGGCGGAGTACATCGAGTGACGCACTTGCCGCCGCGACCGCGACAGTGTTCGCGTTGTACGTGCCGGCGTGGAGGACCGCACCGTCGGAGACCTGGTCCATGATGTCACGCCGGCCGCCGAGCGCCGCGGCCGGGAAGCCGCCGCCGAGGGCCTTGGCCATCGTCGTGAGGTCCGGGGTGACGCCGTAGAGCTCCTGCGCGCCGCCGGGCGCGACGCGGAAGCCGGAGATCACCTCGTCGAAGATGAGGACGATGCCGTGCTGCCGCGTGATCTCGCGGAGGAAGGCGAGGTAGCCGGGCTTCGGCGGGATGACGCCCGTGTTGCCCATGATCGGCTCCGTGAGGATCCCGGCGATCCGGTCGCCCATCTCCTCCACGAGGGCCTCAACGGCGTCTTGGTCGTTCCAGGGGAGCACGACGAGCGTCTGGCCGATGACATCCGGGATCCCGGGCGTGCCCTTCAGCGCGATCGGCCGCCGCCGCGGGCCCGCCTTCGCGAGATCCGGATGGTGGCTCCACTCGAGCTGGTCGGCCCAGCCGTGGTACTGGCCCTCGAACCGGACGATGACGTCCCGGCCGGTGAAGGCGCGGGCGAGGCGCGTCGCGTGGAGGACGACCTCGGTCCCGGAGTTCCCGAAGCGGACGAGGTCCACCGACGGGACCAGCTCGACGATCTTCCGCGCCGCCTCGGCCTCCTGCGGGTACGGGAGTGCGAACATCGTCCCCGTCTCGTGGATCGCCTTCGTCACCGCCTCGGTGATGACGGGGTGGGCGTGGCCGTGGACCATCGGGCCCAGCGCGAGCAGGTAGTCGCAGTACCGGTTCCCGTCGACGTCCCACAGGTGCGCCCCGGCGCCGTGGTCGACGACGGGCGGCCCGGGGACCCAGCCGGCGCCGGGGCCGCGCGCGCCGCTGTTCACGCCACCCGCGATGACGTCCTGTGCTGCGAGGTACAGCGCCTCCGAGCGCCTCGTGGAATAGGCGGCCATGGTGTCCCTCCTGTGCCCGCGTCCGCGGGCTCCTCAGACCAGTTGGAGCGCCGTCGGGCGGCGGCGCGGCGTGGGCCCGGCACCGGTCGCGGCGTCGGGGAGATGCGAACGGACGTGCGCGAGGGCGAGAGCGACCGCTCCGTGGACGACCGCGGCCCCCTCGAGGGCGGAGACCACGACGCGAGGTGGGAACGGGACGCTCGTGGCGACATGACGGGCGACGGCGTCGGCCAGCTGCGGCCGGTTCGCGGCCAGCCCCCCGCCGAGGACCACCACCTCCGGGTCCACGACGGCGGCGACGTCGCTCGCCATCGCCGCGATCGCGGCCGTGACGTCCTCGGAGACGAAGCGCGCGACCGGGTCGCCCGCAGCGGCGAGCTCGAAGACCGCGCGAGCGTCGAGCCCGGGCTGCACGGCCGCGACGTCGGCGGCACGGCCGGTGTGGGCGAGGGCGGAGAGGTATCGCCCCGGGATGGCGCGTCCGGACGCCCGCTCGTCCATCCGGTGCGACCCGAGCGCCCCGATCGCTCCCGCGGCGTGACCGGCGCCGCGCAGCGGCCGGCCGTCCACGAGGATCCCGGCACCGAGCCCGTACCCGAGCGAGAGGAAGACGACGTCGGAGGCGCCGCGCGCGGCCCCGACCGCAGCCTCCCCCACGGCGGCGAGCAGGTCGTCGTTGTCCACCTCGACGGGGACGCCGAGCGCGGCGGCGAGTCGGGCCGCCACGTCCACGCCGTCGAGGCCGGGAAGGTCCGGTGACATCCGCACCCGGCCGCGCGCGTGATCCACGATCCCGGAGATCCCCGCGGCGACGGCCAGCACCCGCTCTCGATCGGACCCCGCGATGGCCGCGTCGAACAGCGCGCCCAGGTCCGCGAGGAGCGCATCGGCGTCGCGCGGGTCGCGGGCCGATCGGGCCACCCGGCGGTGCACCGTCCCGACCAGGTCCGCGAGCACGCCCCGCAGCATCGACCCTCCTGCGTCGATGCCCACGACGAGTGCGCCCTCGGGCCGCAGCTCGACGATCCGCGCGGGGCGGCCGGGGCCGTCCGTCGCGACCGGGACCTCGCGCACCATCCCGGCGCGGATCAGCGACGCGAGGGTCCGGCTGACGGTCGCGGGCGAGAGGCCGCTCGCCTCCGCCATCTCCGCGCGGGACAGTGCGCTGCGCTCGTGGAGGAGGTCGAGCAGCGCGGCCCGATGGTCCGGCTGCAACTTTCCTTTCATCGTGCACGAAACACTGCCACCAGGCGGGGCGTGCGTCAAGACGGATGCGTAGAATCCGGCGGAGGGGAACGGAGGGGCGATGAGCGGGACGCCGAGCCAGGAGACCGGGGTGCGGTCGCGGCTACGCGAGGCATACGGGGACCTGACCCCAGCCCAGCGCCGCCTCGCGGAGTTCCTCCTGGACAACCTCTCGGTCGCGAGCGACTTCACGATCACCGACCTCGCCGGGGCGGCGGGCGTCTCCATCGGGACGATCTCCCAGCTGTGCCGCCGCCTGGGACTCCGCGGCTATCAGGACCTCCGACTCGGGCTCGCGCGTGACGCGGTGGTGGTCGAGGCGAGCGCCGCCGGCCAGCGACTGGAGCCTCCGCCCGGCCCGCCCGCCGTGCGCGAGGCCGTGGCCCGCGTCTTCGGCTCCAGCGTGGACGCGCTGGTGGAGACGGCCGCGCGGCTCGACCCGGACGCCATCGACGAAGCCTGCACGCTCCTCGTCGCGGCGCGCCGCATCGAGTGCGTCGGCACGGGCACGGCGGGGCTTGTCGCGGCGGAGGCGGCGACCAAGCTCCGGAAGCTGGGCCTCGATGCGGTCGCCCTCGCCGACACTCACCAGCAGGCGATGTCGGCGGCCCTTCTCGACGCCCGTGACGTGCTCCTGGCGATCTCGCACAGCGGGCGGACGATCGACCTGATCCGCGCGGCACAGGTCGCCCACGCGGGGGGCGCTCGGGTCGTGGTCATCAGCGGCCAGGTCCGCTCGCCGCTCGCCGACGTGGCCGACATCCTCCTGGTCACGGTCTCGGCGGACACGGGCTTCCAGGTGGAGCCGATGGCCTCGACGGTCGCGGCGATCGCGGTGGTGCAGGCTCTCTTCGTCCTGCTGCTCGACCGCCTTCCCGGGGCGCAGGACCAGCTGTCGATGACCCAGGCGGCCGTCGAGGACCGGCACGTCACCGGCAGGACGTGGTGACGCGCCACCACGTGACGGTGCACCGCGGCGGGGGGAGAGGGCGGTTCGAGGGCGATGGCGGAGGCAGGCCCGGGCCCGGCGACCGGGCGGCGAGGGGCAGGGCTTCGGAGGCTACTCCACGCCGCTGCCGAGCAGGAACGGGCGGCAGCCGACCAGCCCGGCATCGTCCCCGAGGGCCGCCGGGACGATGAAGACGCTCGACCCGGGGACGGCCTGACCGCCGGCGGCGACCTGTCGTCGCACGGCATCGAGCCACGGCCCCGGGTCGCCCAGGATCACGCCCCCGCCGAGGACGACGCGCTCCGGGTCCAGCAGCGCCACGAGACCCGCGATCGCGCGGCCCAGCGCGGCCTGCGCCCGGGCCAGGATGGCGGCCGCGACGGCGTCCCCCGCGGCGGCCGCCGCCCACACGTCGCGCGCGCTCGGTCGCCCACCGGGCGCCACCGCCGCCGCGCGCGCGAGCGTGGCGGACCTGCCCGCACGTGCCGCCGCGTCCCCGGCGGCGGCGATCGCCGGCCCGCTCGCGATGGCCTCCAGGTGGCCGCGGGCGCCGCAGCCGCAGCGTGGGCCGCCGACCATGACCGGGAGGTGGCCGACCTCGCCCGCCAGGCCGTGCGCGCCGACGATGAGGCGGCCGCGCGCCATGACCGCCCCGCCCACGCCGGTGGAGACGGTGACGTAGACGGCGTCGCGCACGCCGACGAGCGCACCGTGGGCGGCCTCCCCGAGCAACGCGATGTGGGTGTCGAGGCCCACGCGGACGGGGCGTCCCAGGCGGGCCGCGAGCTCGTCGGCGAGCGGGAACCCGAAGTACGCCGGCCCGAGATTGGATGGATCGACGAGCCGGCCGTCCGCGTCGATCGGACCGGTGGCCGCGACCGCGACACTCGGGTCCGCCGCCATCCCGGCCACAGCGGCGTCGGCGGCGACGGCGGAGAGGGGGGCTGCGAGATCGCCCGCGACCGCCTCCGGCCCCCGCTCGGGGAGCGTCGCCCGCTCGGCCCGCAGGGCGATGGAGCCGTCCGCGCCCACGACGGCCGCGCGCAGGCGCGTCCCGCCCATGTCGGCGGCGAGGACGGCGAGGGTCCCGGGGTCTCGCTCCGTGAAATCCTTGCGCATCGCGTTCCGTTCATGATAATGAGTGTTCATCGTGGTCGCAGAGCCCCGGGAGGGTCCATGAGCGGCTTCATGACCGACGTCGCCGCGGAGCCGGCCGTCGTGCGCCGCGTCGTCGCGGGCGCGGACGGACGCCTCGGAGAGCGCCTCGACGCCGCGACGTCGCTCCTGGACGCCCGCGCAGACCGCCCCGTCCTCGTCACCGGCATGGGCAGCTCCCTCTCGGCGGGACGCGTCCTCCACTCGGTGCTCGTCCCGGCGGGGCGCACGGTCATCCTGGAGGACGCCGGCGAGCTGCTCCATTACGGGCTGGCCCCGATCGCGGGCGCGGGCTGCCTCGTCGCGGTGAGCCAGTCGGGGCGGAGCGTGGAGACCGTGCGCGTCGTGGAGCGGGTGCGCGCGCACGGTGGCGTCCCCATCGTGGCCGTCGTCAACGACCCTGCGAGCCCGATCGCGGCGGCGGCCGACGTCGTCCTCGACGTCGGCGCGGGTATGGAGGCGGCGGTCGCGACCCGCACGTTCGTGGCGACGGTCGCCGTCCTCGCGCTGCTCGCCGGCAGGGTGGTCCGGGGCGGCCCCACGGCCGCCGACCTCGCGCTCGTGGCCGACGAGATGGACCTCCAGCTCCACGAGGATGCCGGGACCCGCGCGGCCCGCCACCTTGCCGGCTGTCGCGCGATCCTCATCATCGGACGGGGCCCCGCACTCGCCGCCGCCGACTACGCGGCCCTGACCATCAAGGAGACCGCCGCGATCCCCGCCGAGTCGATGACGGGCGGCGCCTTCCGGCACGGACCGCTCGAGCTCGCCACGACCGATGCCGGCTTCGTCGTGCTCGCCCCGGCCGGCGCCACCGTGCACCTCGCCGCCGGGATCGCCCGGGAGGTCGCCGCGCGTGGCCGCCCCACCTGGCTCGTCGGGTCGGCGTCGGTCGCCTCGACTCCCGACGACCCACCCGCGCTCCTGTCCACGTCGATCCCCGACCTCCCCGAAGCCCTCGCCCCCCTGACGTGCGCCGTCCCGCTCCAGCAGGCGGCCGAGGAGTTCGCCCGCGCCGCCGGTCGCCAGGCGGGTGCCACGGTCATGGCGACGAAGGTCACGGACCGCGAGTAGGGCTCCGCCGGTCCACCACGAGGTGCAGCAGATGGCACAGCTCTTCAACACCGTCTACGGCAGGGGCCTGATCTCCGAGTTGAAGAACTCGGTCCACCGTCCCTACCTGGTGGTCACGATGGAGGACCTCTGGCCGAGATTCGCCGCGGAGTTCGACGACGGCCTCGTCGGCCCCCTGTTCGTGGGATCGCTCGAGCGCGAGGACCTCGACCGGACGATCCGCGACCTGCCCCGCTGCGAGGCAGTGATCGGCCTGGGCGGCGGCCAGGCGCTCGACGTGGCCAAGTACGTCGCGTGGGCGCGGCGGCTGCCGCTCTTCCAGGTGCCCACGGTCATGTCGGTGAACGCCGCCTGGGCCCACCGCGCCGCGGTCCGCACGGGCGGCGTCGTGCGGTACGTGGCGTGGGCCGTCCCCGAGGCCGTCTACGTCGACTTCGACGTCATCGCGAGCGCTCCGGTCGACCTGAACCGCTCCGGAGTGGGGGACATCATCTGCTACCACACGGCGCACTGGGACTGGGCGATGGCCCGCGACGTCGGCAAGTGCGAGCGGCAGTGGCCCTACGACCAGCGCCTCGTGGACGAGGCACGCGTCGCGTTCGACCGCGTCGTGGACCACGCGGGCGACATCCACGACGTCAACGACGAGGGGATCCGCGCGCTCGCCGAGTCGCTCCGGTGGGGCGGCTCGGCGTTCCACAACGCCGGCTGGAACCCTCGCCACATCGAGGGCGCGGAGCACTACGTGTTCTACTCTCTGGAGTACATGACGAACCGTCCGTTCGTCCATGGCCAGATCGTGGGGCTGGGCGTGCTCCTGATGAGCGCGCTCCAGGACAACCGTCCCGAATGGATCAAGGAGGTGGTGGACCGGATCGGCGTTCCGTATCGACCCGAGCAGATGGGAGTGACCTGGGACCAGGTCGCGGAGGCGATGCGGCGACTGCCGGAGGCGGTGGCCCGGGGCGGGCTCTGGTACACCGTCGCGAGCGAGCGCCCGATCACGGAGCAGTTCATCGCGCGGATGCGCGATTGGCTCTCGGCATGACGTCGCGGGAGCCGGCCGCACGGTCGGCGACGCGCGTGGGAGGAGACAGCATGCGATCTCGTTGGACACGCCGCGCGGCCACCCTGGCGGCCGTCGCGCTCATCGTCGCCGGCTGTGCCGGCCAGGGCGGATCGCCGGCCGCGACGTCCGCCCCGTCGGAGGGCGCGACCGCCGCGCCCGCGACCACCGCGCCCAGCGCGGAGCAGTCGGCGGAGGCGGGCGCCTTCGACTGGAAGAAGTACGCGGGGACGGAGATCACGTTCCTCGCGAACCAGCACCCGTGGACCGACGGCGCGCAGAAGCTCGTCGACCAGTTCACCGCGGAGACCGGCATCAAGGTCAACCTCCAGCCGTTCTCCGAGGACCTCTACTTCGACAAGATGGAGCAGACGATCCGGTCCGGCGGGGCGGACGTCTACTTCCTCCCGATGGACTCGACCGCCTACACGCAGTGGAGCGCGGACCTCGTCGAGCCCCTGACGCCGTTCCTGAACGACCCGACGAAGACCTCGCCGGACTACGACTTCGCCGACTTCCCGGCCGGCTTCCTCGGCGGCGCGCTGTACCCGCCCGGCGACGCGAACGCGCAGCTGTACGGGATCCCGATCTCGTTCGAGACGTACATCCTGTTCTACAACAAGGACCTCGTGAAGCAGGTCCCGGCGACCTTCCCCGACCTCATCGCCGACGCCGAGCGGATCACCGCCGAGAAGGGCGGCGAGGGGATCTCCGGCTCCGTCATGCGTGGGATCCGGTCGGACACGATCATGGACACGCTCTCCGGCGTGGTCTGGAACTCGTTCGGTGCGGCCGATGCCCCCACCCCGTACGGGATGTGGTTCGACGGCGCATGGGACAAGCCGCGCCTCACCGACCCGCGCGTCTGCGGCGGCTTGGCCAACTACGGCAAGCTCCTCGCTGCCGGGCCGGCGAACAAGTTCGCCATCGACTGGCCGGACGCGAACACGCTGTTCAGCCAGGGCAAGGCGGCCTACTTCATCGACGCCAGCCTGTTCGGGCCGAGCTACGAGGACCCGAACACCTCGCAGGTCGCCGGGAAGGTGGGCTACGCGGTGCTCCCGCCGCCGGCCGCCGGCGCCGACTCCTTCACCGGTCACTGGCTCTGGGGCCTGGGCATCCCCAAGAGCGCGGCGAACAAGGACGCGGCCTGGTACTTCATCCAGTGGATGACGGACAAGGCGCACACCGCCGAGATCGGCAAGAGCACGGGCGGGGCCCCGCGCCTCTCCTCCTACTCCGACCCGGTCTACACGTCGGCACTCAATCCCGAGTACGTGGACACGGTGAGCAAGGCGATGGCGACCTCGCGCACCACCGTGGTCCTCAAGGACGCCTGGAAGGACGGCGCCCTCGCCATCGCGGACACGGAGCTCGCGATCGCGCAGGGGACGGATCCGACCGCGGCCTGCGCGGCCGGCAACGACGCGCTCAAGGCAGCGGTCAACCCGTAGTCCGCCCGCGAAGCCAGCACGGCTGATGCATCCGGCCCCGCTCCCGCGAACGCACGAGCGGGGCCGGATCGTCCCTCGGAGCCCGCGCCGATGACGGGTCGATCGCGCCTCCCGTTCCGCGCCCGTGGCCGCGATCGCGGCTCGCGCTTCCTCCTGCCTGCGATCGTCATCCTGGGGGTGACGTCGATCTACCCGACGCTCTACTCGTTCTACATGTCGTTCTTCGACTGGAACTGGGGCGAGCGCCTGAACTTCGTCGGGCTCACGAACTACATCGACCTGTTCACCAGCGATCCCTTCCGGAACGCCCTATGGAACACGATCGTCTTCACCGTCTGCGCGGTCTCGATCGAGCTGGTGCTGGGCCTCGGGCTCGCGCTCGTCCTCACCCGGCTGCGGTTCGGGCAAGGAGTCCTCCGGACCCTCCTGCTGGTCCCGCTCATGGTCTCCGGGATCATCGTCAGCGTCATCTGGAAGGTGATGCTCGACCCGACCGTCGGGATCATCGGCTACGGCCTGGGGCTCATCGGGCTGCCGCGCCTCGGGTTCCTGGGCGACCCGTCCATGGCGATGGCGACGATCATCCTGATCGACACGTGGTGGCAGACGGCCTTCGTCTTCATCGTCCTGTCCGCCGGGGTGCAGGCGCTCCCGATCGAGCCGTTCGAGGCGGCCCAGGTGGACGGGGCGAGCGTGTGGCAGCGATTCCGCTACCTCACGATCCCCCTCCTGCGGCCCGCGATCCTCGTGGTCCTGATGTTCCGCACCGTGGACTGCCTCAAGGTCTTCGCGATCATCTACGGGACCACCGGCGGCGGCCCCCTGCGCACCACGGAATCCGTCCAGATCCTCGCGTACCGCGAGGCGTTCAAGACGCTGAACATGAGCGTCTCGATGACGACCATGGTCGTCTTCGCCGCCTTCGCGCTCCTGGTGCTCGCCATCTTCCAGCGCCTGCTGCCCACCGAGGAGCGCGCCACATGAAGCTCGGACGGTGGGACCTCGGGACCTGGGCGGCCTACGGGATCGCCCTCGTCGCGACCCTCATCTCGCTCTTCCCGCTCTACTGGCTCTTCGTCATCTCCACGAAGACGCCACGGGAGGCGTTCGAGACCCCGCCGAAGCTGCTCTACATCCCGGACTTCAGCAAGTACATCGAGGTCTGGACGACCGGCGACTTCGCCGCGTCGTACCTCAACAGCATCCAGGTGGTCGCGCTGGGGGTCCTGCTGACGCTCGTCGTGGCGACGCCGGCGGCGTACGCGATCATCCGGTTCAAGGTCCGCGGCGTCCGCTACCTGCGGTTCTGGCTCCTCGTCGCCTACACGACGCCGGAGTTCCTGTTCGTGATCCCGATGTACGTGGCCTACATGCAGCTCGGGCTGTACGACACGGTGGCCGGGCTCGCGATCATCTACCAGGTGTTCGCGATCCCCTTCGCCGTCTGGCTCATCCAGTCGTTCCTCGGCGAGGTGCCGCGGGAGCTCGGCGACTCGGCCCGGGTGGACGGCGCGGGCGAGCTCCAGACGCTCCTCAAGGTCTACCTGCCGCTGGCGGCACCGGGCATCGCGGCCACGGCCATCCTCGTCGGGATCAACATGTGGAACGAGGTCACGATCGCCCTCTCGCTGACGTTCGACAACGCCCGGACCGTCCAGATCGCCGTCGCCGGCTACCGCGGGTACGCCGCGATGCGGTGGCAGGAGATGGCGGCGGCGGCGGTGATGGCGGTCCTCCCGATGATCGTCTTCGCGGGGATCGCCCAGCGCTACATCGTCAAGGGGCTCACCTTCGGAGCGGTGAAATGAGCATCTCCATCGACCTGTCAGGGCGCCGGGCGCTCGTCACGGGGGCGGGCCGCGGGATCGGTCGCGGGATCGCGCTGCGCCTCGCCGAGGCGGGCGCGGACATCGCGGCGAACGACCTGGACCCGGCCACCGCGGAGGCGACCGCCGAGGCGGTGCGCGCGCTCGGGCGCCGCGCCGTCGCGATCCCGGCGGACATCCGGACCGCCGCCGCCGTGGACACCGTGGCGGACGCGGCCGAGTCGGCGCTCGGCGGCGTCGACATCCTCGTCAACAACGCGGGGATCTCGCTCTACCGGGCGATCGTCGACTGCTCCGAGGAGGAGTGGGACGCCCACGTCGACATCATGGCGAAGGCGACCTTCCTGACGATCCGGCGCCTGGCCCCGGCGATGATGGAGCGGCGGTGGGGCCGCATCGTGAACCTGGGCTCGTACGTCGCGCAGCTCAACTGCACGACGAAGTACTTCGGTCCGTACTGCGCGGCCAAGTTCGCGGTCGTCGGCCTCACGCAGGTGGCCGCGCAGGAGCTCGCGCCGTACGTCACGGTGAACGCGATCGGTCCGGGCGACGTGGCCACCGAGATGATGGAGGCCGAGTGGGTGCTCGAGGGCGAGCGCCGCGGGATCCCGGCCGCGGACGTGAAGGAGGAGTACCGGCAGCGGCTGATCCTCGGCCGCTTCGAGGAGCCCGACGACATCGCGAAGGGCGTGCTCTACCTCTGCTCGCCCCTCGGCGACCAGGTCACGGGCAGCCATCTCATCGTGAGCGGCGGCCTGCCCTTCCATGCCTGAAGGCACCCGGCCGGGCGAGGGCGCCGCGACGCGATCGGTCTCCGTCCCGTCGCCGGCCGCAGCCGACGTCATCGCGCGGGTCCGGTCGGTCCCGATCGACATCGGGCCGGGGCTGGTGGCTCCGGCCCTCTCCGCGCTCGTCGAGCCCTGGCTGCTCGTCACCCAGCCGGAGCCGCTCGAGTCGGTGGACCCGGAGCTCGTCTCGCGAGCCGGCCGGATCGAGGTCATCGACTCGCTGGCGCGGGCGGACCTGGAGGCGCTCGCGCGACGGACGCCGGCCGAGATCCGCACGGTCGTCGGCCTCGGGGGCGGGATGGCGCTCGACGCCGCGAAGTGGATCGCGTGGTCGCGCGGCCTACCCCTCGTCCTCGCCCCGTCGATCGTCAGCGTGGACGCCTCGGTCACGAACACCGTCGCCGTCCGCGACGGCGGCACGATCGTCTACGAGGGGTTCGTGGTCGCGGACCGGATCGTCGTGGACACGGACCTCATCGCGAGCGCCCCGCCGCGGCTCAATCGGGCGGGCGTCGGCGACCTCCTGTCGATCCACACCGGCCTCTTCGACTGGCGACTCGGGAGCCACGCGGGAAGGATCGCGTGGGACGCCGGGATCGCCGAGGCGGCCGCGCGCGTGCTCGACCGCGTCGAGCTGACGGCGCCGGAGATCGCCGCCGTCAGCGAGGCCGGGGTCGGAGGCGTGGTCGAGATGTACGCGGAGGTCAACGCCCTCTGCCTCCGGGCCGGCCACAGCGGCCCCGAGGAGGGCTCGGAGCACTACTTCGCCTACCGGCTGGAGGAGGTCACGGGCCGGTCCTTCGTCCACGGCGAGGTCGTGGGGCTCGGGACGGTCCTGATGGCCACCCTTCAGCGCAACGACCAGGCTCGCGCCGTCCGGGTCCTCGACACGTGCGGCGTCGCGTGGCGGCCGCGGGATCAGGACCTGTCGCGGGCGATGCTGCTGGAGGCGCTGACGAGCCTGCCGGCGTTCGTCCGCGCGCACGCCCTGCCGTGGTCGGTCGCCGACGAGGCCGACCTCTCGCCGGCAGCGGCGGGTCGACTGCTCGACGAGGCGCTCGGCGACGAGCGAGACTGAAGATGGAGCCCCAGCGATGACGACACCGTCCGACGGCCCCGCGACCGCCGCACTTCCCGAGGTCCCGGCCGAGAACCTGACGCGATGGCATGCGGCGATCGCCGACGACCTGCGCGCGGCGTTCGAGTCCGTCCTGCCGGTCGGGAAGTACACGCTGGGCGCCCAGCTGCGGGCCTTCGAGGAGGAGTTCGCGGCGTACTGCGACAGCACGCACGCGATCGGGATCAGCAGTGGGACCGCCGCGCTCCACCTGGGGCTCAGGGCCTTCGGAGTCGGCCCCGGCGACGAGGTGATCACCGTCCCCAACACGTACGTCGCGACGGTCTTCGCGATCACGTACGTCGGCGCCACCCCGGTCTTCGTGGACGTCGATCCGGACACGGCGAACATGGACCCTGCCCGCGTCGCCGCGGCGGTGAGCGACCGGACGAAGGCGATCATCCCGGTCCACATGTACGGCCAGTGCGTCGACGTGGACGCGGTCCGCGCGGCCGCGCCGGGGATCCCGGTGCTGGAGGACGCCGCGCACGCGCACGGGGCGACGCTCCACGGCCGTAAGGCCGGCAGCCTCGGGGACCTGGCGGAGTTCAGCTTCTACCCGTCGAAGGTGCTCGGGGCGCTCGGGGATGGCGGGATCCTCACCACGAGCAGCGACGACCTGGATGCACGGGTCCGGCAGCTCCGCTACATGGGCCAGGCCGGGACGAAGCACGAGCACCTCGTGCTCGGATACCAGGAGCGCCTCGACGAGATGCAGGCGGCCTTCCTGCGCGTCAAGCTCCGGTGCCTCGAGGAGCAGGTCGCCGGGCGGCGGCGCGTCGCGTCCCGGTACGGCGAGTGGCTCGCCGGCACGCCGGTGACCCCGCCGGCCCACGACGTGACCGGGCGTCACGTCTACTACATGTACACGGTGCTCGCACCGCGGCGCGAGGATCTGCGCGGCTTCCTGGACGACCGTGGGATCCGGACCCAGCTCATCTACCCGAAGCTCGTCCCGGACCAGCAGGCCTACGCGACGCTCCCCTGGCGGGCGGCCGACGACCTCGCGGTCGCGCGCTCGCTGGTGCCGCAGCTGCTGTGCCTGCCGATGTTCGCCGAGCTGACCGACGGCGAGGTGGACCGCGTGGGTCGGGCGATCCGCGACTTCTACGGGGTCGCCTGAGCGATGCGGCTCGTCGTCCTCGGCGGCAGCGGGAGCTCCACGCCCGAGCTGGTCGATGCGATCGCCGCCTGGCCCGGCGGGATCGATCGGCGGCCGCCCCTGACGATCGTCCTCGTGGGCCGCTCCCCCGAGAAGCTCGAGCTGGTCGCAGCCGAGTGCCGGGCACGCATCGCTCCCGGCGGCGCGCCGGTGGACGTCGAGGCCGAGACCGACAGGCGGCGTGCGCTCGTCGGCGCTGACGTAGTCCTGGACCAGGTGCGCGTCGGTGGGCTGGCTGCTCGAGCCTTCGACGAGTCGTTCCCCCGGGCGTTCGGGATCCCCGGCGAGGAGACCGTCGGGCCCGGCGGCTTCGCGAACGCGCTGCGGACCATCCCGAGCGAGCGCGCGACCTGGGCGGACGTGGCGGCCGTCGCGCCGGGCGCACTCCTCATCGACCTGACGAACCCCGCGGGGATCGTCTGCCAGGCCGCGCGGCGGGAGTGGCCATCCCTGCGGATCGTGGGCATCTGCGACTCCCCCATCACGTTCACCGGCGCGGTCGCCGAGCGCCTCGGGCGGCCCGTCCATCGGGTGGCGATGCGCTACGTCGGCACGAACCACTGCGGCTGGTACGTCCCGGAGGCGCCCGCCGAGCTGGGCACGCTCGCCGACCTCGTCACGGGGATGGACCCGTCGATCGTCACCCTCCACGAGGCCGTCCCGGCCCCGTACGTCCGGTACTACGCGGCGCCGGACCGCCAGCTTGCGGGGCAGGAGGGCAGGCGGACGCGTGCCGAGCAGCTGCAGGACCTCGACGCCGACCTCCTCGCCGGCTACTCGACCGCCCCCGGGTCCGCGGCCGTCCGTCGTGGGGCACTCTGGTACGGGGCGGCGGTCCTTCCGCTCGTCGATGCGTGGGTCAACGGCACCGACGCGACGCTGATCCTGGGCATCGCGAACCAGGGCAGGATCCCCGGGGTGCCCCCGACCGCGACGGTGGAGGTCCCGCATCGGGCCACGCGGCCCCGATCGCTCGAGGCGCTGCCGGCAGCCGCTCTCCCCTCGCTCCCGGCTCTCCCGGCGCTGCTCCTCGCACAGGTGGGCACGTACGAGACGCTCACCGTGGACGCCCTGCAGGCCGGCGCTCCACCCGAGGCGCGGCTCCGCGCACTGCTCGCGAACCCGCTCGTGGGTGACGCGGATCGCGCGGCGGCCATCCTCGCCACGATCGACGCCCGGTCGCCGGCCTCGTGAGCGTGGCGTATCCCGGGGGACCGACCCACGCCGCGGTCCGGCCGCGCCCGGCGATTGCGCGCCCGCTCCTCGGCGCCGTCGACGTCGGGGCGACGAAGACCCTCGTGACCGTGCGGGAGACGCCCCTCGGCGAGTGGTCCACGCGTGGCGCCGTCGTCCGGCTGCCCACGCCCCGGACGCCCGTCGAGCTGGTCGCTGCCATCGCGGGCGCGTTCGAGCAGCTGCTCGCGGGGTCGCGGCCCGGCGCGGGGACGGGGGCGCGGGCGACGGACGCCGGTCGCCTGGCCGTGCTCGGGCGGCTGGCGACCGTGGGGGTCGGCACCCCGGGCCCGCTCGATGCCGCCGCGGGCATCGTCATCCACGCGCCGAACCAGAGGTGGCGGGACGTCCCTCTCGCGAGGATGCTCGCCGATGCTCTCGGCGTGCCGGTGGCGATCGACGACGACGCCAATCTCGGGGCGCTCGGGGAGGCCATCCTGGGGGCGGGTCGCGGCGCGGACCCCGTCGCGTACGTGACCGTGAGCACGGGGATCGGGGCGGGGATCGTCGTCGACGGCCGCATCGTCCACGGTGCGCACGGCGCCGGTGGCGAGATCGGCCACCTGGTCCTCGACCCGGCCGGTCCGCGATGCGGGTGCGGCCGCAGGGGCTGCGTCGAGGCGTACGCGGCCGGAGCCGGGCTCGAACGACGGGCTCGCGCAGAGCTGGGGCATCGCGGCCCGGGCGGAACGGGGAGCGGGGCACGATCCGCGGTGCGGGGTGCGGCCGGAAGGGCCGGTGCGGCGGGCCGCTCGTGGTCCGCGGCCGACGTCTTCGCCGCGGCGGCAGCCGGGGACCCGGGCGCGGCGCGGCTGATCTCCGAGGGGGAGAGCGCCCTGGCGCGCGCGTTCGCCGCTCTGCTGGCGACCGTCGACCCGGAGGTGATCGTGGTCGGCGGATCGCTGGCGCTCGCCCACCGCAGGTACGTGTCTCGTGCGGCCCGCGCCGCACGCCGCCTGGCGATCGTCGCAGCCGGACGCGGCGCCATCGTGCGAGCCTCCGCGCTGGGCGCCGAGAGCGTGCTCGCGGGCGCAGCCGTGCTCGCAGGACGCGTGGCCGACGAGCCGGGATCGGCGGAGTAGGCCGGCGGGACCGGCCGGGCGGTCCATACGACCCACGCCGTGGCCGACGTGCCCCGCGCAGCCGGGCAGGAGCGGCGCGCGGCCGTGTCACCGCCGCAAACGGCCTGGTGGGCGACGGACCGCTCGGGCGGCTTGATGCCGACACGCCCGGCGGGCGTAACGAGCGCGGAATGATCCGCCGTCCTCCGGGTCGGGCTACGCTTCGGGGACGGCGTCGCGACGTCACGGGCCACCGGCGGCGCCGACCGGGAGACGGGAGGGGCGATGGGCAGACCGAGGGCGAGCGCGCGGCATGCCGCCGTATCCGCCGCTACGCGGCCAGCACCGCGTCTCCTCCTCGCGATCGCCTTCGCGATGCTGGCCACGTCGACCGCGGCCGCCATGCCCATGCCGGCCGACGCGACCGAGGCGTCCGGCAGCGCCTGGCGCGGAAGCCCGGCGACGCCGCCCGCGGCCGCCCAGGTCGCGACCGTCAGGAAGGTCGTCGATGGCGACACGATCGACGTCCGCATCGGGTCGGCCAACGTCCGCGTCCGCCTCCTGCAGATCGACGCCCCGGAGGTCCACTCCGGGCCCGAGTGCTGGGGCCGCCAGGCGAGCGCGGCCCTCGCCCGGCTGCTCCGGCCCGGCCAGGTGGTCACCCTCTACGCGGACCCGGCGCTGGACCGCACCGACCGGTATGGCCGCGCGCTCCGCTACGTCTTCCGCGGGACGACGAACGTGAACGTGCGGATGGTCGCGCAGGGCGACGCGGCTCCCTACTTCTACGACGGGGAGCGCGGGAGGTACGCGGCCGGGCTCGAGCGCGTGGCACTGAGCGCGCGAAGGGCGCGGCTCGGCCTGTGGGGTGGCTGTCCCGGCACCGTGTACGACCCCGAGCACGCGCTCGACACGGGACCGCCGCCGGGGTAGGCGGGCCGACGAGCGGGCACGACTCGCCCCCCGCACCTGGCATGCGGCCACGTCCGGGCGTCTCGGCCGCGCGACCGTCTCCCGGACGTCAGACGAGGCTGCCGTCCCGGAGCTCGACCACGCGGTCGGCCACGTCGAGCATGGCGGGATCGTGCGTCGCGACCACCGCGGTGACGCCGTCGGCGCGGACGATCGCCCGGATCAGCATCATGATCCGGTGCCCGGTGTCCGAGTCCAGCTGGCCCGTGGGCTCGTCGGCCAGCAGCAGGCGTGGTCGGTTGGCGAGGGCGCGGGCGATGGCGACACGCTGCTGCTCGCCACCCGACAGCTCGTACGGCCGGTGCCGAGCGCGCGCCTCCAACCCCACCATCTCGAGGAGCTCGGCCACGCGCGCGTCACGATCCGCGGGATCCGTCCCGACCAGGCGTAGCGGCACCTCCACGTTCTCCGCCGCGGAGAGGAACGGCACGAGGCCGAACGCCTGGTAGACGAAGGCGACCGTCCGCCGCCGCACCTCGACCAGCTCGTCCTCCGACAGCGCCGAGATCTCGAGGTCGTCGACGAGGACGCGCCCCGACGTGGGGCGGTCGAGGCCGCCGAGGATGGACAGCAGGGTGGTCTTGCCGCTGCCGGAGCGTCCGCGGACCGCGAGGAGCTCGCCGCGATCGACGGCCAGGTCGATCCCGCGGAGCGCATGGACGACCGAGTCGCCGGAGGGGTACTCGCGGGCGACCGCCTGCGCGAGCACCATCGCGCCGCCGCCCACCCGCGCGGCGGCGGGCGCGGGCACGGTCCCGGACGCGGGCACGGGTCCGGGCGCGGTCCCGGGCGCGGGCACGATCCCGGGCGCGGTCCCGGGCGCGGTCCCGGGCGCGGGCACGGGCGCGGCATC
>JAKOQS010000190.1 GCA_029778235.1 Chloroflexota bacterium | reverse complement strand
GCGCCGATCACCGACTGCTCGGCCGGGATGTCCTGCGGCGGGGTGCGGTCGGGGACTCCCGGGTCCTCGCGGGGCGGGAGCTCGACGACGCTCACGGGCTGCTTCCTCCTCCTGCCGGGACGGGCCGCGCGGGCGCGGGGCGACGCGGCGGGAGCGCTTCGCGACCCGGGACCGGGACCGCTCTCCTGCCACGTCTCCCCAGTGTGGTCCGGGGGTCCGACGGCGCTCCGGCACGCTAGGGCGACGCGCCGGGAGGTCACAACGTCGCCTGTGGACAGCGCTGGGGACGAGCTGGGGACCGGCTGGGCGTGTCGCGGGAACAGCCCTGTGGAAAAGCCGGGGATAACCATGTCGATCTTGGTCCCGCAGGCCGCTGACCTGCGCCGACGCCGTCCCCCGCCTGGGGAGGGAAGAAACTTCTCTCCGGTGTCCGACTGGTGAACACCGCGTCTCGACCGCTGGTCGGCCGCCACCCGCTCGGACCTCCGCGTCGGTACGCCGGTCCTCGCGCGGCCGGCTCCCTCCCCCACCCGGGAGCCCGACCGCCGGGTCCCGGACGGGTACGCCGGAGCCGCCGGGCCCCGGTCGGTCGGCGGGCTGCGCCGCACCCCCGCGCTGCACCCCGCGCCGGCGGAGGTGGCCGCCCGCCGGCCGGCGCCGCACGGCCCCCCGCCTGCATCCGGCGCCGCGGCCGGGCCGCCGGTGGGCTGCGACGGCGCGCCGACCGGGCGTCGGCGTACCGGTCCGGGGCGGCGAGGATGGGGCCGTGCCCGACGCCGATCCCGTGCCCGACGTCGCCGCCGCGGGGTCGTTGCGCGAGATCCTGCGGCTGGCCGTCCCGGCCCTCGGAGCCCTCGTAGCTCAGCCGCTCTTCGTCCTCGTCGACGCCGCGATCGTCGGCACGCTCGGCACGCTGCCGCTGGCCGGTCTGGGCGCCGCGGCCAGCCTGGTCTCGCTCGCGCTGGGGCTGTGCATCTTCCTGGCCTACGCCACCACCTCGTCGGTCGCGCGACGCGTGGGCGAGGGCCGCTGGGACGCCGCGGTCGCGGAGGGCGTCGAGGGGATGGCCCTCGGTCTCGGGCTCGGCGTCGTGCTCGCCGCGGTGACGTGGTGGCTGGCCGAGCCGGCTGTCGTCGCGCTCGGTGCGACCCCGCCCGTCGTGCCGTACGCCGTGAGCTACCTGCACGTGGTCGCGCTCGGCTTCCCCTTCGCCCTCGTCGCGATGGCCGGCGTCGGCGTGCTCCGCGGGCTGCAGGACACCCGGACCACGCTGCTCGTCACGCTCCTCGCGGTGGGCGTGAACCTCGTCGTCGCGATCGTGCTCGTGCTGGGCCTCCAGCGCGGGGTGGCGGGCTCCGCGGCAGCGACCGCCTGCGCCGAGGCGGTGCAGGCGACGGCGTACCTGCTCGTCGTACGCCGGGTCGCGCGCGCGCACGGGGTGGCGCTGCGACCCTCGGGCGTCGGGATGCTCGCGGCCGCGCGCACCGGCGGTCCGCTCCTCCTGCGCACGCTGGTGCTGCGCGCGGTCTTCCTCGTCGCGGCCGCCGTGGCCGCTCGCCTCGGTGCCGCCGACCTCGCGGCCTGGCACGTTAGCTTCCAGGTGTGGATGCTGCTCGCGCTGGCCGCCGACGCGCTGGCCATCGCGGGCATGGCTCTGCTCGGCCGCTACCTCGGCTCGGGCGACCCCGTCGGCGCGCGCCACGTGACGGCGCGGCTGGTCCGCCTCGGTGCCGTGACCGGCGCCGTCCTGGGTGGATTGCTGCTCCTCTGCACGCCGTGGCTGCCGTCGCTGTTCAGCGCAGATCCCTGGGTGCGCAGCCTGATCGCGGCGTCGCTCGTCGTGGCCGCCGTGCAGCAGCCGCTCGCCTCGCCCGTCTTCGTGCTCGACGGCGTCCTCATCGGCGCCGGCGACGGACGGTGGCTCGCGGGCGCCGGCGTCGTCATGCTGGTGGCGTTCCTGCCGGCCGCCTGGCTCGTGCTCTCGCGCGACCTCGGCGTCGTGGGCCTCTGGTGGGCGCTCACGTGGTTC
>JAKOQS010000189.1 GCA_029778235.1 Chloroflexota bacterium | reverse complement strand
TGCCATCTCCTTCTCGATCAGGACGTGACGGCCGGCCTCGATCGCGGCCATCGCCTGCGCGTGATGGGCCGACGTCGGGCTCGCGATGTAGACGGCGTCGACGGCCTCGCACATCTCCTCGACGGTGGTGAAGGAGCGGGGAAGGTCCATCCGCGCGGCGAACTCCGCACCCCGCGCCGCGTCGCGCGAGCACACCGCGGTGGGGCGGACCCTGCCCGAGCCCGCGCGGCACGCCGCCACGAACCACTCGCTGATGAAGTTGGTCCCGACGATCCCGATATTCATGCTTGTCCTCCTCGATCTCAACGTCATGCGCACCACGCTGGCTATACAGCCAACCATGAGATATGCGAGCACGGCTGGCGACATAGCCAGCTTTATGCGCGGCCCCGGCTCAGACTCGCGACGATGAACTCGGCGTCGCCGGCCAGGGCCTCGGCGAGTCCGACCCCGTCGGCGACCCGGGCGATCGTCCAGCCCAGCGCGGACGCGACTGCGGCCAGGTCGACGGCCTGCGGCGTGCCGAAGACGCGCTCGAAGCTGGCCTCGTACTCGGGCGCGCCCTGCTCCAGGCCGTGGAAGATCGAGCCACCGCCGTCGTCGGCCACGACCACGCGCAGGCGCGGCCACGGCTCCGACGGCGGGCGGACGAGCGCGCCGAGGTCGTGCTGGGCCGTGAGGTCGCCGAGCAGCACCGTGGTCGGTCTGCCCGTGGCCAACGCGATCCCGGTCGCCGTCGCGACCGTGCCGTCAATGCCCGCGAGGCCGCGGTTGGCGAACACGCGCGGCGGGCGCTCCGCGATGGGCGCGAGGTCGGCGGCGCGAATGATGGAGCTGGCGCCCAACACCAGGTCGTCGCCCGGGCCCAGCGCGGCGAGCACGGCCGCGGCTACGGTCTCCTGGGTGATTGTCGCTCCTTGAGCCGGGCCGTGAGCGGAGCGAACGCCCGCGTCGAAAGGCGTCCACTCCCCCAGCCAGGACGGATCCTGGTCCGCCAGCAGCACCCGGTCGGCGACGAGCGTGGCTCGGTGCCCGGGATCCGGCCAGGTGGCGCGGTCGGTCACGACGACCAGCTCGACGTCGTCGCGGGCAAGGAGCCGGGAAACGGGACGCGAGAGCGTCGGGTGCCCGAACACGATCACGCGCTGGATCCGCCCGCCGAGGTCGGCCAGCCGCAGCCGGTAGTCGGCGACGGCGTTGGCGCCGGATCGCGCGTTGGACGACGGCTCGGCCAGCAGCGGCGCGCCGCTCACCTCCGCGAGGGCTCGGGCCTCCGCCCCCGACTCCGGGGTCGCGTCGCCCACGAGGACCACGGTGCGGCGGGCGTCCAGCTCCGCCACCCGGTGCCCCGCGGACTCGGCCACCTCGAACGCGATCTTCCTCGACGGCGGAAGCTCGCCCACCAGCGGTTCCGCGAACTCGATGTTCAACTGCACGGCCCCCGGCTGCCGGGTCCGCGCCCCCGCC
>JAKOQS010000188.1 GCA_029778235.1 Chloroflexota bacterium | reverse complement strand
GTTGTTCGGGCCGAACCGCCGGAGCGTCGTCTGGAATCGCATCCGCGGAGTCTGGCACAGGGCGAGCGCGAAGGCGTCTGCGCGCCCCGCCGGCGCGCCTCCCCCACCCGCCCGGGCCCGGCACCGGCGGTCTGCCCGTGCTCGATGCGACCAGTGGCCGTCGACACGCGGATCCTTCGAGGCGTACGGTCGGACGCACGGGAGGTGCGACCATGTCCGCGCTGCACGATCCGGCCACCGCGATCGGGACCGTCACCCACTACTTCGGGCACCTGTCGGTGGCGGCGATCAGCCTCAAGGAGCCGCTCACGGTCGGCGAGCGGATCCACATCCGGGGCCATCTGAGCGACGTGGAGGAGACCGTCCGGTCGATGCAGATCGACCACCGGGAGGTCACCGCCGCGAGCCCCGGCGACGACGTGGCGATCAACGTGACCGAGCACGTCCGCGAGCACGACCTGATCTTCCGGGAGAGCTGAGCGCCCGTGAAGGGCGGCGCCACCCGCGTAGTCTGAGCGTCAGGTCCCGACCGACTCGTCCGCGGGAGCCTTCGCGCCGCCATCCATGGCGCCGCCCGCCGACCCCACGGGCTCCAGGTCGATCGTCCGGCACCGGCGGGCGGCCCCGGCCTCCGTGCGGACCTGGGCCGCCGGGATGACGCCGCTCGCCGCCGATTCGACGACCGCGATCTCGCCCGCGTACAGCCCGCTCAGGATGCGCACGCGCATCCCCGGGACGATCGACGCGCGGCCGGTCGTCGCGGCGAGGTTGATCGTCACCGTCCGACCCGGCGGGTTGCGCGGGTCGAAGGCACCGGGAGCGGGCGGTGCACCCTTGGTGGCGGTCTTGGCGGGCGGATAGGTGACCTTGCGCTTGCGCATCGGCTAGGACCGCCCACGCGGTGCGGCGTCCGTCGTCGCGTCCGGCCGGGGGCCGTGCATCGGGTGCTTCGTCATCGTGCCTCTGTCTGCGGTCGTCCCGGAGGTGGGGGCGAGATGGGAAGAGTAGATGCGATGGGCCCCGAGCGTGCGGACCGCGCGTCGAGGCGGCCACGACATGGGTCGAGATCGTCGGATCCCGGGGCCGCTGCGCGCGTCCGGCGAGTCGGGCGTGATGATGTCCGACGGACCGGACCGTCCCCGGCTATCCCCCGGTGAGCCCGTCCTGGATGCGGTGATGGGTCGCGACGTACGCGCGGAGCTCGTCGTCCGAGAAGCCGCTCATCCACTCCTTCTCGTGCCGGTGGATGAGGGAACGGACCTCCGCCACCACCGCGAGGCCCTCCGGCGTGAGCTCGATGCGAAGGCTGCGGCGGTCCGCCGGGTTCGGCGTGCGCATCACGTAGCCGCGGCTCTCCAGGGAATCGACCACGCCGGTCACGGTCGCCCGCGTGACGATGAGCCGCTCGCCGATCTGCGAGGGTGAGAGGGCGCCGTTGTCGCGCAGCAGGCCGAGGACGAGCCCGCCTGCCGCGCTGACACCGAGCGGGCGCAGGAGCCTGCCGATCCGGTCGAACAGCATGTCCGCAGTCCGAATGGTGTTCATCACCGCCTCGGTGGCGAGCGCGTTCGCGTCGGGTGTCTGCGCGTAGAAGTCGTCGGCCAGTCGGACCTTCGCCATGGGCAGATGATAAGGGCCTTGACAATCTGGTGTCAAACGATATAGTCCGGCCCCTAACGACCGGCGAACGACCGGCCTGCACGATGAACGGAGCGTCCCCAATGGCCAAGGCCATCGTCCAGCACCACGTGCGCGACTACGACGCCTGGTATGCGGTCTTCATCGAGCACGGCGACGTCCGTCGCCGCCACGGCGCCACCGGCCACTCGGTGAGCCGCTCGGTCGCCGACCCGAACTCGATCGTGATCGTCAGCGACTTCGCGACCGTCGAGGGCGCCCAGGCGTTCATCCAGGATCCGTCGCTCGGGGAGGCGATGGAGCGGGCAGGCGTGGACGGCCCGCCGCAGGTCTGGATCGTCGAGGAGTCCGACGCGCAGGCCTACTGAGCCGGGAGCGCGCGCATCGACGCGGGCGCGGGGGCTGCGACCGAGCGACCCCCGCGTCCGCATGCTCCCGGCGGCCCACCCCCGGGCGCGGCCGTCGCAGGCGCCCGCGATGCGCCAGAATCGCCCTGGTGAGTCGGACCCGCGCCAAGGGCCGGCGCGGCCGCCTCGCGGTCGAGCGTCCCGCGAAGGAGCGTCGCGATGGATCTCGAGACCGCCCTGTCATCCCGGCGCTCGGTCCGTGACTACACCGACGAGCCGGTGGACGAGGCCACGATCCGCCAGCTCATCGCGGCGGCGGTGCTCGCCCCGAGCGCGACGAACCTCCAGCCGTGGACCTTCACGGTCGTCCGCGACCGGGAGCTGCTCGACCGGCTCTCCGACGCGACCAAGGCGTTCCTGCTGGGCGGCGGCTTCCCGGACGGCCCCGGCGCCGAGCAGCGGCGAGCGCGCCTCGCGGATCCCGAGTACCCCCCTCGACTCGGGGATGGTCCGCGGGTGGCCCACGACGATCGGCGCGACCGGCAGGACCGACTCCGGCAGGTCCAGGAAGGCGCGGCCGTCGGCGGTCTCGAGGAACCGCTGCGTGTAGCCGATCCAGCAGGTGCCGAGGCCGGTCGCGGCCGCGGTTGAGCATGAGGCTCATCGCCGCGAGCGTGCAGTCCTCGACGGCCCCACCGGTGCGACGCCGTCCCGGAGATGAGGATCAGGGCCGGAGCCCGGTGGAGGACGTGCGGGCCGCGGTCCGCCTCGGCCCGTCGGTCCGCGCGGCGTCCGGTACCCCGGCGTCGACCCGCCGCGACGTGCTCGACCCCTGGCCGTCAGCCTGCCGAGGCGTCCGAGGGCCCGGCCGGCGTCTCGTCGTCCGCGAGGAGTCGATAGAGCCGGCGCCGCGCGTCCGCGAGGATCTCGCGCGCCGCGTCGATCGAGCCGGGTGAGCCGACCTGGCCCACCTGCATCGTCGCCGCCGCCACCTGCGCGACGAGCGCCCCAAGCTCCGCGGTCGGGTCGGCCGCTCCGTCATCGCCCTCCCACGGCGTCCGGCCGGCCCCCGCGAGTCGCTCGGTCTCGGTGCGGCCCTCGTCGGTCAGGCTGTAGACGCGCCGTCCATCGACCTGCTCGCTCCGGACAAGGCCCTCGTCCTCCAGCTGCGCGAGCGTCGGGTAGATGGAGCCCGCGCTCGGGCGCCAGCGGCCACCGCTCCGCGCCTCGAGCTCGCCGATCACCTGGTAGCCGTGCATCGGCTGGTCCGCGAGGACCGCGAGGATCGCC
>JAKOQS010000187.1 GCA_029778235.1 Chloroflexota bacterium | reverse complement strand
GCGACCTCCACCGCCTGGCGGTACCGGCCGTACCGTTCCTCGGCCGCGGCTCGCTGGGCTCGGAGCTGCTCCGCCTGCCGGGCCTTCTCGAGGAGGGCGCGGCGCTCGGCGAGCGTCGCTTCCGCCTGTGCGCGCGCGTCCCGCGCCACCGAGAGGGAGTCCCGGTCGGCCTCGAGGCGCGCGAGACCCTCCTCGCCCACGCGGACGCCCGCCTCGGCCCCCGCCACGGCATCCTCCGCGACCTTCAGCCGCCCCGGGTTCTTCTGGCCCTGCGACGTGAGGCCGCGGATCGCCACCTCGAGGCGATGCCGTGCCTGCGACGTGCCGCGGTCGCCGCCGGAGATCGACGACTGCAGCCGGTCCCGCAGGGCCGCGTCGTCCTTCGGGATGTCCATCTCACGGTGGCGCACCGATGCGGTCGCGCCCAGGAACGCCTCGCCGGCGATCCCGGTCATCTCCGCGATCGTCTCGTCGGCGAGCGCGGGGTCGGTGATCACGTCGCCATCGAGCACGAGGCGCACCGTCCCCCGCGCGCCTGCGAACTCCTTCACGAGGGAGCCGGCCCGGACCCGGATCGTCCCGTCCGGCTGCTCCTGCTCGTCCTCGAAGACGACCTCCACGACCGGCCGATCGCCCTCCGGCAGGCTCCACGTCCGCAGCGTCGTGAGATCGGCGGCGGTGGACGTGGGCCGCCGTGCGAGAGCGAGCTCGACGGCGCGCTGGATCGTGGACTTGCCGGACTCGTTCGGGCCGCGGACGACGGTGAGCCCGGGCGCGAGGTCGAGCTTCAGGTCACGGTGCCGACGCAGGCCGTGGATCCGGAGCGACGAGATCCTCACAGCGTGACCTCGCTCCCGGACAGCAGGTGACGCGCGACGAACAGCGCGTCGCGCAGCTCGGAGGCCTCCGCGGCCCGGGCGGGATCGGCCCGGCCGGCGCTCTCCGCGTCGGCGATCCGGGCCTCCAGGTCCCGGACCAGCGAGCCGAGGATGGTGTCCGGGCCCGGCACCTCGTCCTCCGGCGGGAGTGGGGCGACTGTCCGGTCGCGGAAGCGCACCGCCAGGAACGACGGCGCGAGCGCTCGGACGACCTCGTCGCCGTCCACGTCGAGATCCTCGGCTCGAACGCCGATCAGGCGCACGTCGAGCACCACGTCCGGGTCCGCGAGCGCGGCGAGCCGTTCGACGAGCGCCGGCTGCGAGGCCACCGCCGCCGCGTCCACCTCCTGGCGCACGAACCGCGTCCGACCCACGACGCGCTCCTCCACCTCGACGGTCCGGACGCCGTCGACGAGCGAGAGCGTCACCAGCAGCGCCTTGCCCGCGCGGTCCTGGTCCACGGCCACCGGTTCCGGCGCGCCCGCGTACGCGTAGCGGACCGTCCCCGCCGTGCCCGACTGGGCGGAGTGCCAGTGCCCAAGGGCGAGGTAGTCGAGGCCGGACGCAGCGACCTCCTCCGCGGAGAAGACCACCTCGTCGCCGTCGGTGCGCCCCGGGACGAGGAGCGAGCCGTGGATCATCCCCACCTTCCACGTCTCGGGCGCGCCGACGGCGGAGAAGCCGGCAAGCGGGCTCCGTGGCGCGCGCTTGGTGGCGAAGAGCCGCCCGAAGACGACCGTCTCCAGCTCGGGGAAGCGGACCTCGGGCCGCTCCGGGGTGAGGACGGTCACGAGCCCGGAGCCGGGGTCCACGCCGGCGAGCTCCGCGAAGTCGTACGCCCGGTAGATCGACGCGCGATCGCACACGTCGTGCGTGCCCGGGAGGAGGACGCTCCGGATGCGCCGCCCGGCAAGGCGCGCGAGCTCGGCCGCGACGCGCTCCACGCTGCGGCGCGGCTGTGCGTTGGAGTCGAAGAGATCGCCG
Organism: Chloroflexota bacterium; assembly: GCA_029778235.1. Classification (GTDB taxonomy): domain Bacteria; phylum Chloroflexota; class Limnocylindria; order Limnocylindrales; family CSP1-4; genus CAIYQJ01. The sequence goes on along the minus strand of JAKOQS010000187.1, from coordinate 3,285 downwards.
GCGACGAGGAGGAGGTCGGCGCCGGCGTCGATGGCGAGGTCCACGGTCGCGCGGAAGGCCGCGAACTGCCGATCGCGCTGCGACGCCGCACGCTCCCCGAGATCGGCGTGGCGCGCGCCCAGATGGACGTCGGCGGTGTGGACGATCCGGACCCCCACCCTGTGCACCCTCTCGCTCGCGCGCCGTCGCGCCGGCGCGGACCCTCCATCGCGGGGCGGCCGGGGTTCCCTGGACCCGCGGCCGGCCGCACCCGGCATTCTGACAGGTCGCGCCACGGCGGGGCACCCGGGGACCCGCGTGCCCGCCCGAGGGTGCCATCCGGGGGATGGAACGCCGCAGGGGCGGGTGCTATCCTGCGCCATCTTCGTCGTCCGGCAGGGGACGCGGACGGCACGGGGGGAGGACGTGGTGGACGCGTACGTGGACCGGACGATCACGTGCGTCGACTGCGGGGTGGAGTTCATCCACTCCGCGGCAGACCAGGAGTTCTACGCGCAGAAGGGGTTCGCGTCGGACCCCAAGCGGTGCCCGAGCTGCCGGGCGTCACGACGGTCCATGCGGGACCCCGACGGCGGCTCGCACCTCGCCGGGAGCCCCCGCGGGTACGAGCGCGGCCCGCTCACCGGAGAGCGCGAGTATTTCGCGGTGATCTGCTCCCGCTGCGGCAACGCTGCCCAGGTGCCGTTCCGGCCACGGATGGACCGACCGGTCTACTGCTCCGACTGCTTCCGGGCCGTCAAGGCGGGCTGACGGGCCCGCCCTGCCCGGCGCGATCGCGGATCGAGAAGACCTCCCCGTCGCGGTACCGCCGCCGCTCCCTGCCCCGCCAGACCTCCACCGTCGCGCGTCCGGCCACGCGGAACGTCGCGCCGTCGCCGACCGCGGCCGTCTGCTCGTCGATCCCGAGGACCACCGTCCCCCGCGGCGCGGTCATCGCCATGAGCGCCGCGAGCGTGTGCGGCACGCGGTCGTAGTGCGGGATGACGGCGAGCGACGGCGCCACCCCCAGGCCGGGGTCCCAGCCGACGGGCGGCCGAAGGCCCCGGCCGACGTCCAGCTGGCGGCCGCCGAGCACCATCGCCCCGGCGGAGCAGCCCGCGAGGATCGCACCGCGTTCGTGCGCCGCGAGCGCGGCCGCCCACAGGGCGCTGCCGCGCAGGACATCCCGCAGGTGCTGGGGCTTGCCGCCGGAGAAGTAGATCAGGTCGGCCTCGCCGGCGGCCTGCGCGCAGGTCGGGTCGTCGGCATCGACCCGCTCGCGCACGAGCACCTGCTCGACCTCCGCGCCGAGGGCGGAGAAGTGCGCCTCCCCCATCGCACCCCACCGGTGGAACGTCGCTTCGCCGTCTGGCCACGACGCGGTCGGGACGATGGCCACGCGCGGGCGCGCCATCCCGGTCGAGGCGAGGAGCGCGCGGTCCACCCCGGCCATCGCGGGGGTGAACTCGCCGGCGCCGACGAGCACGATCGGTCCCGACATGGCGCGGAGTCTACCCGTACCAGCCGATGGGACGCTTCGACGGAGGATGGAGCGGGCGCGTGCGCGCCGGTCGGCGCGCCCGCGCCCGCTCGTGACGTACTTCTGGCTCAGCCGGCGGTCGGACGGGGGTCCGCCTTCGCCCGCGCGACCACGGGCTCCAGCAGGGAGCGCAGGCTGGGGCCCTCGACCTCCTCGAGCTCGTAGCGCACGCGGACCACCGGCTTGTCGAGCTTCAGGATCCGGGTGAGGTCGATCGGCGTGGCCGCGAGGACCACGTCGGCGGGCGCCGCGTTGAGCGCCGCTTCCAGCTCGCGCATCTGCACGTCGCCGTAGCCCATCGCCGGGAGCAGGCGGTCGAGGTCCGGGTACTTCGCGAGCGTGCGCGCCAGCTCGCCGGTCGCGTACGGGCGCGGATCGACCACCTCGGACGCGCCGAACCGACGGGCCGCGACGATCCCCGCCCCGAAGGTCATCCCGCCGTGCGTCAGCGTGGGTCCGTCCTCGACCACGACCACCGAGCGCCCATCGATCGCTCCGCCCTCGAGAGCGAGGGCGGAGCGCGCCTTGACGATCGCCGCAGTGGGGTTCATCGCCCGGATCGACGCGACCACCGCCGCGACCTGCTCGGGGGTGGCGGAGTCGACCTTGTTGATCACGACGGCGTCGGCCATCCTGGCGTTGACCTCACCCGGATGGAAGCGCTGCTCGTGTCCCGCGCGCAGCGGGTCGGCGACCACCACGAAGAGGTCGGGCCGATAGAAGGGGAAGTCGTTGTTGCCGCCGTCCCAGACGACGACGTCCGCCTCCTTCTCGGCGGCGCGCAGGATGTCCTCGTAGTCCACGCCCGCGTAGACGAGGCGCCCGGCGTCGAGGTGCGGCTCGTACTCCTCGCGCTCCTCGATGGTCGTCTCGTGGCGGTCGAGGTCCGCGTACGTCGCGAATCGCTGGCACCGCTGGGCGACAAGGTCGCCGTAGGGCATCGGGTGCCGGACGACCGCGGTGACCAGGCCGGCCTCCTCCACGAGACGGGCGAGATAGCGCGTGGTCTGGCTCTTGCCGGCGCCCGTGCGGGCGGCCCCGGTCGCGACGACCGGCCGCGTGCTCTCGAGCATCGTGCGGCGCGGGCCGAGGAGCTCGAAGTCGGCGCCGGAGGCGAGCGCGCGTGAGGCGGCGTGCATGACGGTCTCGTGCGCGACGTCGCTGTACGCGAACACGACCCGGTCGGCCCGCGCCTCGCGGACGATGCGCTCGAGCTCGTCCTCGGCGAGGATCGGGATGCCCGCCGGATAGAGGCGCCCGGCGAGCTCGGCCGGGTACCTGCGGTCGGCGATCCCGGGGATCTGCGTCGCGGTGAACGCCACGACCTCGACGGACGGATCGTCGCGGTAGACGACGTTGAAGTCGTGGAAGTCGCGCCCGGCGGCGCCCATGATCACGATGCGGGTGCGGTCCATGCCTCGGCCTCCGGGACCCGGGGCGCGCGGCCCGGGTCGGGATGCGGTCGAGCCGGTGCCCGCGCCGGGGCCCAGCGGTCGAACCGTCCCGCGCAGGGTCGCGCGTCGCCGCCCGCTGGTCAAGGGGCCGACCGGACCGTGCGCGGCGCCGACCGGACCGGGGCCGGGGGCCGGAGGCAGGGCCGATCAGCCCGCCGGCTTCCGCGCCCGGATGGAGAAGGCCAGCGGGAAGGACGGCGTGTCGGGCGGCATGCGGAAGAGACCGTCCTCGCCCGGGAGGAGGAACGGGAAGACCGGCCAGGGGACGGCCTGGTGCTCGTGGAGCATCTCCACGACGAGGCCGGCGTCGAT
>JAKOQS010000186.1 GCA_029778235.1 Chloroflexota bacterium | reverse complement strand
CGGCACCGGCGCGCGACGTGCCGATCCCGGCGCGTCAGGCCAGGGGCGTCGCGTCGAGCAGCTCCTCGATCGCCGTGACCTCGGACTCGACGCGCCCGGGCCCCGTGGGCTCGAACTCGTCGGCGATCCCGGCGCTCTCCTCTGCCGTCGCCACGCGGTCGCCGCCGCGCGCCTTCGCGAAGAAGGCGCCGCGCGAAGCGACGTCCACGAGGGCGTCCGCGTTGTCCGCGTCCACCAGCAGCGTGGCGATCCCGACCGAGGCGGTGATGCGCGGGCCGTTCCCGCCCCGTGCGCGCGCCGGCGGCTCCACCGTGGCGACCGCGTCCCGCACGCGCTCTGCGACCACGCGCGCCCCGCTCGGGTCGGTGCGCGGCAGGAGGATGCAGAACTCGTCGCCGCCGAACCGGAAGACGTCGTCGCTCTCGCGCGCGGCCGAGCGGATGGCCGCCGCGGTCCTGCGGAGCACCGTGTTCCCGCCCTGGTACAGGTAGGCGGAGTTGACGGCCTTGAACCCGTCGAGGTCGATCATCAGCAGGCTGAACGGCTCGCCCGAGAGCGAGAGTGCGCCGAGCTTGTCGCGGAACGACGCGTAGTTGAGCAGACCGGTGAGGCCGTCCGTCTCCGCGCGGACCCGGGCGGCGCGATAGTGCTCGGCGTTGCGCAGGGCCACGGAGACCTGGCCGGCGAACAGTCGGACGAGCTCGAAGTCGTCCTCGTCGTACCGGCTTGACGTGCCGAGGCGCTCGAGCGTGAGCACGCCGACCACCCCGCTCGGGCCCCGCAGCGGCGCGCAGATGATGCTGCCCTCCACCGGGCCCTTCGTCGGGTCCTGGGCGATGCGCTGGTCGTCCATCTCGTCCACGACGAGCTGCGCGGCGCCGTGATCCACGACCCAGGTCGCCAGGCCCTGCTCCCCGGGCTCCCACGGCAGCAGGTAGTAGTCCGCGTCCACGCCCCGTGCCACGATCGGGCGCAGCGTGCCCGTCCGCGGGTCCAGCAGCTCGATGGCCAGGTTGTCGTACGAGACGAGCTCGGCGAGGCTGTCGGTGATCCCGTCCAGGATCGCGCGGGCGTCGAGCGTGGTGAGCAGCGACTCCGTCGTCTGCAGGAGCGCCCGCTGGCTGCGCAGGCGCCTCGCGAGCTGGTCCGACTGTCGGCGCAGCTGCTCGGTCGCCTCCGCGGTCGCGATGGCCTGTGCGGCCGCGTTCGCGAAGATGACGAGCAGGCGCAGGTGCCCGTCGGTGAACTGGTCGAGGCCCAGCTTGGACAGGACGATGACGCCGAGGACCTGTTCCTCGAAGACCATCGGGGCGAGGAGCATCGACTCCTCGATCGACTCCGTCCCGGGGATGGTCACGGCGCGCGCGTCCGCCTCCGCGTCAGGCAGGTACTGCGGGACGCCGTGCTTGGCCACCCAGCCGGTGATCCCCTCGCCGAGCTTCAGGCGCAGCGCCTCGGCGGTCTCTTCGGTGTACTCGCCGACCTTCCCGCGCAGTGAGACGGGCACCAGGTCGTCCCCCTGGAGCAGGTAGACGCGAACGTTGTGGAAGTCGATGAGCCGCTCGATCTCGGCGACGATGGCCGTCCCGATCTCGGTGGCGGACGACAGGCGCCCCAGCTCTCCGCCGAGGTGCTGGATCGACTGAAGCTGCGCTGCCCACGCCTCCGTCCGGCGGAAGTTCTGGGCGTTGCGGATGGCGACGGACGCCTGCGCCGCGAACGCGGCGAGCGTCTCGAGCTCCTCGTGCGACCACGGGTGCGCGATGTCGTGGTACAGGTTGAGGACGCCCAGCGGGTCGCTCCCGTCGTAGAGCGGAGCGGTGCAGATCGTGTCGATGCCCTCGGCGAGCAGCTCGTCACGCTGGAACTCACCGCGTGGGTCGTCCGAGTAGCGCATCGCGAAGACCGGCTGCCGCTCGCGCAGCGCCTGCGTGGGGACCGACCACGGGTGGAAGCTCGTCACCGAGGCGACGAAGGCGTCCGAGAGGTTGCGGGCGTACGCGCCGAGGATCCGGCCGCCCGGCTTGCCCAGGAAGACCGCCGCCCGGTCGGCGCCGAACAGGCTGGCCGCATGCTCCAGGATCGAGTCGAGGATCCGATCGAGGTCCAGCTCGCTGGCGAGCTCGACGGCGACGCGCCGGAGGGCCTCGGACTGGCGGCGGCCACGCGTGGCCTCGTCGACCAGGCGTGCGGTCCGGACCGCGCCGCCGACGATCGCCGCGATCGCGGGGAGCGACGAGGCCCGGTCGGGAGCGCCGGCGCGATCCACCACCACGAGCGCGCCCCACGGCGCGGTCGAGCCGGGGATCGCGACCCCCGTCGCCACCGCGTCGGGCAGCGCGGCCGCGAGCCAGCCGGCCTGACCGTCGCCAGCCGGCTCGGCGAGCGGCTCGGCGGCGGCGAGCGCGCGAGCGGGGAGGGTGGGGCCGTCGGCCGCGACCGGCATCGGCGCGGCGTCTCCCGCGGACGCCCGCGCGACGAGCCGGTCCCCGTCGCGCGACCAGATCCCGACGAACTCATGGCCGCGACGAGCGCGGAGGATCCGCGCGATGCGCGCGAGCGACCCGTCGAGACCGGACGGCGCCATCTCGCGGCCGAGCAGCGACGCTGCGGTGTCCAGCTCGCGCCGGACGGCGTCCGCGACCGCATCGTCCTGCGCGACCGGTCCAGGCCCCGGGCCGGCTGCCTCGGCGGGGGAGTCGGCGGACGGCCCCGCCTCTCGGACCACGCGGAGCGCGGGCCGCCCGTCGGGTCCGGGTCGCGTCGGCGTCCGCGACGGCGCGTCGGCGTCCGCGGTGTCCGGATCGAGCGCCGGCGATTCGGCGGACGCCAGGAACGCGTCGAGGTCCGCCCGGAGGAACCGGCGGTCACCGCGCGTGTTGATCCGGAACGACCGGATGCGGCCCTGGTCGCTCCACGTGCGCAGCGTGTTGGGATGGACGCCCAGGACGCGCGCCGCCTCGGTGATCGAGAGGGTCGCCTCGTACGCCTCCATCGACCGGCTCCGCCATCTCCTGTGAGGTCTTGTCGGGTCTGACGGGCGCAGTGTCGGACACTTCACAGAACCTCACCATAGGCCGGAAGTACCTCCAGACCGCCGGAGGGCAGGGCCCAGTGGAGGTGTCAGCGCGCCCGGGGGTCGGCCGCCCGCACGGACGGCTCCGCGTCGAACACGTCGAGGCGCCGGATCACCTTCGCGTAGCCGTACCGGATCAGGAACGGCGCGCGGATCTCCAGGTGCAGGTGCGGCGCGGTCCCGGCGGCGTTGCCGGTCTTCCCGGTCCTGCCCACGACCTCGCCTCGCTCGACGGCGTCGCCCACCTTCACGGCCACCGTGGAGAGGTGGGCCAGGATGACGCGGTATCCGGGCGAGGTGGGCTCGGTGCTCTCGATGACGACCACCTTGCCGTACCGCGACGGGTCCCACGGCTTCCACCGCTTCGCGGGATCGATCACGGTCCCGCTGAACGGCGCGAGCACCGGCGTCCCGGTCTTGACCAGCAGGTCGAGGCCGTCGTGCGCGCGCAGCCAGGTCCCGTCCGGCGCGACGCCGCGGATCTGGTTGTAGGCGCGCGCGATGCCGACGCGCGGGGCGCGCCAGCCGTCGCCGTACCCGTAGGCGGACGTGGCGGGCAGCGGGAACGAGATCGGGACGACCGTCTCGCGCACCTTGAAGCCGGTCGCGCTCGTCGGGGCGGCCTGCGCGCCGGGGTCGGCCGACGGAGCCGGGGTGCCCGAGGGCCGAGGCGTGGAGCCGGCGGACGGGCCGGGCGGTGCCGCGCCCGCGAGCGTCGCGTCCCCGCCGGCGGGCGATGCCGCGGCCAGGGGGGACGCGGCGGGCGCGGGCGACGCGCTCACTGTCGCATCCTTCCCCGTGGAGGCGCCTCCGCCGGTGACCGGCGCCGCCGCACCCGGGCTCCCGGCCGCCGATGACGCGGCCGGGTCCGTGCAGATCGGAGCGGGCTCGGAGGGTGCCGGCGTCGCGCACGATGCCGACGCCCCGCCCGCGCCCGGCCCCAGCCAGTCCGGGCCGGCCCCGCCGGACAGCGCGGGCGAGGGGTCGCGCGCGCCGGGCACGGGGCCACTCGTCGCGGGCGACGCCCCGGACCCTCCGCAGGCGTTCGCGGCGACGCTCACGGCGAGGGCGAGGGCCGCCACGAGGAGCCGCCCGCGCGGCCGGCCGGTCATCACGTCTCCGCTCCCGGTCCGCCGGTGAGCCGGACGTACCCGAGCGTGACCAGGACGGTCGCCGCCCCGATGGCCGCGACGACGCCGACGGCGACGAGCGGCGCGCCGGCGAGGCCCGCGCCCGTCCCGGAGCTCCGAGCGTCGCCGCCGTCGGGGGCGGGCGTGGCCGCATCGGCGCCCGCCGCGACGCCCGTCGGGTCCGCTGCGCGGGCGATCGGGGCCAGCGGCGCAGCGAGGCCCAGCACGGCGAGGGAGGCCGCCAGGGCCGCTGCCGCGCCGGCGCGCGCGACAGACGCAGCCAGGCGAGTGCGCGCAGCCGGCCGGACCGCGACGGCGGGGGCGGCCTCGGCGGCGGAGGCCGTGGCGGGGGAGGGTCGCTCGGTCGATCGCACTGCGGGAGCCTAGACCACTCGGCCCGACGCGGCGGTGACGAGCGCCGCCGCGAGCAGGACCGGTGTGACGGCGATGAGCGCGGTCGCCGCGGCTGCGCGGCCGCGTCGGCCGCCGGCCAGCACCCGCATCGCCTCGTCGTGCTCGAGCGTCGTGAGGATGAGGGGGCGTCCCAGGCCGGCAGTCATCCGGGGGACCTCGTCCGCCGCTGCCCGCGGCACGCCAAGCACCATCGCGTGCTCCACCGAGGAGACCTGCTCGATCCGCAGGCGCACCGGCGTCCGCGGCGACATCCCGACCGGGATCCTGTCGGGGACCTCGCCGGCGGTCCCGTCCGACTCGCGCGGCAGTACGACCAGCCCGGGCCCGAGGGCCTCGCCGTCCACGGCGATCGACGAACCGTCGGCGTCGACGGAGAACGGGACTCGGTCGGTCTCATCCTCCAGCGTCCGCCAGCGGCCGCCCACGCGCGCCAGGAGCCGCCGGCGACGGAAGACCAGCGGCCGGTGTGCGTCGTCCTCGAACTCCTCGGTCGCGTCGATCCGGCCGCGCACGCCGACATACGCCTCGTCGCCCTCTGCGGCGATCCGCAGCGCCTCCTCGAGGGTCACGGTGGGCGTCACGGACAGCAGGCGTCCGACCCCGAGGCCGGGCCCGAACGAGCGGAGGATCAGGAGGCCCGCGAGGCCGGAGGCCAGGCCGGCTGCGAGCAGGAGGAGGGAGAGCACGGGGCGCGATGGTACCGCGACGGACATGAAGAGGCCCGGAGAAACCTCACCGCCGCGTCGGCGTTGATGTCATCGCCGCCCTCAGCAGCGCCCGGCCCCTCCGGACCGCATCTCACGCTAGACCTCCATCGCACGCCGGTCAACGTGGGTTATCCACCATCGAGCGCGGTTCGCTGCTCGTCACGTTCGATCTGTCCACAGCTTGTCCACCATCGCGGTGCGCGGCGGCACCGGCGCCGGGCTCCGGGCCCGGCGCGTGTCAGCCTGCGGACCGGCCCGTCGCCGGGTCGATGGACGCGACGGAGCCACCGTACGACGTGAGCACGAGCCGCCCACCCACGAGGGCCGCCTCCGTGACGACGTCCGAGTGCGCGACCCGCCAGACGACGGCCCCGTCCTGGTCGACGGCGAACGTCTCGATCTCCGACTGGACGATCAGGTGCCGCAGCCGTGGCGAGCCGAGCAGCGCCACCAGCGGCGAGCCGGATCGGAGCGTCCAGCGCAGCGACCCGCTGCGCGCGTCGAACGCGTAGACGAGGAGACCGTAGGCGACGACGAGCGAGCTCGCGTCGTCCCAGGCGTGGACGAGCGGTTCGCCCCCGAGGCGCGACGCCAGTCGCACCGCCCAGGCTCCCGCGGGCGTCTCGACGCGGATCTCGGCGCGGCCGAGCGCATCGGGATCCGGCCCCGCCAGGGCCCCGTGGTCCGTCGTCCGCGCACCGACCTCGGAGAGCGCGAAGACCGCGTCGGCGTCGCCGCTCCCGCCCCAGACCGAGCGGACCCGGATCCCGCCCGGCAACGAGGAGGTGCTGCGCCGGGGCTCGCGGCTCACGGCCGGCGTCCGGTCCGTCGGCCCGCCGCGGTCACGAGGCCGTGTCCGGGGCCGGGTCCTCCACGATCGGCGCGACCGTGGCGTTCGCCAGTGCGCGCAGCGTCGCCGGCGGCACGGGGAAGACGACGTTGGGGAGGCCCGCAGCGGCCCAGACGACCTCGTGCCGATCGAGCGCCGGGTCCATGACGACGCGTACATGGTGGGCATGCCCGAGCGGTGGGATCCCGCCGATGACGAACCCGGTGAGGTCCCGCGCCTCCCGCGCGGTCGCCCGGCGGATGTCCGGCTCGCCGACCACGACGGCGAGGCGTGCGAGGTCCACGCGGTCCGGGCCCGCGACCAGGCAGACGTACGTCCGCGGCTCCTCCCCCTCGCTCCCGGCCACGAACACGAGCGACTTGACGATCCGCTGGACGTCCGTGCCCACCGCGGCGGCCGCCTCCGTGGCGGTGTGCGTGGACTCGGCGAACGAGTGGATGTCGAGCCTCACGCCCTTGCGGGCGGCCGCCTCGACGACGCGGGCGACGGCGGGGTGGTCGGCGGTCTCGGGCACGCCGGCGAGTCTAGCAGGGGGTCGACGCCGGCGGTCGCGCCACGCCCCCGGGTCGCGCGACGCCCCCGCGTCGCGCCACGCCGCCGGGCGGGCCGGCCGCCGGTCGCGCCGCCCGCGGGTGGGGTGTAGATTCGCCGGAGCGTCCTCGCGGTCCGCGGAGCGGCCGGGAGCGACGTCACCACGTCACGGTGGGACAGGGGAGCGCCTCGGGCGCTGAGAGTGCGGGAGACCGCAGACCCTCGGAACCTGATCCGGGTCATGCCGGCGAAGGGAGTCCAGACGACCTCCGTCCCAGCGATGGAGGTCGAGCACGCCCATGCGGGCCATCGTCATCGCAGGAGGAGACGCGCCGGAGCGCTCCACGCTCGACGCGGCGTGGCCCGGCTGGGACCGACCGTGCGACCTCGTCGTGGCGGCCGACCGCGGGGCCCTCGCCGCCGTCGCGCTCGGCCTGCGCCCGGACGTCGTGGTCGGCGACATCGACTCCCTCGGGCATGCCGAGGCCGACCGCCTGGCCGTCGCGGGCATCCCGTTCGAGCGCGTCCCGGCGGAGAAGGATGAGACGGACACGGAGCTCGCCCTGCTCGTCGCGCTGCGCCGCGGCGCCTCCGACGTGGTCGTCCTCGGTGCGCTCGGCGGTCCCCGCCTGGACCACGCACTCGCCAACATCGCGCTCCTCGACCATCCCGCCCTCGCGGGGACGACCGCGGCGATCCTGGACGGGCGGACGCGGATCCGCCTCCTCTCCGCAGCCGGCGGGACGGCGGGACCCGCGTCGCTCGCCCTGCCCGGCCCGGTCGGAGGCATCGTCTCTCTGATCCCCGTGGGGGAGGCCGCGGATGCCGTGACCACCGACGGGCTGGCTTACGCGCTCGCCGGAGACACGCTGCCGGCGGGTCCGGCCCGCGGCGTCTCCAACGTCCGGACAGCGCCGGTCGCACGCGTCTCCCTCGGCCGCGGCCGGCTCCTCGTCATCGAGATCGCGGACGGCACCGGCCCGCACGGGCCGTCCGGCACCGGAGGTGTCCCATGAACGCGTCCCCCGTCCCTGCCGCCACCTCGGCGACCGTCGCATCCGGGCGTCTCGCCCGCTGGCGGACCGTGGACATCGTCGTCGTCGCCGTCGTGGCCGTGGCGTTCGGCGTCGTGTTCTGGGCCTGGAACTACGTCTGGTCGTTCCTCGACCCGGTCTTCGCGGCGTTCCGGCCGGCGCAGTACCTGATCGCCGGCGTCTGGCTCATGCCGGCGGTCATCGCGCCGCTCATCGTCCGGCGCCCCGGTGCGGCGATCTTCGCCGAGATCGTCGCCGCGTCCGTCTCCGCGCTCCTCGGGAGCGTGTGGGGGCTCGACGTCCTCCTGTCCGGGTTCGCGCAGGGGCTCGGAGCGGAGGTCGTCTTCGCCATCTTCCTCTACCGTGCCTGGGGCCTCCCCGTCGCGGCACTGGCGGGCGCGGGCGCGGCGATCGGCATGGCCGTGCACGACATCCCCATCTACTACCCGCCGAGCGCGGGCTTCGACATGGGCTTCTACGTCCCGGTGGTGATCGCGATGGTCGCGTCGGGTGTCGTGATCGCGGGGGTCGGCGGTCACGCGCTGGTGCGGGCGCTGGCGCGGACCGGCGTGCTCCGGGCGTTCCCGTCGGGCGCGTGACGCCGGCGATCGAGGCCCGGGGCTTCGGCTGGACCTACCGCGGGACGGCCGCGCCGGCCCTCCACGGCGTCGACCTCTCGCTGGGCCGGGGCGAGGTCCTGCTCGTCCTCGGCCCGTCCGGGTCGGGCAAGAGCACCCTGGCGCTCGCCATCGCAGGGCTGGTCCCCCATGCCATCCCGGGGACCCAGGCCGGCAGCCTCGTGGTGGACGGCCTCGACACCGCCCTCACGCCGGCGCCGGTGCTCGGCGACCGCGTCGGGGTCGTGTTCCAGGATCCGGCTGCCGGCATCGTGCTGGGCCGCGTCGGGGACGAGGTCGCGTTCGGCCTGGAGAACCGGGGCTGGCCGCTGGACAGGATGCGTGCCCGGGTGCCAGCGGCCCTGTCGCTGGTGGGGCTGGACGGGTTCGAGGAGCGCGGCACCGCGGCGCTGTCGGGCGGCGAGCAGCAGCGACTCGCGATCGCGGGAGCGCTCGCCGCGGAGCCGTCGATCGTGGTGCTCGACGAGCCCACGGCGAACCTGGATCCGCCGGGCATGGCGTCGGTCTTCGCCCGCCTCGGTGAGCTCGTCGCCGGCCGGGAGCGGACGGTCGTCGTCGTGGAGCATCGCCTCGACTCGGTGCTGCCGCTCGCCGACCGTGTGCTCGCGCTGGACGACACCGGCGGGATGCTCGCCGAGGGGCCGCCCGACGCGGTGGGTGAGCGTTGGGCAGCCGACCTCGAGCGCCTGGGCGCCTGGATCCCGGCGGCCTGGCGCCGGTTCCTGGACCGGGGGGTCCCGGCCGGCCGCCGGGCCCACGTGGCCCCCTGCGCCGAGGCGGCCGTCGCGCCGGAGTCCCGGGCCGAGGCGGGGGCCGAGGCGGGGGCCGAGGCGCCGCCTCGCACGCGGGTCGCGCCGGCGCCCCCACCAGCCCCACCACCCCCTGCGCTGCTGGTGGCATCGCTCGCCGGCGTCTCCGTCGCCGACCCGACCGTCTCGGCAGGTCCCGGCCGCCGCCTTCTCGCGGAGATCTCGCTCGACGTCCGAGCCGGGGAGCGCGTCGCCCTCGTCGGCCCGAACGGCGCGGGGAAGTCGTCGCTCCTCCTCGTCGCCGCCGGGATCCTGCGGCCCTCCGCGGGGACCGTCGGCGTCGCGTCGCCGGCCGGGCCGCTGGTCGACCCGTCCCGCCTGCGCGCCCCCGACGTCGCGGACGCCCTCGCGCTCGTCTTCCAGGAGCCGGAGATCTCGTTCGTCGGCCGGACCGTCCGCGATGAGGTCGCCGCGGGAGCGCGGAGCGGCGCCCGCCGCGACGCCCTCGTGAACGGGCTGCTCGCCCGGTTCGACCTCACCCCGTTCGCGGACCGGGACCCGCGCGCCATCAGCCGCGGCCAGCAGCGCCGGCTCTCGGTCGCCGCCGCCTGTGTCCGCGGGGTCCGGCTCCTGCTGCTCGACGAGCCCACGTATGGGATGGACCGGCGCGCGACGGACGAGGTGGTCCGGCTCCTGGACGAGGCGCGCCGCGATGGTGCTGCGCAGGTCCTCGCGACGCACGACCCGCGGCTCCTCCCGTCCTGCGACCGCGTCGTGGGACTCGACGCGGGGCGCATCCTCTTCGATGGGTCCGTCGCCGAGTTCCTCGACGCGCCGCCGTACGTGCCCGCAGATCCGTGGCGCCTCGAGGTGTCCGGCGGCGGGGCGGCCGGGCGGCCGGCCACGCTCGCCTCCGCGGCGACGGCCGGGGGCGCCGGCGCGACCGTGACGCGATGAGCTTCCTGCCCGCCCCGCTCGAGCCCGTCCGCCCCGGCCTCCTGCGCGAGGTCGCGCCCGTGACCCGCCTGGTGGTCGCGGCCGCATGGCTGCTCGTCGCGTTCGCCGGCGTGGACCCGCGCGTGCCGGCGGTGCTGCTCGTCGCGGCCGTCGCTGCGCTCGTCGCCCTCTCCGGGCTGCCGCTCCGTGCCTCGCTTCGCCGCCTCGCGCCGCTCGTGCTCGCCGCCGGCGGCCTCGCACTCCTCACGCTGCTCCTGCACCCGTCGCGGAGCGATCCCGCCGCGGCCGCGATCGTCGACATCGGGCCGGTCCGGGTGACGACCGCGGCGGCGGCAGCGGCGCTGGCGCTGGCCCTGCGGCTCGCGCTCATCGCGGTGGCGAGCCTGCTGGTCTTCGGCCCGTCGGACCCGACGACCTTCGCCGACTCGCTGGTGCAGCAGTGGCGGATCCCGGACCGATTCGCATACGGGACGCTCGCCGCCCTGCGGATCGCCCCGTTCCTCGCCGCCGACTGGTCGTCCACGCGGGCGGTCCGCCGCCTCCGCGGCATCGAGGCGCGCGGTCCTTCCGCCGCGATCGCCGCGGCGGGCGGGCGCCTGATGACGCTCCTGGTCTCCGCCGTCCGGCGTGGGGAGCGCATGGCTCTCGCGATGGACGCGCGCGGCTTCGACGCCGGACGGCGGCGCACGCACTACCGGCCCATCCGCCTCGGGATCCGCGACGTGCTCGTCCTCGCCGCGGGGCTCATCGTCGCGGTGGCGGCGCTCTGGGTGGGGGCGCGGCCGTGACGCGGGCACCCGGATGCGCGACGCACCCGCCGGGCGAGCGCGAGACGGACGGGCGACGGGCGGACGAGCACGTGACCGACGAGAGAAGACCCCGCACGTGGGGGGAACGGCGAGGTCCAAGGAAACCATAGCCCCGGAAGGCCGCGGGGCGCATCATGCGGATTCCGTATCTTTGCGACGGACACCTCCAGGCGGACGCGGGGCGGACGATGACCGAGCAGACCAAGGACCAGAGGACCGGCGCGGGGCCCGCTGACGGCTCCGGCGCTGAGCCTGCGGACGGCTCCGGCGCCGTCCCGCACGCCTGGCGGCCGGCCCGCTTCATGGTGATCGCCGCCCACCCCGACGACGCGGAGTTCGGCCCCGCGGCGACGGCCGCCCTCTGGATCGACGCCGGGTCCGTCGGCCGGCTCGTCTGCTGCACCAGCGGAGACCAGGGCAGCGACGACCCCGACACGGACCCGCTCGACCTCGCGGCCATCCGTGAAGCGGAGCAGCTCGCGGCGGCCGCGGTCGTCGGCTACCAGGACGTCGCATTCCTCCACCAGCCTGACGGTGCCGTCGCGAACGACCTGCCGCTGCGCGAGCTGCTGGTGCGCGAGATCCGCGCCTTCCGGCCCGACGCGGTGCTGACGCACGACCCCGAGGTCCTCTTCTACGCCGGGGGCGGGATCAACCACACGGATCACCGGACCGTCGGCATCGCCGCCGTCGACGCCGTCTACCCGGCCGCGCGCAACCCGATGGCCTTCCCCGCGCTCCTGCGCGCGGGCCTCGCCCCGCACAAGGTCCGGCGCCTCTACCTGTTCTGGCCGAACAGTCCGGACACCTGGGTGGACGTGACGGGCACGTTCGAGCGCCGGCTCGACGCTCTCCGGTGCCACGTGAGCCAGCTCCGGCACCCCGAGCGGCTCGCGGAGCGGATGCGCGGCTGGGGGGCGGAGGAGGGCGCGCCCATCGGCGCGACCTACGGTGACGCCTTCCGCTTGGTCGTCATCGACGAGGACGAGGAGGACCCGCCCGAGCCGCTCTGATCGGACGTCCGAGGCCCGGGAGGTCCCGGTCGGCGGCCCGGGGGTCCGGACCCAGCGGCCGCGGTCGGCCGGCAGCCCCCGACGGCACCCCGGGGGTCCAGGCCCCGTCGGTCGGGCCCCGGCTGGCCCGGTCGGTCTTGCCCCGTCGCTCAGGCCGTCTCGGCGAGCAGCAGCGGCCGCGCACGGCCCCAGGCGTTCCAGAGCGGCGTCAGCTGCTCGGCCCGTCGACCCAGCAGCGAGACCATCTCGCCGAGCGTCAGGCCGCCGGCGGTCTCGAACAGGAAGCCCACGACGTCGGCCGACGTGTCGTCGAAGAGGTGGGTCATCCCGGCCTCGCTCGGCCAGATCCGGACCCGCAGCGGGTCGGCGCCCGCGTACCCGACCGCCAGCGAGAGGTCGCGCCGGCCCGGGACCCGCCCGTCGGCCCAGCCGACGCCGGGGATCGGGCTGAAGCCGAGAGCCGCCAGAGCGACGGCGATCCCGCGGCGCTCGTCCTCCTGGAACAGCCCCCAGAAGGGATGGTGGTCCGGGACGACGAACCGTGACTCCTCGAGCGCCCGCTCGATGATCGCGGCGACCAGGTCGTCCAGCAGGTCAGCCCAGCGGTCGGCGGCCGCCTGATCGCCGCCGGCCAGCCCGACCGCCACGACGTCCCGCTCGGCCGTCTCCCCGTGCAGGAGTGCGACGATCCGCGGCCGCCGGATCCCCTGGGCGGTCTCATCGCCATCGGGGCCGATCCACGCGGCGGGGGCCTCCGTCCCGGCACTGCCCGCCGCCGTGCCCACAGCGGTCGCCGGCGTCCCGCCCGCCGCGATCCCTCGGCCCTCCTCACAGGCCGCCAGGTGCTCGCGAGCCTCATGGCAGGCGGCCGCAGCATGCTCCGCGGCCACGCGTGCCCGATCGACCGCCGCAGTCTTCTTCTCCAGGTCGGCGACCAGCCGGCCGGCTTCGTGACGCTCGGACTCCAGCACGCGGCGGCCGTCCACGAGGCGCCTGTTGACGTCGTCGATGGTGGCGAGCCAGACGGTGGCCGCCACCTCCAGGTCGCCGCGGTCGCGCGCGCTCGCCCGCGCCTCGCGGAACGCGGCGTACGCCTCGGCCTTGCGCTGCTGCACCTCGCGCGGGTCCGCGTCGCGGGCGGCGCGGGCCTGGCGATCCTCATGCACGGCCAGGGCGTGCTGCGCGGCGCGGAGGTCGTCACGCGCCACCGCGAGCAGGCCCTGGAGGCGCTGAGCCAGGGCGCAGGTCTCCTCGACGACGCGCCGCTGCGGGGCGCACGGATCCTCGGCCGGCGCCGTCTCGCCGACGCTTGGATCGGGCGGCTGGAATGCCATCGACGCGCTCCCTCGAGGTACGCTCGCGGTGCGGGCACTCGGCGCGGCCATGTGGCGCGGCCGTATGGCACGATGGTATCCTGCCGGCTCCGGAGAGGCTGGAGGGACGCGAGTCCCCCGAGGAGGACAGGGCACATCCCGTGACGATCGAGCGCGACCAGGAGTTCCTCGTCCAGCCGGTCGATGCATCCTGGCTCCAGTGCAACATCGAATGCCAGGAGGCGTGCCCCGTCGGCACCAACTGCCGCGGGTACCTCAACCTCGCCGCGGAGGGCCGCTTCGAGGAGGGCTACATCCTGTCGCGCGACCCCAACCCGGTCGCGGCCATGTGCGCCTACGTGTGCTCCGCCCCGTGCGAGCGGGCGTGCCGCCGTGGCGACATCGACCGCCCGCTGGCCATCCGCGCCATGAAGCGGTTCCTCGTCGAGTGGCACGAGATGTCCGGGATCCCGGACGTCCTCCCCGTCATCGAGCCGCGGGCGGAGAAGGTCGCGATCGTGGGCGCCGGGCCGGCCGGCCTCGCCGTGGCCCGCGAGCTGGCGGTCAAGGGCTACCAGGTGACGGTCTTCGACGCGCTGCCGTTCGCCGGCGGGACCATGCTCATCGGCGTCCCCGCGTTCCGGCTCCCGCGCGAGGCGATCGAGATGGACGTCCGGCTGATCGAGCGCCTGGGCGTCACCTTCGTCTACGACACCAGGATCGGCGTGGATGTCCCCTTCGAGGATCTCCTGCGCGACTTCGACGCGATCGCGATCACCGCCGGCGCGATGGACGCCGTGGCCCTGGACATCCCGGGTGCAGACCTCGAGGGCGTCCAGTACGGCGTCGACTTCATGAGGAAGGCCAACCTGGGTGAGCCGCTCGAGGTCGGCGATGACGTCGTGGTCATCGGCGGCGGCTACACGGCGATGGACTGCTCGCGCACGAGCCTCCGGTATGGCGCCGAGAACGTCACGATCGCCTACCGGCGGACCCGCTCCGAGCTCGTCGTGGACGAAGAGGAGCTGGGCGAGACGGAGCGCGAGGGCGTCCGCATGGAGTTCCTCGTCAGCCCGATCGAGCTGATCGGCGAGGACGGGAAGCTCACCGGCGTGCGCTTCATCCGCAACAAGCTCGGCGAGCCGGACATGTCGGGCCGCCGGTCGCCCGTGCCCATCGAGGGCTCGGAGTTCGTCGTCCCCGCCCAGACGGTCATCCCTGCCGTCTCGCAGGCCGCCGACCTGTCGTTCCTCCCGGTCGAGTCCAGCTTCGAGGTCGCCCGCGGCAGGCTCAAGGTGGATCCCGCCACCTACGCCACCAACGCGAAGGGCGTCTTCGCCTGCGGCGACTTCGTCACCGGCCCGGCGACATTGATCGAGGCGGCCGGCCACGGCAAGAAGTGCGCGTACGCGATCGATCGCTATCTCGCGGGGCGGTCGGAGGTGCGCATCGACGCCAATGTCCGGATCGTCTCGTCCTGGCGCCACGACATGCCGGAGATGTACGACGTCATCCCGCGCCAGCACATCCCGGTCCTCCCGCTCGGCGACCGGATGCCGTCCGGCGATCCGGTCGTCAACTTCACCACGCCGGTCGAGCTTGGCTACGTGGCGCAGCAGGCGGTGGCCGAGTCCACGCGCTGCCTGATGTGCAACTTCAACATCTGGTTCGACCCGTTCCGCTGCACGCTCTGCGGCGCGTGCGCCGACGTCTGCCCCGAGGGCGTGATCCACATGGTGGACATCGACCGGCTGCGGACCGAGGGGACGCTCCCGGAGATCGAGGACGCCTATGGCTGGGAGCGCGGAGCGGCGATGGTGCTCGACGAGGAGCGGTGCATCCGGTGCGCCCTGTGCGTGAAGCGATGCCCCTTCGATGCCATTACCATGGAGCGGTTCGAGCTGCAGGAGATCTCGAGCGACGGTCGGCTCTACAAGGAGTCGTACCGTGATGCACGGCTCGCCGGCGTCCCCGGCGCGGCAGGAGGGGCCCGGTGAGCTTCCTGGAGCGGGTCGACCAGAGCATCCGGCGAAGCCCGGTCTGGCGGTCTCTGTTCCGCAACCCGTACCCGAACGACGAGCGATCGCGTGCGTACGCGGTCATGAACAACGTCTTCCTGCACCTGCACCCGGTGCGGGTCCGGCAGCACGCGGTGAAGTTCGCCTACACCTTCTGCCTGGGCGGCCTCTCCTTCTTCCTCTTCCTCGTGCTGACCGTGACGGGCGTCTACCTGATGTTCTTCTACGCCCCGTCGGCCAACATGGCCTACTCGAACATCATCCAGATCCAGACCGAGGTGCCGTTCGGCCTGCTCACCCGGAACGTCCACCGGTGGGCGGCGCACCTCATGGTGTTCTTCGTCTTCCTGCACATGATGCGGGTCTTCTACCACGGCGCCTACAAGCCGCCGCGCGAGTTCAACTGGGTCGTGGGCGTGGTGCTGCTCTTCCTCACGATCATGCTGAGCTTCACCGGCTACCTGCTGCCGTGGGACCAGATCGCATACTGGGCGATCACGATCGGCACGAACATGGCGGGCTACGCGCCGCTCTTCAACACGCCGAGCAAGTTCATCCTCCTCGGCGGGCTGGAGGTGGGCCAGAACACGCTGCTCCGCTTCTACGTGCTCCACATCATGGTGTTCCCGCTCCTGGCCGCCATCTTCCTCGCGGTCCACTTCTGGCGGATCCGGAAGGACGGTGGCATCAGTGGCCCGCTGTGAGCACACGGCGCCCCACGATGAGTGACCGCGCATGACCGACCAGCAGACGCCCACCACCACCGCGCCCGAGCGTCGGACCGTGCAGCCGGTCGACCCGGCCCGCCGGACCGAGATCGACAAGCAGCGTGTCCCGATGAGCGCGCGGCCGTACCGGCTGCTCGCGCTCGTCAAGCAGGACGCGGTCGTGCGGGTCCAGAAGGAGCCGGACGACACCGTCATGACCTGGCCGCACCTGCTGGCCATCGAGTTCATGGCGGCCGTGGTGATCTCCGTCTTCCTGCTGCTCATGGGCCTGTTCGTGAACGCCCCGCTCGAGGAGCTCGCGAACCCCAACGTGACCCCCGAGGTGGCCAAGGCGCCCTGGTACTTCCTGGGGCTGCAGGAGCTGCTCGCCTACTTCCACCCGACCGTGGCCGGCGCCCTGACGCCCATCTTCGTCCTGGTCGGGGCCGCGCTGATCCCGTACATCGACCGCGGGAACGTCCTCGCGACGCGCCCGTCCGACCGGAAGACCGCGGTCCTGCTGTTCACGCTGTTCTGCGGCCTCGGCCTGGTGCTCACCTTCATCGGCATCTTCTTCCGCGGCCCCGGCTACGCGTTCGCGCTGCCGTGGGTGACGGGCATGCACTTCAGCCTCTGAGACCGGGTGATGCAGCGTCCATGAGCAACTACCAGGTCGAGCCCGCCGACAAGCCCAAGGCGCTCACGAACGAGACGCTCAAGGCCGTGCGCCACGAGCAGGTGCGCGGCATGTCCCGCCGCCGGCTCATCCGGACCTCGCTCGCCGCCGGGGTCGGCCTGTGGCTCCTCGAGGTCGGGGCCGGCACGATCGGATTCCTGTGGCCCAACCTCGCCGGCGGCTTCGGTGGCAAGGTCAAGATCGGCACCTTCACCGACGTCAAGAACGCGAACGCGAACATCCCGTTCGGCGACGGGTTCCCGGCGTACTACCAGGACGCGCGCGCGTTCGTCGTCCTCATCGACCCCGCGCGCCAGGAGTTCATCCCGGGGACGGACCAGTCGGGCGATGGATCGGCCGAGAACGTGCGGGGCATGTACCAGCGCTGCCCGCACCTCGGGTGCAAGCCCAACCCGTGCCTCAAGAACTACTGGCTCGAGTGCCCGTGCCACGGCTCGCGATACGACCGGCTCGGGACCAAGGTCAAGGAGCTCGGCCCGGCCCCGCGCGGCATGGACCGCTTCGCGCTCTCCGTGGACGACGCCGGCGCGCTCACCCTGGACACCAGCCGCATCACCCTCGGCCCGCTCCCGGTCTCGCTCGGCCAGCCCGGCCTCGAGCCGCCCAAGAGCCCGACGGGCTGCATCTGAGCCGATGACGACACCCGCCCGCGCCAGCATGACCCGGGGGACCCGATGACCGAGATTCCCGGAACCGAGCCGGAAGAGCGCCTGCCGGCGCCCCGGCCCGATCTCGCGCCGGTCCGGGTCGAGCGCCTCGCGTCGCCGCCATCCACGCGGCGCTTCGGGCTGACGGGCGAGCGGGCCGCCCAGATCGTCCGCCAGAGCGGCAGCTCGCGCTGGGCCGCATTCCTCGGCGTCTCGTTCGTCGCCCTCTTCGTGCTGGGCTACTACTTCTACGAGGTGGGGTTCCCCGGCGTCGCCGACTCCGGCCGGATGGCGAAGGCGCAGCAGGACCAGGTCGTCACGGACGTCTCCCGCGGGTACAAGCTCTATCAGGCCAACTGCTCGCGCTGCCACGGCGAGCAGGGGCAGGGTGGGATCGGACCGGTCCTCAACGACCAGATGAAGCTGCTCGCACACCTCAACCCGCAGTACCTGCGCAACGTCCTGCAGGTCGGCGGGCGGTACGTGTGCGGGGACGCCAACAGCCTCATGCCCGCGTGGGAGCAGCCGCTGGGCCCCCTGAACTACCAGGAGGTCAACGAGATCATCGCGTGGCTGCGCGCCCCCAACGACCTCACGTTCGAGGGCATCGACCCGGCAACCGGCGAGCCCGCCCGGATCTCCGGCTGGCGCGACCCGAACTTCGTCCAGCCGCCGACGGCGACGCCCGTACCCAACTGCTGGAAGGACGCGTTCGCACAGCCGAGCACGGCGCCGTCGGCGTCGCCGGGCGCATCGGGCTCGCCTGCGCCATCCGGCTCTGCCGCGCCCAGCGAGGCGCCGTCCGGGACGGTGATCAAGATCACGGCGCAGAACATCGCGTTCGACGTCTCGGAGATCGAGGTCCCGGCCGGGCAGCCCTTCCAGATCGAGTTCACCAACAACGACGCCGGGATCCCGCACAACGTCGCCATCCACGAGGGGTCGCCCACCGGGACCGCCGTGTGGACCGGCGAGATCGTGAACGGCGTGACCACGATCACGTACGACGTGCCGGCACTGCCCGCGGGGACGTACGGGTTCGTCTGCACGGTCCATCCGAACATGATGGGGACGCTCACGGCGAAGTGAGGGGCGGCGCGACAGGAGGTCGCGCGACGAAGGAGCCGCCGGAGGGTCCGGCGGCCGGCAGGGAGGGACGATGGCACAGCAGGCGCTCGGAGCCGGCGGCGCGACGGTGGCCCGCAAGCGGGTCCTGTTCGGCCTGCTCGACGCGAACGGCTGGACGTGGGCCGGCGTCAAGGCCCTGTTGTGGTTCACGCTGATCATCGCCCTCATGGGCTACCTGCCCGACCGAGCGCTCTACTTCACGATCTTCCCGACCATCGACCTGGGCCTCAACGCGGTCTCCGTGGTGAACCTCTGCCCGGCCGAGAACGGCGAGGGAGTCCCCTGCCCGGTCCCGCCGGGCGCGGTCCTGCCCTGGGAGGTCGGCCCGTCGGAGCTGTCCCTGCCCCAGCCGCGGGAGGGCGGAGCGGTCGTCCAGGCCGGCGTCAACCTGCTGTACATCGGCGGGTCGACGAACGGGAGCGACGCGGTGGCCACGGTCTACAGCTCGCCGATCCGTTCGACGGTGGGCAACCTGTCGCCGTGGACGGAAGTCGCCCCGCTTCCCGAGCCGCGTCGCGCCGCGTCGGCGGCCGTCGTCGCGGGCACCGTCTACGTCATCGGCGGCTTCGATGCGGCGGGCTCCCCGAGCACCACGGTCTTCGCGGCCACGCCGGATGTCGCCACCGGGGCGATCACCGAGTGGAAGCCGGCCGACGCCCTCGCGCTCCCGCAGCCTCGGGGCGGGGCCTCCCTCGCCGTCGCCGGCGATGGGCTGCTGCTCGTCGGCGGGACGGGTCCGTCCGGGCCGACCGCGAGCGCATGGAAGTCCACCCTCGACGCGAAGGGCGTCCCCGGTGCCTGGAAGCCGATGGCCGACATGCCGGAGCGGCGGACGGGCGCGTTCGCCAGCCTCCAGGGCTCGCACCTGTTCGTCTACGGCGGCTCGTCCGAGGCCGGGCCCACGCCCATCGTCCTGCGGGGCGACCTGAGCGCGGCGAAGGAGACGGCGGGCCAGATCCTTTCCTGGGGCGTGAGCCGCGAGGGCTCCACGCTCCCGCTCCCGCGCGACGGCGCGTCGGGCTGGAGCAACGCCGGCACCCTCTACCTCGCCGCCGGGACCGGCCCCGACGCCCAGGGGCAGGTCTGGTGGGCCACCCCGGATGCGAACGGCGACATCACGGGCTGGAAGAACATGCCGGCCGGCGATCTCCCCGCGGACCTGCAGCTCAGGAACAGCGCGGCCTCCGTCAGCGGCTCGTTCGTCTTCCTCGTGGGCGGCCAGACCGCGCAGGGCGCCACCGCGGGTCTCGCGCGGGCAAGCCTCGCACCCAGGCCGCCGTACTTCCAGCTCGGCATCCTGGGGGCGACCGTGCCGGGCCTCGGGATCGGCGGCGAGGTCGGCCAGCAGCTCGCGTATCTCGTGTCGGCGGGCGTCGCGACGGCCAACTTCGTCCTCCTGATCCTCGTGGGCCTCGCCTTCGCATACAAGGACCGGACGCGGAGGCTGATCGGGCGCGTGCTCCGCCGCTGAGAGACGCCCGCCTGACGCCCGGGGTGCGGCTCATCGCCCGCCATGCGTGCGCGCGGCGCAGGTCGGGTCTACGCTAGCCGTGTCCCGTCGCGGGACCGATCCGAAGGAGGCACCATGCGCATCCGCTCCCTGCTCGCGGCCTCGCTCACCGCCGCCGTCGTCCTGTCGGTCGGCGCTTCCGCGGTCGCGGCCGCGCGGCCCACCACGCTCCCATCCGAGCCGGACTTCGCCTACGTGCGGATCCTCAACGCGATGGTCGGCCAGCCGGCGCTGGACGTGTACGAGACGCGGGTGGCCGTGGACACGCCGCCGACCTACCCGGCCGTCCCGTACGGCACCTGGACGAAGTATCAGAAGGCGTACTTCACTCCTGACTGCGTCGGCAAGATGACGTGCCAGATCTGGTTCGAGATGGCGGTGCCGGGTGAGTCCGCGTCGTTCAAGAAGGACGACATCGACCTTCGGGCGGGCAACTACTACACGATCGCGCTCGCCTCCACCGGGAGCACCGGCCCGAACTTCATCAAGGTCCGCGAGGCGACGTCCAGGGCGCTCATGTCGTCCCTGCGGTTCGGCAACCTCACGGCCGACGTCACGAAGAACCTCGACTTCGCTGGGACGAGCCTGACGAAGAGCGCGAAGCTCTTCGCGTCCGCCTCGGCACAGAACGTGTCGTACGGCCAGGTCAGCCCGATCCGGCCGGCCGTGCCGGGTCCGTGGTGGATCGGCTTCGGCGTGAGTGGCTCGATGTGGATGCAGCAGCCGGTGAAGAACGCGACCCTCGCGTCCAAGAAGCGCTACACGGTCTACGCGATCGGCAACCTGGGCGAGAGCGGGACCTACGGCGCACGGTGGATCCTGGTCCCCAACCGGTAGCGGGACCGCGGCGAACGATGCCGCGCCCCGCCCCACTCCCGAGGCCCCGCGGCCGACGCGCCACGGGGCCTCGGCGCGTCTGGCGGGAGCGGCGGCGGTCAGTGTGCCGGGCCGCTCGGGGTCAGCGCGCTGATCGGCTGCCGGCCGTCGAAGCCGGTGGTGGCCTCGTGCCACCACGCGACCGCGTCCTCGCCGAGCCGCCAGCAGAGCCAGATGTGGCGCCCGTCAGCCAGCGCCGGGAAGTCGAGCAGCCCGGTGCGGATGTCGCGCAGGACGATCCCCCAGTCATCGAAGCGGGTGACGGCCGCCTCCATCTGGTCAACGAGCGCGCGGATCCGAGCGCGAAGGACCGATGCCACCGCCGGGTCGGTCCCCTCGTCGGACTCGGCTGCGCGGAGCCGCTCCGTGAGTCGGGCGACCTCGTCGCGCTGGTCGCGCAGCGCTTCGGCGATGGGCCTCACGCGCACGAGCATCGCGGTCGCGGAATCGAGGTCGTAGAACGTCGCCACCCGCCGATGGTAGCCGGTCGCCGCTCCGTACGGCGGGGACGCATGGCAGAGTGGGTGGGGACGTGCGGGGGGTCTGCGGGGAGGGTCGGACGTGCGCATCGGCTTCCAGGTCTGGGGGAGCAACGTCGCCTGGGGCGACCTCATGGCCGCGGCCGAGGCGATCGAGGCCGCCGGCCTCGACAGCTGCTTCGCCAACGACCACTTCGTGCCGGTCGTGGGCACGAGCGACGGCGTGGACCCGGACGCGGCCGGGCCGATCTTCGAGGCGATGACGACCGTCGGCGGGTGGGCGGCGCGCACCTCCCGCGTCCGACTCGGCTGCCTGGTGGCGGGCGCCGGCTACCGGAACCCGGGACTCCTGGCACGCCAGGTCGTCGCGCTCGACCATGCCTCCGGCGGGCGCATGGCGCTCGGGATCGGCGCGGGCTGGCACCTTCGCGATCACGAGATGTACGGCTGGGATCTCCCGGCGGTCGGCGAGCGGCTCGACCGGCTGGACGAACAGGCACGCGCGCTGCGCGGGCTCCTCGACGGCAGGCGGGTCACGATGGACGGGACGTGGGTCCGCTTCCAGGACGCAGTGCTGGACCCACGGCCTCTCCAGGCGCACCTCCCGCTGCTCATCGGCGGGAGCGGTGAGAAGCGGACGCTGCGGATCGTCGCGCTCTACGCCGACGCCTGGAACGGCGAGGGGGACGCGCCGACGTTCGCACACAGGAACGCCGTCCTCGACGCGCACTGCGCGGCGGTCGGTCGCGACCCTGCCGCGATCCGCCGGACCGCGGGCCTCCCGCCCCCATGCGTGCGCGCGACGCGGGAGCGTGCGGTGGAGGATCTGGCGGCGTCCCTCCGCCGCCATGGCTGGTCGGCCTCCGACGCAGCGTCCGCGGCAGCCGCTGCACCGTGCGTCGGGACGGTGGACGACGTGGCCGCCGCGCTGGCGGCCTACGCGGCGGCCGGCGCGGAGGAGGTCTTCTTCGACTGGCCGGCGCCGTTCGACCCGGAGACCCTCGCGGCGCTGGCAGGCCCGGTGCGGGAGCGGCTCGCCTGACGGGCGACGCCCGGGCGGGACGACGAGCGGAGGTGAACGCCCGGGGTCGGCGGACGATCCCGGCCGCGCGGCCGGGCAGCCAGGTCGCCGGACGATCCCGGCCGGCGGGCCCGAGCCACGCGGTGGCGCCCGGGTGCGACGCGGTGGGCGGAACGCCGCGTCCGGTGCCACGGACCCCGAGCCGGGCGCGGCCGCGATGCCCCTTGACCCGGCCCCTCCCCGCTGCTACGGTCCATGCAATCGGTTGCGCAGAGGTGGAGCTGGCATTGCCCGGACGCTGCCACGTCGTCGGCGAGTCGCGGCCCGTCGCGGGCATCGGCGTCCCGCGCCGGATCCGATGCGCGGGTCGGCCGGCCCCGGGCCCTCGCCCCGGCGTCCCCCGGGTCCCGCGGACGTACCGCCGCCCGCCGGATCCACGATGACGCGACGCGGGGCCGGCGAGCGCGTCGTGCTCGACGATGTCGCACGGCGCGCCGGGGTCTCCACCTCCACGGCCTCGCGCGCGCTCGCCGAGGACCGACGGATCAGCGCCGCGACACGGAGGGCCGTGCGCGAGGCGGCAGCCGACTTGCGTTACGTCCCCAACGCCACGGCGCGGAGCCTTCGCGCTCGGCGGACGCGCACGTTCGGCCTGCTTCTCGCGGACCTGAGCGACCCGGTCCACGGCCTCGTCGCGGCCGGCTTCGAGGACGAGGCCGCCCGGAACGGCTATCGGGTGGCCTTCGCGGCCGGCCAGGGCGACGACGGGCGCGAGCGCCGGTCGCTCCGCCTCTTCGCCGAGCAGGCCGCCGACGGCGTGGCGATCGCCTCCACGCTGCTGGACCCGACCGCGGCCCGGCGGCTCGTCCCCGGCGGCAGGGTGGTGATCGTCCAGCCCGACAGCCCGCGGCTCCCCCGCGACCGGCGGACCACGATCCGGGGCGTCGTCCGGACGGACGACGTGGCCGGGATGGAGGCGATCGCCGCGCATCTCGTCGCCTGCGGCTACCGCGACGTCGCGTACGTGGGCGACGGCGTGCGGACGTCGGACGTCGTCCGGCGACGTGCGCTGGAGCGTGCACTCGCCGCGGGATCGGCGCCGATGCCGGTGCGCTGGGTGCGCGCGCCGGACGAAGCGTGGCGCGCGCCCGGGCCGGTCGTTGACGCGATCCTGGCGGCCGTGCCCGACGTCCTCGTGTGCTTCGACGACAAGCTCGCGCTGTCGCTGCTCGACGGCCTGCGCACACGCGGCGTCCGCGTCCCGGACGACGTGGGGGTCGTCGGCTTCGATGGCATCCCGTACGCCGAGATCTCGAACCCGCGGCTCACCACGGTGGTGACCCCCGCGGCCGAGATGGGCCGGCGTGCGGCGGCCATCCTCATCGCCGCCGTCCAGACGGGTACGATGCCGGAGGCCGAGACGCTCCCGGTCGCGCTCGTGGTCCGCGAGAGCACCCGGGTCCGTGGCGACGGGAAGGGGAAGGTGGCCCTCGGTGGCTGACGACCGGCCCGCGATCGAGCTCGTCAACGCGACGAAGCGCTACGGCGACACCGTCGCCCTCGACGACGTCTCCATGCGCATCGCCCCGGGTGAGTTCTACTGCCTCCTGGGCCCGTCCGGCTGCGGCAAGACGACCACGCTCAACCTGATCGGCGGTTTCGTGCCGCTGACGTCGGGAGAGCTGCGGATCGAGGGGCAGCAGGTGAACGACCTGCCACCCCACAAGCGGAACGTGAACACGGTCTTCCAGAACTACGCCCTGTTCCCGCACATGACCGTCGCCCGCAACGTCGCCTTCGGGCTCGAGATGGACGGGGCGAAGGGCCCCGAGGTCGCCCGTCGCGTGGACGAGTACCTCGACCTCGTGGGCCTCCTGCCGCTGCGGGATCGCCTCCCGCAGCAGCTCTCCGGCGGACAGCAGCAGCGCGTCGCCCTCGCGCGCGCCCTGGTGAAGCGGCCCGCAGTCCTCCTCCTCGACGAGCCCCTCGGCGCCCTCGACCTCAAGCTGCGCAAGCAGATGCAGGTGGAGCTCGCCCGGATCCACCGCCAGGTGCGGACCACGTTCGTCTTCGTCACCCACGACCAGGGGGAGGCGCTCTCGATGGCGACCCGGATCGCCGTCATGAACGCCGGCCGCGTCATCCAGGAGGGCACGCCCCGGGAGATCTACTACCAGCCCGCCGACCGGTTCGTCGCAGACTTCATCGGCGAGTCGAACTTCATCACCGGCCGCCCGGTGCAGGGGCCGGAGGGCCCTGTGCTGGAGCTCACGGGTGGCGAGCGCGTCGCGCTCCCCGCCGCCACCGCCTCGCTCGCCACCGGCGACGAGGCCACCGTCATGGTCCGCCCCGAGTGCGTGGACGTCGGCCGGGAGCCGCCGACCGGGCCGGGGTGGACGGTCGTCCGGGGCCGGGCGATCGGCGTCAGCTTCCTGGGCGACCTCACGCGCGTGACGGTCGTCACGGCAGCCGGCGAGGTCGTCGCATCGCGCCCCCATGCCGAGCGGAGCCGCGCCGCGGCCCTCGGCGGCCTCCTCGACGAGGAGGTCTCCGCCTGGTGGTCCACCGCCGAGTCGATCGTCATCCGTCAGGGCTGAAGTCGGGCGGGTCGCGGGCGGGGGCACGCGACCGCCCGGGG
>JAKOQS010000185.1 GCA_029778235.1 Chloroflexota bacterium | reverse complement strand
CTCCCGGTCCCGAACCTGCGGTCGGGGGACGACTGGACGCGTGCCGAGCCGCTCCTGCGCGACCGCCTGATCGACTGGCTCGAAGGGCCGGGCGGCCTGCCGGGCCTGCGGTCGTCGATCGTGGCCGAGCACGCGTGGACCCCGCTCACGTTCCGCGACGCCCTCGGCGCCACGGACGGGAACGCGTTCGCCGTGGAGCCCACCCTCCAGCAGTCCGCCTACTTCCGCCAGCCGAACCGCGACCGGGTCGTGACGGGCCTCTACTACGTGGGCGGCGGCACCCATCCGGGCGCCGGGCTTCCGGGGACGCTGCTCACGGCCCAGGTGACGGCCGACCTCATCCGCTCGGACGCGGCGAGCCGGCTGCGGTGAGCGCGCCGGGGCCGGCCGTCGGCACGCTGCCGGCGGCACGCGACCCCGAGGTCGCCGCGCTCCTGCCAGAGGCGCGGCGGACGATCCGGCGCGTGGCCCGGACGTTCGCCCTCGCGTCGCGCCTCCTCCCGCGGGACGTCCGCGAGGACACCGAGCTGCTCTACCTGGTCCTGCGCACGCTCGACGACCTCGTGGACCTCGAGGGCGCACACGACCCGGCGGCCGAGGCGCGGCTCGCGGCGGTCGAGGCGTGGGCCGGCGGCGCGCCCGCCGGGCGGACCTCGGAGACGCGGATCCTCGACGACCTCGCACGCCGGCACCCGGCACTCCCGCGCGACGCGGTGACCGACTTCATGGCCGGGATGCGACAGGACCTCGCCGGCCCGCGGATGGACACCGAGGCGGACGTGGACCTCTACTGCTACCGCGTCGCGGGGACCGTCGGACGCCTCATGGCGGCGATCCTCGGCGCGAGCGGAGAGGAAGCCGACGCGGCGGCGCGCGCCCTCGGCGGCGCGATGCAGCGGACCAACATCCTGCGGGACGTGGACGAGGACCTCGCGCGCGGCCGCGTCTATCTCGCCGGGGAGACGCTCCGTGCGCACTGCCTCGACCGGACGACCCTGGCGACCGGGGATCGGACGGGCGTGCTCCGCGACGGCATCGCGCGGGCGGACGCCGCGTACGCCGCGGGGATGGCGGGGATCCCGCTCCTGCCGCACGGCCGGCGATCGATCCGGGCGGCGGCGCTGATGTACCGCGAGATCCTCCGCCAGGTCGAGCGGGACGGTCTCGGCGCCCGCCGACCGTGGCGGAGCGTCGTCCCGCGCTGGCGCAGGGCGCTCATCGTCGCCCGGTCCCTCGTCGCCCCCGCAGGTCCCCCCTCCCGGCCCAGCGCGGGCTGAAGGGAGCCACGGTGCCTCCCTTTCCGGCCGGCTGGCCCACGCTCCCGTTCGGGACCGCCGTCGCCCTGCTCCTCCTCGGGTGGGCGTGCGGCAGCTTCCCGAGCGCGGTCGTCGTCGGCCGCGCCGTCGGCATCGACGTCCTGCGCCAGGGCGAGGGGAACCCTGGGAGTGCGAACGTCTGGCACCTCGCGGGGCCGGCGGCCGGGGCGGCCGTCCTGGTCCTCGACCTCGCGCGCGCGGTCGTGCCGGGCCTGGTCGGCTGGGCGGTCGGCGGCTACTGGGGGGCGGTCTTCGGGGCGCTCGGCGCCGTGATCGGCTCGGTCCGACCGATCGTGCCCGGGTTGCGCGGTGGCCGCGGCGTGGGGACCGCGGCCGGGGCGCTGCTCGTCATCGAGCCCGTCGCCGGCCTCGTGGGGCTCGCCGTCGCCCTGGTCGCGTGGCTCGCGGTCCGTCGCGCGCCGACGGCCACGGCCGTCGGGTTCGTCGCCTACCCGGTGGCGTGGCTGGTGCTCGGGGTGCGATCGGTCGACACGCTGGTCCCCATGGCCGGCGCCGGGCTCATCGCGCTGGTCGCGGCCGCCCGCTGGGCCGCGACGCGCGGGCGAGGGCGCGGGCGTCCGG
Organism: Chloroflexota bacterium; assembly: GCA_029778235.1. Classification (GTDB taxonomy): domain Bacteria; phylum Chloroflexota; class Limnocylindria; order Limnocylindrales; family CSP1-4; genus CAIYQJ01. The sequence continues at coordinate 2,796 of JAKOQS010000185.1, read as the reverse complement.
ACGGCGGCGCCTGACGCGCCCTGGGGCGCGGCGCAGCCATCCGGACGGCCACCGTCCGGGCGACCCTCACGCCCCGGGCGCGAGCCAGCGCGGGAGCTCGGCCGCGAGCGTCGCGAGCGGCAGCGATCCGTGGCCCAGGACCGCGTCGTGGAACCGGCGGAGGTCGAACGCGGCCCCTTCGCGGGCCGACAGCTCGCGGCGGAGCCGCTCGATCTCGCGCTGGCCCACCTTGTACGTCAGCGCCTGCGCCGGCCACGCGATGTAACGGTCGGTCTCGATGAGCGCGTCGGTCGGCCCCAGGGCCGCGCCCCGCAGGAAATCGATCGAGCGCTGACGGTCCCAGCGGAGGGCATGGACGCCGGTGTCCACGACGAGCCGGGCGGCACGCCACGCCTGGGCATCCAGCATCCCGAAGCGCTCCGCCTGGTCCCGGTAGAGGCCGAGCTCATCCGCGAGACGCTCGCTGTACAGGCCCCAGCCCTCGACGTAGGCGGAGCCGACCATGCGGGACCCCAGCCGGCGGAAGACCGGCAGCTCCGGGTGCTCCATCTCCAGGGTGATCTGGAAGTGGTGGCCGGGCGCGGCCTCGTGGTAGGTGGTGGATGCGAGCTTGGAGTACGTCCGGCTCGGCAGGTCGTACGTGTTCGCGTAGTAGATCCCGGGCCGCGACCCGTCCACGGTCGGCGGGAAGTAGTACGCGAAGGGGGCGTCCTTCTCCTTGTACGGCTCGACCGGCCGCACGACGACCCCCGCCCGGGGCAGCCGCCCGAAGACGCGCGGCGCGACATCCATCGCCCGTGCGATGTCGTCGGTGGCGCGCGCGACCAGCGCCTCCGGGGAGGCCGGGATGTTCGCCGGATCCGAGAGGATCGAGGCGCGGTACGCGACGGTGTCGTCGCCGAAGCCCGCCTCGCGGGCGATCGCGCGCCGCTCCTCCTCGATCGACTCGAGCTCGTCGAGGCCGATCCGGTGGACCTCGCCGGGGTCCAGGTCGAGCGTGGTCCACGCCCGCACCTGCGTGCGGTAGAGCGCGTCCCCGTCGGGCGCGGACCAGAGGCCAGGCTCGGTCCGCGTGAGCGGCAGGTACGCGTCGCGCAGGACGGCGAGGTAGGCCGCATCGGCCGGCCGGACCACGTCGCGGACGGCCTCGAGGATCGCCTCGCGGTCCTCGTCGCGCGCGACGGTGACGGCGGTGACGAGGGGGTACTCCTCGACGGGGACGCCCAGGAGCCGCTCGAGCTGCGCCACGGTCCGCTCGGCGACGATCCGCGGCGCCGTCAGGCCCCGCGCCATCCCCTCGCGGAGCAGCTCGGTGTTGGCCGCCATATACGGCCCGTACGCGTGGAGCCGGGCGACCAGCTTCTCGAGACGCTCCGGGGTGTCGGCGGGCTGGAAGGCGGCGAGCGACGGCAGGAGGGTCTGCGGACCTTCCATCTGGTCCACGACCTTGAGCACGTCGATCCGCTGATCCTGCTGCTCGAGCGCGAGCTCGGCGACGATGCGCAGCATGTCGCGCGTGATGCGGCGCTCCGTGTCCAGGTCGTCGGGGTCGAGCATCTCGACGGCGCCGAGAGTCTGGGCCATGAGCCCCCGGATCCTGGCACGGCCGTCCGGCCCGGGATCCTCCAGGCGGTCGGCGTACCGCTCGTCCCCGTAGACCGTCGCGGTCGTGGGGCTGAGCTCGAGCACCGACTCCCAGAAGCCGTCCGCGAGCGCGTCCAGCGCCGCGCGAGACTCCATCGCCTCCGCGTCCATCCCGTCCGGGGCCGTCGTCTCCGTCGTCATCGTCCCTCCGTGCCGCCGGGTCTCACGACCCGAACAGCGGCATCTGCTCTCCTCCGTGCTCGACCACGGGATCCAGGCCCAGGTACTGCTCGATGTCGTCGAGCGAGACCCGGTCGGCCGCGGCGAACGCCTGGAGATGGTCCCACTTGAACACGTGCCAGTTGCCTTCCTCGAAGGCCCGCCGCAGCAGCGGCGAGCGGTCGAGCTTGAGTCGGAGCAGCTCCGTCCGCTCCGGCGCGATCACCAGGAACCGGACGACCTGATCGGTCGTGGGGATCCGCGCGTGGCGCCGCAGGACGGTCTCGCCGACCATCGCGGTCCACTCCACCTCGAACAGGAACGTGGCCCGCTGGCGGACGTACCACATGACGTCCACCATCTCGAGGTCGTCGGTCGGGCCCCTGCCGATGAGCGGGAGGTAGGCGCCGAGCTCACGCTCGTCGAGCCACTCCGCGAGCTTGTGCCCGCCCAGGCGCCGGCTCTGCTCGCGCCGCGAGATCCAGGCGCGCATCCCCAGCCGGTGACCGAGCTCGACGAGGGTCGCGATCATCCGCGCGTGCTCCTCGGAGCGCTTCGTCAGGTCCTCGAACGGGACCAGCACGTCCGGGGTGCTCGCAGCGGCGCGGTAGCTCTCCAGGCACGCCCGGACGACGACCTCGTCGGGCTCGTCCGGGCCCGTGAACAGCGCGGCGATCCGATCCGCGAACGCGCTCTCCGAGACGCGGCTCGCGGTCGCGAGGAGGCTGAAGACGGCCCACTCGACGCGGTCCGAGAGGGGGACGGCACACGCGTCCTGGTCCTCCGGCATCGCCAGCCACCAGCGTCCCGGCTCGACCTCGACCAGGCGCCTGTTCGTCGGCCGCTGGAGCTCGTCGCGGATGAGGCCCAGGAGCACCTCCACCCGGTCCGTCTCCCCGGCGGCCGACGCGGACGCGGACGGGGCCGGCGCAGCGGCCGGCAGCGCGCGCTCCCGGGCGTCCGCGACCGCCTCGGGACTGGTCCGCGGCGGCG
>JAKOQS010000184.1 GCA_029778235.1 Chloroflexota bacterium | reverse complement strand
CGCTCGCCGTACCCCAGCCAGCAGATGCGCGCCGGCAGGCCCTGGAACGGGACCTTCTCCTCGGCCATCCGGAGCCATCGATGGAGCGCGGTCTTCTCGGGGAACAGCTCGATCAGGGCCTCGTCGGTCCGGAGGATGTCCGCCGGGTCGCCGGACAGCGCGACCCACCGGAACGGCCCGCTCCCTTCGCAGAAGAGCGGGCGGATGAACGCGGGGACGAAGCCCGGGAAGTCGAAGGCGTCGGCGACCCCGGCCTCCTTCGCCTGCGCCCGGATGTTGTTCCCGTAGTCGAAGACGATCGAACCCTGCCGCTGGAAGGCGAGCATGGCCCGGACCTGGTCGGCCATCGACCGCATGGCCCGCCGGATGTAGGTCTCCGGCTGGCCGGCCCGCAGCGCCAGGGCGTCGTGGAGGGTCATCTCGGCCGGCACGTAGCCGTTGAGCGCATCGTGGGCGGAGGTCTGGTCGGTGACCGCGTCGAACCGCTCGCCCTTCGCCGCCCAGGCCGGCTCGATCTCGGCGGCATTCCCGACGAGGGCGATCGAGAGGGGCTCGCCCCGGGCGGCCGCCAGGCGCGCGAGGGCGAGGGCGGCGTCCGGCGAGTCGGTCACCTGGTCCACGTAACCGATCTCGTGGCGGCGGCGTGCCCGGGCCTCGTCGACCTCGATACAGAGGGCGACGCCCTCGTTCATCGTCACCGCGAGGGGCTGCGCGCCGCCCATGCCGCCGAGGCCCGCGGTGAGCACGACTCGGCCGCGGAGCGTCCCGCCGAAGTGCTGGCGGGCCATCTCGGCGAACGTCTCGTACGTGCCCTGGAGGATCCCCTGGGTCCCGATGTAGATCCAGGAGCCCGCCGTCATCTGGCCGTACATCATCAGGCCGGCCCGCTCGAGCTCGCGGAAGTGCTCCCAGTCGGCCCACTTTCCGACGAGGTTCGAGTTCGCGATGAGGACGCGCGGGGCCCAGGCATGGGTCCGGAAGACGCCGACCGGCTTGCCCGACTGGACGAGGAGGGTCTCGTCGTCCTCCAGCCGGCGCAGCTCCCGGACGATCGCGTCGAACGCCGCCCAGCTGCGCGCCGCTCGGCCGGTCCCGCCGTACACCACGAGGCGGTCGGGGTCCTCT
>JAKOQS010000183.1 GCA_029778235.1 Chloroflexota bacterium | reverse complement strand
CTCCAGCCGGCGCAGCTCCCGGACGATCGCGTCGAACGCCGCCCAGCTGCGCGCCGCTCGGCCGGTCCCGCCGTACACCACGAGGCGGTCGGGGTCCTCTGCGACCTCCGGGTCCAGGTTGTTCATGAGCATCCGCAGCACCGCCTCCTGCTGCCAACCGCGGCAGGAGATCTCCGTGCCGCGCGGCGCGCGGACGGGGCGGGCGCCGGGAAGGGGCGCGGGGCGGTCGGGGGCGGGCTCGCCGGTGGGAGAGGCGGGGGCGGAGCCGGGGGAGGTCATCGGGGATCCTCGCACAGGTCGGCCGGTGGGGCGAAGCCTTGACATCGTAGCGGGCGCTCGCGGGCGATCACCGACCTACGCCAGCTCCGCGAACGGGTCCTCCACGACGACCGACCCGTACGTCCTGCCGTGGGACAGGTCCTCGGTGAGGACGCGCCGGCATCCCGCGACCTCGGCGGCCCGGATGATCAGGGCGTCCCAGACCGAGATCTGCCATTCGCGGCTTCCCGCGATCGCGGCCGCGACGAGCGATGCGTCCACCGCGACGACCGGCAGAATCGAGAGCTGGGCGACCATCGCCTCGGCATCATGCGGCGCGAGCGGCACGACGAGCTTGCGCGTGACGACCGCGTAGAACTCGGTCAGGACCTGGGAGGAGATGACGAGCTCGCGACCCCTGGCCGGGTCTACCACCTCGAGCGCACGCTCCCGCTTCGCCGGGTCCGCGGCGTCCACCGCGTAGACCCAGACGTTGGTGTCAACGAAGACCGGTTCGGTCATGAAGCTCGTCACGTGTCCAGGAACGCCCGCCCTGGCCGCTGCTCGCCCTGCTCGCACGCGCCAGCCGCGCGAAGCCGCCGAGGGCGTCCGCGGCGTCGCCCGCACCTGCGTACCGCTCCAGGTACGCCCGCAGGAGCGCGTTGACCGACGTCCCGTCCTCGAGAGCCCGGATGCGCGCCTGCCTGAGGAGTCGGTCGTCGATCGTGATCGTCAGGTTCGCCACCGCGTCACCCCGTGTAGCACGGATCCAGTGTAGCACGGGTCGTCGCGAGATTGGCGAAGGCGCGGCCTCGCCTGCCGCGGGCGGCCGCGACCTCCGCCGGGGCCCCCTGGCCGGGGCCCGGTCGGCCCTACCCGCGGTTCCAGTTCCGCCGCGCGTACGCGAGCCTGAACCCCGCCCGGAGCATGTTGCGGTAGGAGTGGTTCACGGGGTGGGCGTCGGTCTCCTCGCCGGTCTCGGTCACCGCGAGACGGCAGCCGGCAGCCTTCGCGTCCACGAGTCGGCGCAGCAGCATCGCCGTCTGCCAGCCGCGCCCGCGCGCGGCCGGCAGCGTCCCGCCGTACCCGAGCCATGCCACGCCGTCCTCGATCCGCATGGCGGCGGTCGCGACGGGCCTGCCCCCGTCGAGCCCGAGGTAGTGGGTCCAGCCAGGCCGACCGACCGGCCCGGTCGCCAGGGGACGGACGACGCCCGGCATCTCGAAGGCGGCCAGGTCGACATCGGCCCAGGCCTCCGCGCTCTCGGGCCCGACGGTCACGAGGGGGCCGGGCGGAGCCGGGTCGGCGAGTTCCTGCAGGTCGTGCCACATCTTCACCCAGCGGCCCCCGGGCGCATACCCGACCTCCCCGAGCCAGCCGGTGAGCGCGGCGGGCTCCGAGCCGGGCGCCAGCTGCACGGACGAGCGAGTGATGGCGGCGGCTCGATAGAAGGATCCGATGGCCCGCACGTCGGCCCGGGTGGCCGGCTCTCCCACGCCCAGCCCGATGGCGCGGTTGAAGAAGTCGTGGTCCACCGCGGTGAACGCGAGCGCGATCGCGCCGCCGCCGATCGCTTCCCAGCGCGCGACGCCGGGGACGACATCGGCCGCCGCCGCGTAGGCCTCCCGGTAGGCGCCGGCCTCAGCCGATTCCAGGGCCCACGCGATCCCCGGGTCGAGGTCCGAGGGGAGAGGCGGGACGGGCTCGGTCATCGGACCACCTCGGGCGGATCCGCGGCACGGCCCGGGGACGTCTCGGGCGGCGCGACCGTGGACCGGATGCTGCCACACGACCGGAGGCAGAGGAAGTCCCCACGTCGGTTGGGGCCCCGGCTGCCGGGGGCCGGCAAGGCGGGGACGCACCTGTCGCGCGCCCGGCCGCCGCGCGCGATGCCGCCGGGCG
>JAKOQS010000182.1 GCA_029778235.1 Chloroflexota bacterium | reverse complement strand
GATCACCGTCCGCACCGAGCTGGAGAAGCTCGGGGCCCGGCTGGCCGTGCCACGGGTCACGGACGCGGACATCGCGGAGCTCGAGGGCTACATCGGCACCATGCGCCGCGCCGCGCGTGTCGGCGACCCGCTCGCCGAAGCGATGGCGGACGCGGCGTTCCACGGCCGCGTCATGCAGCTCGCGGCGAACGCCACGCTCGAACGAGGCTGGCGCCACCTCGAGCCGTTCTCCCGCACGTACATCACCCTGGTGGCGCCGGGCGTGGACCGCGAGCGCATCGCGGGCCTCCACGACCCGGTGCTCGACGCCCTGCGGCGCGGCGATCCCGGCCGCGCCGCGGAGGCGCTCGAACGCCACTTCGAGGTCGCGGGCTCGATGCTCGCAGGCCTGTGGGACGCGCCGGAGCCGGGGTCGCCCACGGAACGGGGCGGGGCGCTGGCCGGCGCCGAGCCGACGGCCGTGGGATCGGACCGGCGCCTGGCCGAGGTGCGGTCGGCCTGACGGCGCACCGACGGAGCGCGACGCCACGGCCGCGCGACGCCACGCGATCGGGAAGCGGGGGCACGCGAGACCGCCGGCGCGGGGCATCGGCTCGCGGTCGGCGACACCAGCAAGCCGGTGCGGCGCGGTCGCGGGGGTCCGACCGGGTCTCGGCCCGGACCGTCCGCCGGCCCCGGGGAGGAGCCTCCGCACCGGGCGGGCAGCAGGCGGATCGCGCCAGCGTCATCCGCCCACGATGTCATCGATAATCGATTAGATTACCCACAGGCGGTCGCCGCTCCGCGGCGGTCCCGCACGGCCCACGGCGTGGGCATCGACCCTGCGTACGCGCGGGCCGGGGAGCCACCGGGCCGCGGGGGAAGGAGACCATGACCGGACCGCTGCGACTCGTCGAGGAGATGTCCTGCGGCGCGGCTCGGCTGCGCGTCGACGTGTACGGGGGCGAGCCCCGCGACCACGTGCTGGACGATCTGAACTTCATGGACTACCGCCTCGCCGACGTGCGGATCGTCCCCGAGGCCACCCTCGCCGAGCCGGACATCGTGTGGGACCAGGACGGCGAGAAGGACGTCACGTACGACGGCCGGACCGTCCGGTTCACGGGCCCCTGGCCGGCCGGCCCGATCCAGAAGGTCGTGGTCGCGATCCTCGCCCTGCGCATGGAGGACGTGGGCCTGCACCCGTCCCACAGCGCGGCCGTGCACTACCGAGGGAAGACGATGCTCTTCCTCGGCGGCGAATCCAACCACGGCAAGTCGATGGGCCTGATCGAGGCCGGCCGCCGCGGCGCACTCCAGGTGGCGTCCGAGACGACCGTCATCAGCGACGACGGGCGCGCCGTCATGGGATCCGTGGACGTCTTCCTGCGCAAGCGCACCGAGGGCACCGAGCGCTCCGACAAGGCCGCCCCGAACAAGGGCGTCGAGAAGTTCTGGGGCCCGGTCATGCCCGAGTGGGGGATGTACGAGGGCCAGCCGAACATCGACCTGGTCATCGTCCCGGCGATCGACGGCAACTTCGACCCCGCCACCAACGAGCTGATCCCGTTCGAGCGGGAGTTCCAGTTCCTCCACTCGCTCCAGAACTACTTCCTGACCAACGAGCTGCTCGCGCCCGGCCACGTGATGCCGATGGTGGACAACGACGCGCTGCGCCGCCGGCGGGCTGACTTCGTCCACCGCTTCTGCGAGCGGCCCTTCTTCTTCATCCGCGCCGCGACCCCCCAGGTCCTCCTGGACGAGGTCGACCGGATCCTCTGAGCCGGAGGCCCATCGATGTACGCCTTCGCGTACGAACGGCCGGAGACCCTCGCGGAGGCCGTCGCGCTGCTCCAGGCGCACGGCCCGTCCGCGCGCCTGCTGGCGGGCGGGACCGACCTGATCATCCGCCTCCGCGACGGATCCGCCCGGCCGTCCGTCGTCATCGACGTGAAACGGATCGCCGAGCTGGACGCGGCGATCCGCGAGGATCGCGGCCGCCTGGTGATCGGGGCGCGGACGGTCATGACCGACATCGCGGCCGACCCCCGGGTGCAGCGTCACTTCCTGGCGCTGGCGGAGGCGGCATCGGTCGTGGGATCGGTCCAGATCCGCAATCGCGCCACGCTCGCCGGCAACATCTGCAACGCGTCGCCCGCGGCGGACACCGCCCCCTCGCTCCTCGTCTACGACGCCACGGTCGTGGCGGCCGGCCCGGACGGGGTCCGGCGCATCGCGGCGGACGACTTCTTCGTCCGGTCCGGCGTCACGACGCTCGCGCCCGGCGAGATCGTCACCGCGATCGAGCTGCCGCTCCCGGCCGGCCCGCTCGGCGCGTCCCACCAGCGGCGCACGCGCCGCCGGGGCCACGACCTCGCGTCGGTGACGCTGGCCGCTTCCATCGACGCGGCCGGGACGACCCGTCTCGCATACGGCAGCGTGGGACCCCGGCCCCTCCTGTACGTGGACGACAGCGGCGTCCTTGCCGACCCGGCGGCCTCCGCGGCGGCGCGCGCCGAGGTCTTCGAGCGGGCCTTCGCCGGCGCGAGCCCGTCCGCGCGCTCCATGCGCGCGAGCCCCGAGTATCGGCTGGCGATGCTGCGCGTCCTGGGTGGGCGGGCCGTGCGCACCGCGATCGACCGGCTCGCCCGAGGGTGACGAGATGACGCAGACGATCCCGATCCGGCTCACGGTCAACGGCCGGCCCCGCGCCGCCGAGGTGGCGGCGCACCACACCCTGCTCGAGGTCCTGCGCGACGACCTCGGGCTCACCGGGACCAAGGAGTGCTGCCTCGTCGGCGAGTGCGGCGCCTGCACCGTGATGCTCGACGGCCGCACCGTGGACTCGTGCCTGGTGCTCGCGGTCGAGGCGGACGGCGCCGACGTCCTCACCGTGGAGGGGCTCGCCTCGGACGGGCGCCTGAGCCCGCTCCAGCAGGCGTTCCTCGACAAGGGCGGCGTCCAGTGCGGGTTCTGCATCCCCGGCCAGGTCGTGTCGGCCCATGCGCTGCTCGCCCACACGCCGCACCCCACGCGGGCCGAGGTGGAGGAAGGGCTCGCGGGCAACCTCTGCCGGTGCGCCTGCTACGAGCAGATCTTCGAGGCAGTCCTCGCCACGGCGGAAGGAGGCGACCGATGAGCGCGGACGGCGTCGTCTCCACCCGCGTCGGCACCTCTCCCAACCGCGTCGGCGGCATCGGGCGCGTCACCGGCGCCCAGCAGTACGTCGCCGACATCCGGCTCCCCGACCTGCTCGAGGTGAAGCTCGTCACGCTGCCCGTGGCGCGTGCCCGGATCCTGTCGATCGATGCGTCGGCGGCGCTGGCCGTCCCCGGCGTGCACACCGTCCTCACCGCGACCGACCTGCCGCAGCCCGTCCCGCGGTTCGGGCCGCAGTTCGTGGACAGGCCGGTCATGGCGACCGGCGAGGCCAAGTACCACGGAGAGCCCGTCGCCGCGGTGGCGGCCGACACGAAGGACGCCGCGGAGGAGGCGGCTCGGTTGGTCGCGGTCGCGTATGAGGAGCTGGCCCCCGTCGTCACGATCGACGATGCCCTCGCGCCCGGCGCGGACCTGGTCCAGGACCCCTCGATCCGGCCGAACGACCCTCTGTCGGGCACGAACGTCCTGCGAGAGCACCGCTTCGGCTGGGGCGACGTGGACGCCGAGGCCGCGACGGCGGCCGTCGTCGTCGAGGGCGACTACACGTTCCCGATGGTCACCCACTTCGCGATCGAGCCGCACGCGTACATCGCGGCGCCGGACGGCGACGGGATCGCGGTGTGGAGCACGATCCAGCACCCCAACTGGCTCCAGCGCATCCTCGCGGGCGTGCTCGGCCTCCCGCTCGCCAAGGTCCGCGTCCACGCGCCGGACCCGGGCGGCGGCTTCGGTGGCAAGCAGCACGCCAAGTTCGAGCCGCTCGTGGCGTTCATGGCGCTGCGGACCGGCCGCCCGTGCCGGCTCGTCCTGTCCCTGGAGCAGACGTTCCAGGCCGTCCGCCGCACGACGACCCAGGTCCACGTCCGCCACGGGCTCCGCGCGGACGGCACCATCGCCTTCGTCGACGTCAGGGCCGACTACAACATCGGCGCGTACGCGGACATCGCCGACCGCGTCGTCGCGAAGGGGAGCTACCCCGCCGCCGGGCCGTACCGCGTCCCGGCGGTCCGGATCCTCTCCCGCAGCATCCTCACCCACACGACCCCGGCCACCGCCTTCCGCGGGTTCGGCAACCCCCAGGTCAACTGGGCGGTCGAGTCGAACCTCGACGAGGCCGCCACGGCCCTCGGGATCGACCACCTGGAGGTCCGCCTGCGCAACGTCGCCCGGACGGGCGACACGCTCAACCCGGTGGACACCCGGTGCGACGGGGAGTGGGACCAGAGCGTCCGCAAGGCGGCCGAGCTGATCGGCTGGGGGAGCCCCCTGCCTGCCGGCCACGGGCGCGGGGTGGCGCTCGGCATCAAGTCCGGCCCCACCACGGGCCTGTCGTACGCTACCGTGCGGCTCCTCTCCGACGGCAGCGTGATCGTCCTCGCCGGCACGTCGGACATGGGCCAGGGGGCCCGCACCGTCTTCGCCCAGATCGCCTCGACGGAGCTCGGGGTCCCCCTCGAGCGGATCGCGGTCGTGATGGGCGATACGAGCATCGTCCCCTACGACCAGCAGACCTCCGCGAGCCGCTCCACCGTCCTGATGGGGAACGCGGTCCTCTCGGCCTGCCGCGACGTGCAGGCGAAGCTCCGGACGATGGCCGCGAAGCTCCACGGCCTCGACGAGGCCGGGATCTCGGTCGAGGGCGGGGTGGTCCGCCTGCTCGACCGCGAGCTCGGGGTCATGGACGTCCTGCGGCCGGGTCTCGGCCGGATGGGCGGCGAGGTGATCGGCAACGGGATGGCCCGCAAGGACGCGGAGCCCGACCACCCGCTCTCCGGGAGCGCGGCGTTCTTCGAGTTCAACTGCACGGCCATCGAGGCCGCCGTGGACGAGGAGACCGGCGACGTCACGATCGTGAAGCACGTCACCGTCTCGGACGTGGGAAAGGCCCTCAACCCGCTCCAGGTCCGCATGCAGGACGAGGGCGCGGCGATCCAGGGCCTCGGCCACACCCTCATGGAGCACTACATCTACGACGACGCGGGCCGGATCCGGAACCTCGGCGCGATCGACTACCGGATCCCGACGAGCATGGACCTCCCGCTCCACATGGAGAGCGCGGTCGTCGAGAACGGGGACGGCCCCGGTCCCTACGGGGCGAAGGGGATGAGCGAGGGCGCGCTGCTGTGCGTGGCATCGGCCGTGGGAGCGGCCGTCCGCGACGCCACGGGCGCCGAGCTCCACGACCTCCCGCTCACGCCCGAGGTCGTCTGGCGCGCCCTGCGGGAGCGAGATCGCCGCAGGGCACAGGAGGTGGCGCGATGACGCTCCCGCCCGACATCGGCCCGATCGGGGGCCTCCCGCCGGAGCAGGTGGTGAAGGCCGCGCGGCTCGTCCGCGAGGGCCGGATGATCTCCCTCGCCGCCACGCGCTACCCGGGGATGCCCCTGTTCCCCGGCCACCCGCCCTTCCAGGTCCTCAACTACCGCACGCCCCGCGGGATCCGGGTCACCGGCGCGCAGCCGTGGGGCCCGATCAACGACGCGTTCCTCGGCTACATGGCCGAGTACGTCATGGGGACGTCCCACTCGGGCGCCCACATGGACGCGCTCGCGCACATGACCGTGGGCGAGGACATGCACTGGTACGGCGGCGGGAACGCCGACGCGCACCTCACCGACTTCGGCCCGATGTACCTCGACGCGTCGGTGATGCCGCCCTTCTTCACCCGCGGCGTCCTGATCGACGCGGCCGGGTACCGCGGCGTCGACTGCCTCCCCAAGGGCTCCCCGATCGACGCGGCCGAGATGGAGGCCGTCTGTGCGTGGGAGGGCGTGACGGTCCAGCAGTGGGACGTGGTCGTCATCCGGACCGGCTACGCCGGACTGTACCCGGACGTCGAGAAGATGGCCGCCCACAAGACGCCCGGCCCGGACATCTCCGCCGCACGCTGGATGCTCGAGCGTGGCGTGGTGGCGTCCGGGACCGACACGGAGACCTACGAGGTCCAGCCGGCGCCCGACCCGGGTCCCACGGGGAACCCGCAGCCGGTCCACACGGCGCTCCTCATCGAGAACGGCGTCTACATCATGGAGAGCCTCGACATGGAGGAGCTCGCGCGCCAGAAGGTCCGCGAGTTCCTGTTCGTCGCGCTCCCGGTCAAGATCAAGGGCGCGACCGGGTCGATGATGGACCCGGTCGCCGTCGTCTGAGCCAGCACGCGAAGGAGGTCCGCAGGGTGGCCGACACGATGAAGGCCCTCGTCGTCCTGGAGCCGAACCGGTTCGAGATCCAGCAGGTCCCGATCCCGGTCCCCGGACCCAACGAGGTGCTCGCGCGGGTGCACGCCGTCTCGATCTGCGGGACGGACGTCCATCTCGTGCGCGGCGATTACCCGGGGTTCTGGCCGCCGGCGTTCCCGTTCATCCCCGGCCACGAGTGGGCCGGCGAGATCGTCGGGCTGGGACCTGGCGCCGAGCGGTACGGCTGGCAGGTGGGCGACCGCGTGGCCGGGACCAGCCACGATGCGTGCGGCGTCTGCCAGAAGTGTGTGGAGGGCCGCTACAACCTCTGCGAGAACTACGGGAAGGAAGGCCTCCACCGGCAGTACGGCCACAACTACCAGGGGGCGGACGCCGAGTACGTGACGCACGGCGTGAAGACGATCTTCCGCCTGCCGGACGGCCTCGACTACGCGACCGGCGCGGTCATCGACCCGGCCTCGATCGCGCTCCACGTCGCCAACCGCGGGAGCATCGCGCCCGGCGACACGGTGGTCATCACCGGCGCCGGGGCGATCGGCCTGCTGTCGGGCGACACCGCGCGCGTGCGCGGCGCGGCGCGCGTGATCCTCGTCGAGGTGAACCGCCGTCGGCTCGAGAAGGCGCGGGCGATGGGCTTCGAGACCGTCGACGCCACGGCCGGCGATCCGGTGGCGGCCGTGCGCGAGATGACCGGTGGCCTCGGCGCCGACGTGGCGCTCGAGTGCGCCGGCGTCCCCGTCACGGTCCAGTGGGCCCTCGGGATGCTCCGGCGCGGAGGCCGGTGCGCGGCGGTGGGGATCCCCACGGTCGGTGTCGAGGTCGCGATGCAGCGGCTCGTCCTCGACGAGCTCGAGCTCGTGGGGTCCCGGGCGTCCGCGGGCGAGATGCGGCGCGTCATGCCGCTGGTGGAGCAGGGGCGCGTCCGCGTGGCGGAGGTCATGACCCACAGCTTCCCGCTCGAGCGGTACGGCGACGCGATCGCGACCTTCAACGACCCGGAGAGTGGCGCGATCAAGATCATCATCAACCCCTGACACGGCAGGCGGGCCCGGCGGCGCGGAGGGCGCCGCCGGTGCGCTCCGCGAGGATCCGCACGTGACCTACGTCTTCTCCTTCGACCACGACCACGGCCTCCCGCTCGCCGACGTGAAGGCGATCGTCGGGAGCAAGGCGGCGAACCTCGCCACGATGGTCAACGACCTGGGGCTCCCGGTCCCTCCGGGCTTCACCGTGTCGACCGCGGCGTGCCGCGCGTACCTCGCCGGTGGCTGGCCCGCGGGCCTGGACGCCGAGATCGCCGCCGGGATGCACGCCCTCGAGGCGAAGGTGGGCCGGCGGTTCGGCAGCCCGGCGGACCCCCTGCTCGTGAGCGTGCGGTCGGGCGCCCCGGTGTCGATGCCCGGGATGATGGAGACGATCCTGAACCTGGGCCTCAACGAGGCGACGACGGTAGGACTGGCCGCCGCGTCCGGCAGCGAGGCGTTCGCCGCGAACTGCCGAGCGCGCTTCGAGGCGCAGTACCGCCAGGTCGTCGGTGTCGACGTCGTGCCGGCGGATCCGTGGGCGCAGCTGCGCGGCGCGGTGGAGGCGGTCTTCCGCTCGTGGGTCGGCGACAAGGCGCGCAGCTACCGGAGCAAGGAGGGGATCCCGGAGGACCTCGGGACCGGCGTCACCGTCCAGGCGATGGTCTTCGGCAACCGGAGCGTCGATTCCGGCACCGGCGTCCTGTTCACCCGAGACCCGGCGACCGGCGCGAACTCCCTGTACGGCGACGTGATGTTCAACGCGCAGGGCGAGGACGTGGTCGCGGGCACTCATCACACCGAGCCGGTCTCGTGCCTCGACACCCGGATGCCCGAGGTCGGCGACGAGCTGCGCGAGTACGCCCGCCGCCTCGAGCGACACCATCGCGACCTCTGCGACATCGAGTTCACGATCGAGCACGGCAAGCTCTGGATGCTCCAGGTCCGGGTCGGCAAGCGGAGCCCGCAGGCGGCGCTCCGGATCGCGATGGAGATGGCCGAGGACCCGGGCTTCCCGCTCACGCGCGAGGAGGCCGTCCACCGGGTCGCGCCGATCCTGGCCGACCCGCCGACCGTGGTGACGGAGCGGCGCACCGACGCACACCCACTGGCCACGGGCCTCCCGGCCTCGCCGGGGATCGGGTGCGGCGAGGTCGTGACCACGCCCGACGACGCGGTCCGGGTCGCCGACACCGGCCGGCAGGTCATCCTCGTCCGCGCCGAGACGTCGCCGGACGACGTCCATGGGATGGCCCGCTCCGCGGGGGTCCTCACCTCCAGGGGCGGGCTCGCGAGCCACGCCGCCGTGGTCGCCCGCGGCTGGGGGATCCCGGCGGTGGTGGGCGCCGCGTCCGTGGTCGTCGAGCCCGACGCCATCCTCGTCGGCGGGACGCGCATCAGCGTCGGGCGCACCATCACGATCGACGGCTCCACCGGCGAGATCTTCGAGGGCGCCGTGGGCGGGGAGCGCGTCGTCGTCCCGGAGGCGGCCACGCTCCTCGCCTGGGCCGCCGAGCTGGGGATCCCGATCGGCGCGACCGAGGCAGGCGAGGCGGGGCCCGGACCGGAGCCCGGCCCTGGGTCGGGCCCGAGCGCCACGGCCGCGGCCGCCGCGACCGAGCCGGGCGGCGCGGCGGCGGACGACGTCCTGCGCGCCCTGCTGGTCAAGGGGTTCGCGCTGCCCGACCAGCTGGCGCTCGCCCTGGGCTCCACGCCCGAGGAGATGACGGACATCATCGACCGCCTCGCCGCCGACGGCCTCGCCGAGGCCTCCGCAGGCTCGTACAAGCTGACCGCGGACGGCAGGACCGTCGCGGCGGGGCTGATCGCGCGCGACGCCGACGCATGGGGCCCGGCCGAGGCGAACGCGGCGCTCGATGCGTTCGTGGTCCTCGACGGCCGCATGAAGGAGACGGTCACCGCCTGGCAGATGCGCGAGGTGGACGGCACGCAGACGTTCAACGACCACACCGACGCCGCGTACGACGCGGGCGTGCTGGCACGGCTCGCCGGGCTGCACGCGGACGCGCGGGCGTGGCTGGTGCCGTGCGCGGCCGCTCTCCCGCGGCTGTCGACGTACCTCCGCCGGCTCGACCATGCTGCCCGTCTCGCCGGCGAGGGGGACGGGAAGTACGTGGCTTCGCCGCGGGTGGACAGCTACCACGGCGTCTGGTTCGAGCTCCACGAGGACCTCATCCTCCTCGCGGGGCGGACGCGCGCCGACGAGGTCGCGGCAGGGCGCGCGTGATGGGAGGTGGGTCGATGCCCCTCGCGGGCCGCCGCATCGTCGTCACCGGCGCATCGAGCGGGCTCGGCGCGGGGACCGTGCGCCTGCTCGCGGTGCGAGGTGCGCACGTCCTCGCGGTCGCACGCCGCGAGGAGCGGCTGCGCGCCCTGGCCGACGAGCTCGCCGACGCCCCGGGGCGCGTCGTCCCGTTCCGCGCCGACGTCACCTCCGACGCAGACGCCCGCGCCATGGTCGCGGCCGCGGTCGATGCGCTCGGGGGGATCGATGCCCTCGTGAACGACGCGGGCGCGGAGACGCAGGGGCCGATCGACGCGCTCCCCCAGGACGCGTTCGAGGCGATGCTCCGGACCAACGTCCTCAGCGTCTTCCTCTGCACGCGCGCCGCGCTCGACGAGCTCCGGCGCAGCCGTGGGGTCGTGGTCAACCTCGGCTCCACGGTCGTCGCGCGGCCGCCCCGCGGGCGGTTCGGCTACGTGGCCGCGAAGGGCGCGGTGGAGGCGATGAGCCGCGGGCTCGCCGTGGACCTGGGGCGCGACGGGATCCGCGTGAACTGCATCCGGCCGGGGATCGTCCCCTCCGAGCTGCGCGGCCTCACGGAGGCGGAGGAGCGCGCGCGGTTCGAGACGGGGATGCACCTGGGGCGCCAGGCGCTCTCCGAGGTGGGCGACGCGCGGGACGTGGCGGAGGCGATCGCCTGGCTCGTCGGGGATGGCGGACGATGGATCACCGGCGCGGTCATCGACGTGGACGGCGGCTTCACCCTCGGGCTCTCGGACCCGAACCCCCGCGCCTCCTGACGCCGATCTCCGGGCGGGCCCGTGCCGGACCTGCGTCCTTCTACGGCGCCACGACGATCTTGAGGGCGCCGCTCTCCCGGTCGTTGAACGTGGCCAGCGCCGTGGCGTACTCCGTGAGCGGGAAGCGGTGCGTGACCAGCTCGCGCACCCGCATCCGGCCGTCCTCCACGTGCGGCATGACCCGCCGCATCTCGCCCGCGGACGCCCGGGACCCCACGAGCTCGAGCTCGTCGAGGACGAGTCGCTGCATCGCGATCTCCACGCCCACGGTGGGGATGCCGACCGCCGCGCACCGGCCGCCGCGGCGCAGCATCTCCAGCGCCCACTCGACCGCCTCGGGGACGCCGGCGCACTCCAGCGCGACGTCCGCGCCCAGGCCGCCGGTCATCGCGCGCACGGCCGGCACGGGGTCGCCCGTCCCGTAGTCCACCGTCTCAAAGCCGAGCGCGGCCGCCTTCGCGAGGCGCCGGCCGCGGCCGACCACGATGACCCGCCCTGCCCCGCGGATCCGCGCGGCATCACCCGACAGCAGGCCGATCGCCCCGGCGCCGGTGATGACCACGGTGTCGCCCGGGGTGATGTTCCCGCGGTTGGCGACGTGGAGGGCGATCGAGGCCGGATCGATCAGCGCCCCGTCCTCGAAGGAGAGCGCGTCGGGCAGCGCGAAGATCGTCTTCACGCCCTGCACGACGTACTCGGCGTCCGCTCCCTGGTGGTTGTGGCCGTACTGCCGGTGGAGGCCCGCGCGGCCGTAGTTCTCGCACAGGTTGTAGCGGCCCTCGACGCACTCGCGGCAGACGCCGCACGCATCGTGGCTCGTGCCGGCCACCCGGTCGCCGACCTTCCACCCGTACTTGTCCGCCCCGGGTCCCAGTCCGGCGATCTCGCCGGCCCACTCGTGGCCGGGGATGAACGGGAACGCGGGCGGCCAGAACCCCGGGTAGTCCCCGCGGATGAGGTGCGCATCGGTCCCGCAGATCGAGACGGCGCGCACCCGCGCGAGGACCTCGTTGGGCCCAGGGACGGGGATCGGGACCTGCCGGACCTCCATGCGCCCCGGCTCCAGGACGACGAGTGCCTGCATCGTGTCGGTCATGTGAGCCTCCGGTCGGGTGGGGGACGGTGCCGATGGCGGGGCCCGTGCCCGTCGCGGGCCCGGGGAACGCGGACGCCGCCCGTCCGGGGAGACGGGCGGCGTCCGGGAGGCCTCCGTCAGGGGGCGGGGGCCGGCGCAGGTGCGCAGAACTTGTCGTACAGCGAGGCGGCGTTGAGGCTCTGGATGTAGTCGAGCATGTAGCCCTGGCCGACGTCGACCGGCCCGAAGACGTCGCGGAAGTCCACCCGGGCGATGGTCTCCTCCCGGGTCCACCCCTTCCCGATCGCGTCGGCGACGGCGGCCTTCCAGGCGAGCAGGTGCGCGCGCTGGGTCTCGATGTAGGAGGGCGGGACGACCGGCCCGTGCCCCGGCACGATCCGGTCCACGTCGAGCGCCCGGATCCGCTCGAGCGACGCGATCCACTGGTCCACGTTGGAGGTCATGAGCCAGGTCTGGCAGCCCGAGAAGATCGTGTCGCCGGTGAAGACGACCCGCTCCTCCGGCACGTGCACGGCGAGCTGGCCCGGCGTGTGCCCGGGCGTGTGGAGCAGGTTGAACGTGTGGTCGCCCACGCGGAGCATCAGGTCGCCGGTGAAGACGATCCGCCCCTTGTTGGGGTCCTGGTAGTAGACGTCCCGGTCCGGCCAGAGCGCGAGGCCCTCAGGATCGTCGAGGTCGGTCCCCTTCGCGTTCGGGCCCGGCACCGACTCGTACGCGTACGCGAACGGGTCGAGCTCCGGGTAGACCACCATGAACCGCTCGTAGAGCCCCTGGTGGTTGACGACCGTCCCGGCGCCCTTGAAGTAGTAGTTGCCGAAGATGTGGTCGACGTGGTGCTCCGTGTTGACGATGTACCGGATCGGCCCGGCCGACTCGGCGACGGCGCGCATGGCGACGGCCTTGGACGGGAGCTGGGGCGTGTCGACCACGACGACGCCGTCGGCGGTCCGCACGAAGCTGGGGTTGCAGCCCCGGAGCTTCGTGTTCGTCCACACGTTCTCCGTGACCTGCTCCATCTGGATGGGCATCGGTGGTGCTCCCTCCCGGGGCGCTACTGGGTGGCTGTCAGGCCGCCGTCGATCCCGAGGACCTGGCCGGTGACGAACCGCGCGGCATCGGAGCAGAGGAAGATCGCGGGGCCCACGAGGTCGTCCGTGCCGCCGACCCGACCCAGCGGGATGCGGCTCACGACGCCCGCCTTGAACGCCGGGTCGTCGAGGAGCATCGCGACCTGCGGGGTGTCCACGAAGGTGGGCCGGATCGCGTTGACGCGGATTCCGTGCTTCGCCCACTCGGTGGCCCACTGGCGCGTGAGGGAGCTGATCGCGCCCTTCGCGGCGACGTAGGCCGAGTACCCGGCGTTGATGCCGAGGTCCGCGCGGACGGACGAGATGTTGAGGACGGCGCCGCCGTGGCCCGCGGCGGTCATCGCGCGCACCGCGGCCTGGGTGGCAAGGAGCGTGCTCCGCACGTTGAGCTCCATGATCCAGTCCCACGCATCGCGCGGGTAGACCTCGGCGTCGTACAGGACCTTGCCCGCGCCGCCGCCGATCGCGTTGACGATGATGTCCACCTTGCCGAACCGGGCGATCGTCTCGGCGACGATGCGGTCGCACTCGGCCTCCTGCGTGGCGTCCACGGCGAGCGCGAGCGCCTCGCCCCCGACCACGCGGACCCGCTCGGCGACCTCCTCGGACCGCTCGAGCGTCACGTCTGCGATGGCGACCTGGGCGCCCGCCTGCGCGAACCCGACCGCCATGGCGCCGCCGATGGCGCCACCCCCGCCGGGGATGAGCGCGACGTGCCCCGCGAGGCTGAAGAGATCCGACTGGCTCATCCGTGCTCCTTCCGGGGCCCGTCCCGCCGGGCTGCGTGGGCTGGAGTGGTCGTTGTCGTCACCCGGCCGGCCGATGGGCCGGCCGCATGTGGTCGCCCGTCGGGCGCGCCCGCCGCCGAGGGTGCAGGCCCGTCGCGACCGCGGCCGGAGACTTCGGCCGCCGGCCCGCGGCCGGAGGCTGCGCATGCGACCTGCGGCCGGGCGCGGAGCGTGCCGTCGCCCCCGATATCATCGATTATCGAGCATACGGCGCTCGGCCGCTCGGGTCAACGCGCCGCGAGGCGACGCGGAAGGCGCGGGGCCGCGCGAACGACCGCGCGAACGACCGCGCGGAGATCCCCGCCCGGCGCTCGAGCGTCACGCCGGGTGCCGGTGCGCGGCCATCCGGCGTACCCTGCACGCCATGCCCACCGCCGAGCCCGTCCGCGCGTCCCGCCCCCTCCGCTCCGCCGAGCTCCTCGCCGTCGGCAGCGAGCTGACCAACGGCGAGACGCGCGACACCAACGGAGGCGAGCTGGCTGCCGCCCTCGCCGCGGAGGGCGTGACCGTCCGAAGGATCTCCGCGCTGCCGGACGACCTGGCCGCCGTCGCCGACGCGTTTCGCGCGGCGCTGGCGTCGGCCGACCTCGTGGTCGCCACCGGCGGCCTGGGCCCGACGCCCGACGACCTGACGCGCGAGGCGATCGCCGCGGTCGCCGGCGAGACGCCGGAGGTCGACCCGGGCCTGGAGGCCTGGCTCCGCGGGCTCTTCGAGAAGCGAGGGATGCCGCTGCTGGCGGTCAACCTCAAGCAGGCCTGGCTCATCCCGTCCGCGACGTCGATCCCGAACGCGAACGGGACCGCTCCCGGGTGGTGGGTGGACCGGCCCGACGGGCGGGTCGCGGTCCTCCTGCCCGGGCCGCCGCGCGAGATGCGGCCGATGTGGGCCTCCTGGGTCATGCCACGCCTCCGCGCCCGGGGCCTCGGCGACGGACGGCTGGTCCGGACGCTCCGCCTCTACGGGATCGGCGAGTCGGCGGTCGCCGACCGGCTGGGCGACGAGATGCTGCGGCGCGCGAACCCGATCGTGGCCACGTACGCGCGCGCCGACTGGCTGGACGTCCGCGTCTCCGCCGTGGACGAGCCCGATCCGTCCGGGGGCACCGCGACGCCCGCCGCGCGCATCCTGGACGAGACCGTCGCCGCCGTGCGGGGACTCCTGGGCGATCATGTCCGCGCGGAGGGGGAGACCGGATGGGCGGAGCTGGTCTCTGACGCCGCGGACAAGGCGGGGGTCCGCATCGCCACCTACGAGACGGGGACGCGCGGTGCGCTCGCCGCGCTGCTGGCCGGCGTCCCGGCCGTGGAGCGGTCCGTCGTGGCCGGCGGCCGGCAGGATGCGGATCCGGCGTCCGTCCCCGTCGAGGCCATGGCGGCGGAGGCCGCGCGCGAGGCCGGGACCGCGGTGGGGTGCGCGCTCGCGGCCCGGACGGACGCCTCCCACACGATCGTCCGTGTCGCGGTCACCATCGCCGGGGACGCCGAGCCGAGCGTGATGGACCTCCGGCTCTTCCAGCACGGCGAGCATGGGCTCTTCCGGGCCGCCGTCGCCGCCGCCGCGTTCCTGCTCGACGTGCTGGGGCCGCGCGCCGCTGGGTCACCGGAGGCTCCCACGCCGCTCCCGGGTGCCCTGGGCGGATCGACGCCCGCATGACACCCCTGGACATCGTCCCGCTCGACGCCGCACGCTGGCCGGCGCTGGCCGGCCTCTTCGACCGCCCGGGCGATCCCCGCTGGTGCTGGTGCGCCTACTGGCGCCGGCCGGGGACGAGCTGGGCCAGTCACGACGCGACTGAGAACCGCGAGGCGCTCCGCGCCCTCGCGGACGGGCCGGTCGCGCCCGGGCTCCTCGCGATGCGTGGCGAAGCGGCGGTCGGCTGGGTGGCAGTCGCGCCGCGCTCCGAGTACGTGCGCCTGGAGCGGTCCCGGACCATCCCGCGGCTCCCCGGGGAGGGTGTCTGGGCCGTGACCTGCTTCGTGGTCGCGAAGGAGGCGCGGCGGTCGGGAGTCGCGGCCGCGCTCCTCGACGCCGCGGTCGACTTCGCCCGCGAGCACGGTGCGACCGTCCTCGAGGCCTACCCGGTGGACGGCGGCGGACGCCGCATGCCGGCCGCGCTGGCGTACACCGGCACGGTCGGCATGTTCGAGCGGGCGGGCTTCGCGATCGCCGCGGAGACGACGTCGCG
>JAKOQS010000181.1 GCA_029778235.1 Chloroflexota bacterium | reverse complement strand
CGGATCGCGTACGGGGTCACCGGCTCCGGCCCCGGCGTCGTCCTGCTCCACGCCACGCTCTCGCGCGGCCGCGCGTGGCTGCCGGTCGAGCGGCGCCTGGGCGCGCATGCGACGGTCGTCTCCATCGACCGCCGCGGGCATCGTGCGAGCCCGGACCCCGACCCGATGCGCCTGACGATCGCGGACCACGTGACGGACGTCGCCGCCGTCATCGAGCAGGAGCGGATCGCGCCCGCACTGGTCGTCGGCCACAGCTTCGGCGGGTGCGTGGCGCTGGAGCTCGCCGCGCGCATGCCGGAGACCGTCGCCGGGGTCGTGGCGTACGAGCCTCCGTACCTGGACCTCGCCTCGCCGGAGGTGCGTGCGGCGATGGCGCGCGTCGGCGTCGAGGCGGGGGCGGCCCACGCCGCTGGGAACGGCCCGCTCGCGGCCGAGGTCTTCCTGCGCGCCGTGCTCGGCGACGACGGATACGACGCGCTGCCGGCCGGCGTCCGCGCGGCCGTCCTGCGGGAAGGCGATGCCGCCGCCTCCGACGCGCGGCTTGCCGGTCTCGACCCGCAAGGCCTCGCGCGCATCCGCGTCCCCGTCGTCCTCGCGGTCGGCTCGGCGAGCAGCCCGCTCTACCGTGCGGTCGCCGACGCGATCGCCGTGGTCGTCCCATCCGCGCGTGTCGTCGTCGTCCGCGGCGCGGACCACATGGCACCCGTCTCGCGCCCCGAGACGGTCCTGCCGATCATCGACGGCGCGCTCCACGCCGTCTTCTCCCGATGACCCACCGCTCGTCCCCGCCCTCCGAAGGAGCCCCCACGATGGCCGACGGGAACGCCGCGCCCCCCGCCGAGGTGCGCGCGATGTTCGACCGGATCAGCCCGGTCTACGACCTCATGAACCAGCTGATCAGCGGGTTCCAGGAACCGCGATGGCGCCGCCGCGCCGTGCGCGAGACGCGCCTTCGCCCGGGGATGTCCGCTGTCGACGTCGCATGCGGGACCGGCACGGTCTCGACCTCGCTCGCGAAGGCCGTCGGCCCGCGCGGGCGCGTCGTGG
>JAKOQS010000026.1 GCA_029778235.1 Chloroflexota bacterium | reverse complement strand
TTGATGAGGCGCGCGGTCGTCGCCGAGTCGGTGGCCGCGTCCGCGTACGAGTAGATCCAGCCGCCGAAGGCGAGCTCGGCGCCCATGTGCATGAAGAAGAAGGCGGCGATGAGGCCGACCAGCCACGCGTACCGGCGGAGGACGCTCCGGCCGCTCACGTCCACTTGGGCGGCGGGCGGGCTGTCCGGGCTCGGCAGGCGGGCGAGCCAGAGGGCGATCGGGACCATCAGCGCCGCGAGGAGCCAGAAGGTCGTCGCCGCGTTCCCGGTGGCGACAGCGAAGCGGTCGAACAGCAGCGGCCCGAGGAAGGCGCCCACCCCGAACGAGAGGTGCAGCGCGTTCATGTACGGCGGGACGTCGTCCCGGTAGAGCCAGACGAGGAGCGTGTTGCCGCCGACGTCCATGATCCCGAGCGGGACCCCGATGAGCCCGAAGACGAGCACCAGCGCGGCGAGCGACCCGAGCGCGGGGACGGTCAGGGTCAGGGCCGCGAGGACCAGCAGCGCGGCGGGCAGCACGCGCGATCCGGGGATCCGGCCGTACAGGCGCGCGGCCAGGAGGGAGCCGGCGATGTAGCCGAGCGAGTTCGCCGTGAAGAGCAGCGCGATCGCCTGGGTGGTCGACCCGCTCTGCGCCTGCAGTGCATCGAGGCTCGGTCCGATGCTCGTGAGCATGAGGCCCAGGAGCACGAACGCCGCGTAGTACGCCGCGGCGATCCGCAGCTTCCGGCGCGTCGGCCACTGCGACGGCAGGAGGACCGCCCCGGCTCCCGCACCGCCGTCGGGTCGGGCCACGTGGGCGGTCATCGGCGCCCGCTCCCCGGGCGGTCGCCCCCCTGCTCCGCCGACTGCTCGCCCGCCGCGGCCACCCACGCGGCGATCCGCGTGCGAGAGTCGAACCCCAGCTTGTCCAGGATGCCGCGGACGTGACTGTCGACGGTGTGCTCGGAGATGAAGAGGCGCGCGCCGATCTCCTTGTTGGTCATCCCGTCGGCGACCAGCCGCGCCACTTCGGCCTCGCGCGGCGACAGCGTCCCCAGGCCCGACTCGCCGGCGGCCGAGGTGGCTGTCCCGGCCTCCGCGCCCCGCCCCAGCGCGAGACGCACGGCGGCGTCGCGGTCCAGTCGGCGACCCGCGTCGAACGCCGCCGCGAACGCGATGGAGCCGAGCGTCGCGGTCGCCGATCCCCGTGCCGCATCGGCCAGCGGCGCGAGGAACGGCATGACGCGCGCCCCGGCGCTGGCGCTGACGGTCGCCGCGGCGCCGAGGAGCTGGGCTGCCAGCCGCGCCCGACCCGCCGCCGCGGCGAGGCACGCGGACGCTGTGAGCAGATGGGACTGCGACACCCGGTCGTCGATCCTGTGCGCGATCGGGAGTGCCTCGGCGACGAGCAGGCGCGCCTCGTCGAATCGGCCGGCCGCCAGGGCGGCGATCGCCTGGTTCATGAGCCAGACGTCGAGCGACCAGAGGTCGCCGGTCTCGCGGCTCAGGCGCACGCCCTCCAGGGACGCGGACCTGACGTCCCCCTGGTCGCCACGGATGAGCCCGTCGATGGCTCGCGCCTGCAGCACCCCCAGGGCGGCCTCGGCGTCCGATCGGTCGACGGCGACACCCGCCGCCTCGTCGAGCAGCCGCACCGCGGCCGACCGGTCGCCGGCCAGGTTCGCCGCGATCGAGCCCATGGACAGCGCGTTCACCAGCACGTGGCGTCGATCGATCTCGCGGCCGATGACGGCCGCCTGCTCGAGGGCCGGCAGCGCCGCGACCGGGTCGGCCTGCAGCACCCCCAGGAAGCCGCGCATGAAGAGCAGGTCCGCACGGGCTTCCGGGGCGGCAGGGCCGAGGGCGAGGAACGCGTCGAGCCATCGCACGCCCTCCGCGGTCGCGCGCGTGATCCAGAACCAGCCGCACGAGACGACGAGATCCGCCCCACGCGCGACGTCCGCGTCGACGAGGCATCGCCGCAGGACGGCCCGGATGCTGTCGATCTCCACGTCCATCCATGCGAGCCACTTCGACAGCTCGGATCGCGCAGTGGGCGCAGCCTGCCGACAGGTGGACGCGTAATGGTCGGCGCATCGGGAGTCGATCGCCTCCTTCTCGCCGGCTTCGCGGGCCTTGAGGGCAGCGAACTCCCGCATGCTCTCGTGCATCCGATAGCAGGCGCGGTCGGGTGCCTCCTCCCGGAGGACCAGCGACTTGTCGACGAGCGACGCCAGGATGTCCAGGACGTGCCCGGCCGGCACATCGGGCGACGCGCACACCGCCTCGACATCGGTGAGAAGGAACCGTCCGGCGAAGACGGAGAGGCGCCTGAAGACGACCCGCTCGTCCGGCGCGAGCAGGTCGTGACTCCACTCGAGCGTGGCCCACAGCGCCTGGTGCCGTGGCGACCTCCCTCGTGCCCCTCCGGCGAGCAGGGCGAACCGGTCGGTCAGCCGGGAATCGATCTCCCCCACCGACAGGGCGCGCGTCCGCACCGCTGCCAGCTCGATCGCGAGCGGGAGGCCGTCGAGCCGGCGGCACAGGTCCACGACGGCCGGCCGATCGGCGTCGGTCAGGTCGAAGCGGCCGGACGCGGCCGCCGCCCGCTCGATGAACAGGCCGACAGACTCGTTCGACCGAAGCTGGGCCAGTGGTTCGTCCGTTTCGGCCCTGGGGAGCTCCAACGGAGGGACCGGGAGCACGTGCTCGCCCGGCACGGACAGCGGCTCCCGGCTGGTGGCGATGACCCGCACGCCTGGCGCCGACCGGAGGATGTCCGCCACGAGCGCAGCTGCCGCGTCGAGCAGGTGCTCGCAGTTGTCCACCAGGAGGAGCAGCTGGCGGTCGCGCAGGTATGCGAGCACGACGGCGCGCGGGTCGGTCGCCGCCTGATCGCGCAGGTCCAGCGCGGCCAGCACCGCGTTGGCCACCAGCGCGGGATCGGTGACGTCGGCCAGCTCGATCATCCAGGCGCCGTCGCGGGATCTCCGCGCGAGGTCGGTCCCGATCCGCAGCGCGAGGCGCGTCTTGCCGACGCCGCCGGGCCCGACGAGCGTGACCAGCCGGGCCGTCGCGAGCTTCTTCCGCAGCTCCGAGAGCTCGTGGCGCCGACCGATGAAGCTGGTGGTCTCGGCCGGCAGGTCGCCGGGTCGACGGGAGGGCGTGGCCATCGTGGAGAGCACGGTACTCCCCCGTCGATGCGTCCGAGCCGTCCGGGATCACGACCGGGTCACGGATCTCGGGGATGTCCGCGAGGGCCTCGCACGCGAGGCTGTGGACGTGACGGCGGACGCAGTCCCGCCCAGCCAGGGAGACCAGGATGAACGACCGGAATGCCGCCCGGCTCACGGGCGTGCTGTTCATCGTCGCGACGGCGGCGAACCTGCTCGGCGCGGCGGTCAGGCCGGGCCTTGCCGGCCCCGACTACCTCGCCAGGACGGCCGGCGAGCCCGAACGCATGGCGGCCGGTGCGCTGCTGCTGATCATCGCGGCATTCGCGTGCGCCGGGATCGCCGTCGCGATGTACCCCGTCCTCAGGCGGACGGATCCCGGAGCCGCGCTCGGCTCCGTCGTCTTCCGCACGCTCGAGGCGGTCATGTACCTGGTCGCCATCGCCTGCCTGCTGTCCCTCGGGACGGTCGGCGGGGCATCCCTCACGGCGAGCGCGACCGAGACGGGCGTGTCGGGCGCCATCGGCGGCCTGCTCCTGAGCCTGCGCGACGACGCGGCCCTGGTGGGGGTGTTCGCCTTCTGCCTCGGCGCGTGCCTCTACTACCTCGCGTTCTTCCGGTCCCGGGTCGTCCCCCGGTGGCTCTCCGGCTGGGGGATCCTGGCGGTCGGCATTCTGACCGCGATGGCCGTGCTGGTGCTGCTCGGTGACGTCCCGGTGACGAGCTACCCGCTCCTCGGCGTCCCCATCTTCCTGCAGGAGATCGTCCTTGCCGTCTGGCTGATCGTGAAGGGGTTCAGCCCGGTCGGCCACTCCGCGTCCGAGCCGGTGCTCCCCGTCGTGCGGCCGGCCGCCACGCCGGTGACGGCGAGGTGACCGTCATGAAGGCAGCGGTCTGCGACCGCTACGGTCCCCCGGAGGTCCTCCGGGTCGCGGAGGTGGAGGCACCCCTCCCCGCCGAGGACGAGATCCTGGTCAGGGTCCACGCCTCGACGGTCAACTCGAGCGACTGGTACGTCCGGAGTGGCATCCCGATGTCGCCGCTGCGCGTCCAGGTCCCGTTCCGCCTCCTCGTGGGCCTGCGGCGCCCGCGTCGACGGATCCTGGGCATGATCGTCTGCGGGGAGGTGGTCGAGGCCGGCCGGTCCGTCCGGCGGTTCCGGCCGGGCGACCGCGTGTGGGCCTTCACCAAGCTTCGCTTCGGGGCCTACGCCGAGTTCGCGTGCCTGAAGGAGGAGAGCAGCGTCGCCCTCGCCCCGGCGGAGGCCACCGACGAGGAGGCCGCCGCGATCGCGTACGGGGGGCTCATGGCGCTGCACTACCTCCGACGCGGCAGGCTCCGCAGCGGCGAGCGGGTGCTCGTGTACGGCGCCTCGGGCGCGGCCGGGACCGCGATGGTCCAGCTCGCGCGACACGCCGGCGCGACCGTGACCGGCGTCTGCGGCCCCGACAACGCCGCGCTGGTGCGGTCCCTTGGCGCCGCCTCGACGCTGGACTACACGCGCGTGGACTCTCCGCCGGCCGGCACCACGTGGGACCTGGTCATCGACGCGGTCGGGAGGCGACGCGGCTCGACCCTGAAGGACGCGTGCCGCCGGGCACTGGCGCCGGGCGGCCGGTACGTCTCGGTGGACGACGGGACCCCCGCCTTCTCGGCCGCCGATCTCGCCGAGCTCGCCGTGCTGGTGGACGCCGGCGCGATCGAGCCGGTGATCGACCGCGTCTACCCCCTGGAGCGGATCGCGGACGCCCACCGGTACGTCGAGGCGGACCACAAGCGCGGCAACGTCGTGGTCACGATCGCCTGACCGCGACGGCGTCGTGCCGCGCATCCCGGACCCCGGGGGGCCAGCCGATGGCGGGTGGCCAAGCGCCGCCGGGCACAGCAGCCGACGCCCGCCGTGCAGCCGGACGGACCCGGCCGCTCGTGTGTAGCCTTGCGCTACGGCGACCGAGCACGGCCGCCCAGCGCGTCGGAGGGGCCGAGGCAGCAGGATGACCGCGATCATCGCCCACAGGGGCGCCCGGAGCCTCGCGCCGGAGAACACCCTCGCCGCCGCGCGGAAGGCGCACGCGCTCGGCGCGGACCTGTGGGAGACGGACGTCGCCGTCAGCGCGGACGGCCGGCTCTTCCTCATGCACGACGACGCGATGACGCGCACGACCGACGTGGCGGCGAAGTTCCCGGATCGCGTCCCGGCGCCGTTCTCGACGTACACCCTCGACGAGATCCGGACGCTCGACGCCGGCTCGTGGTTCGAGCGCGACGACCCCTTCGGGCAGGTCGCGGCCGGGGCGGTCACGCCGCAGGAGCTGGCCGCCTACCGCGGCGAGAAGGTCCCCACCCTGCGCGAGGCGTTCGAGCTGACGCTCGAGCTCGACTGGCGCCTGAACCTGGAGCTCAAGGCCCAGCCGAAGCCCAACGACGCGTTCGACGAGGTGAGTGCCGTGCTCGCGCTCGTCGACGAGGTGGGGATCGGGCCGGACCACCTGCTGTTCTCGTCGGCCCGGCATGCCTGGCTCAGGGAGCTGAAGGGTCGCCGGCCCGAGTTCGAGGTCCAGGCCATCCTGGGCCTCTTCCCGGAGGATCCGATCGACTTCTCCGACCCGTCCTTCGACACCTTCAACCCGCGGATCGAGCGCATGACGATCGAGCAGATCGAGGAGCAGCTCGCCCGTGGGATCCGGCTCAACCCGTACACGGTCAACGAGCCCGAGGAGATCGAGCGACTCACCCGGATGGGCATCGCCGGCCTGATCACCGACTTCCCCCAGCGCGGAGCACACGCATGACCTCTCCCACGACCCTGGCGCCGCACCGGTTCCTCATCGTCAACTGCTACCCGGCAGCCAGCCGCGAGAACTTCGACCGGTCCGACGTGGGCCACCCGCACGACCTGTTCCGGGACGTCCTCCGGCGGGAGGCGCCCAACGCGACGACCGAGATCGTGTTCATCGCCGATCCGGACTTCGCGCTCCCGCCCGGCACGACCATCGGCGACTTCGACGGCTTCATCTGGACGGGCTCGGACCTGACCGTCTACAAGACGGACGACCCGCGGGTCGCGCCACAGATCACCTTCGCGAAGCAGCTGATGGAGGCCGGGGCCGTCTGCTGGGGCAGCTGCTGGGGGATCCAGCTCGCGTCGCTGGTGGCGGGCGGCGAGGTCGCCGCGAACCCGCGTGGCCGCGAGTGGGGCATCGCCCGGGACATCCGGCTCACGGACGCGGCGCGGACCGCGCCGATGCACGTCGGGAAGCCGGAGCGGTTCGACGCCTTCATCATGCATCTCGACGAGGTCGTGCGGCTCCCCGACGGCACCCCGCTGCTCGCGACCAACGAGTTCAGCCACGTCCAGGCGGCGATCGTCGAGGTCGGCGACGGGGCGTTCTGGGCCACCCAGTACCACCCCGAGTACACCCTGCACGAGATGGGCCGCCTCATCGCAGCGCGGGCAAAGCCCCTGGTGCGGGAGGGGATCTTCCCCGACGAGGAGGCCGTGGCGACCTACGCAGCGAAGATGAAGGCCCTCGCGGCCGATCCCGGGAGGACGGACCTGCGGGCGGAGCTCCACGTCAACGACGATCTCCTGGACCCGCGGATCCGTGAGGTCGAGCTGCGCAACTGGCTGCGATCCATCGACGCGCGACGCGGATAGCGGGAGCAGGGACGCCGGCAGCCGTCGCCCCGGCGGCTGCCGGCCGGAAGCGGGGATCCCGGCCGGCACCGGCAGAGGACGCGGTCCCGCTGTCCGGCACTCCGCACGGTCAGGCCGTGGCCGCCATCTCGAGCGGCCGCGTCCCGGTCGCGTCGACCGGCCGGAGGCGCAGGCACTGGTCGACCTTCATGAAGCGGAAGCTGCGTCGGTCGCCCTCGGGGAAGGCGTCGAGGACGACGGCCATGGGGACCAGCTCGGCTCGGTCCACGTCGACGATGCGACCGTCGGTGCGGAGCGTTGCGGACCCACTGGCGAGCACGTTGCGGACCCACTGGGCATTCGTGCCGTACGGGAGGGCGACGAGGAAGGCATCGCCGGCGGGCACGATGTCGACGGGTGTCTCGTGGATCCGCCCGGAGACGCGCCCGCGATGCCGGACCACGCCGGTGACAGCGCCGGCGGTCCCGGCCGTCCGGAGCTGCCGCGGGTTGATCCATCGCTTGGTGAACCACACGACCGGGCGCTGCACGATCGGCGACTTCCGCCGCATGCCGATGACGAACGCGATCCCGACCGTCACGGCCACGGCCGCGACGGAGGCGACGAGCACGACGAACTGGGTGAGCATGGCTTGGCTCCTTCCGACCGCTGCCTGACGGTCCGGCTCAGACGGTGATGACGAGCTTGCCCCGGGCGTGCCCGGCTTCCAGCTGCCGGAACGCGTCCGCGGCGGCCTCCAGCGGGAAGGTCCGCTCGACCACGGGCGTCACGGCGCCCGCATCGATCAGCTCGCGGAGGGCGACGAGGCCGGGACGGTCCTCGTTCGTCACGAAGACCCCGAGGCGCTGGCTCGCGAACGCATAGGTGAGCGTGCCCAGCGCGATCCGGTCGATGCCGCTCATCCGCCCGTCCCCGCTGCACAGGACGAGGGCCCCGTCGCGGTTCAGCAGGCGTCGCAGCCGCCACGGCTTGGCCGTGCCGGCGACCTGGAAGATCACGTCGTACCGGCGCCCGGTGGCGGTCGGGTCGTTGGTCGTGTAGTCGATGACCTCGTCCGCGCCGATCGCGCGTGCCTGCTCGACGTTGCCCGTGCTGCAGACCGCGGTGACGGAAGCCCCGAGCGCCTTCGCGACCT
Source organism: Chloroflexota bacterium (assembly GCA_029778235.1). Lineage (GTDB taxonomy): Bacteria > Chloroflexota > Limnocylindria > Limnocylindrales > CSP1-4 > CAIYQJ01. Next base: position 10,288 of record JAKOQS010000026.1, on the reverse strand, counting down.
GGATCGCGAACGTCCCCACGCCGCCCGACGCGCCGATGACCATGACCGACTGGCCGGCGGCGACCCGGCCGTGGTCGCGGAGCCCCTGGATGGCGGTCACCCCTGCCTCGGGGGCGGCGGCGGCCTGCTCGAAGCTCAGGCGGTCGGGCTTGCGCTCGAACCGGTCGGCGGGGCCGCACGCGTACTCCGCGAGCGTGCCCGGGGCCCACCCGAAGACCTCGTCACCGGGGCGGAGGCGGTCCACCCCGGGCCCGACCGACTCGACGACCCCCGCAAGGTCCATCCCGGGGATCGCCTTCTTCGGCCGGCGCAGGCCGGTCGACATGCGCATGACCCGTGGCCGGCCGCGGAGCACGTGGAGGTCGCCGGCGAAGATCGATGCGGCGCGGACGCGCACGAGGACCTCGCCGGGGCCGGGGACCGGCGTCTGCACGTCCTCGAGCGCGAGGGCCCCCGGTGGGCCGTATCGACGCTGCACGATCGCCTTCATCGGGTCTTCCCTCCGGGACATTGTCCCGCTACACTGTAAGCCTACGGCGTAAGGTACACTTACACCGTAAGCATGTCAAGAGGGCTCCGACGATGACGGACACGAGCACGAAGCAGCGGGTGCCGAGGCGTCGCGCGCCGCTCACGAGGGAGCGGATCCTCCGGGCGGCGCTCAAGCTCGCCGACGAGCAGGGGATCGAGGCGGTCTCCATGCGCCGGATCGGCACGCTGCTCCGCGTGGAGGCGATGTCCCTCTACCGGTACGTCACCGGCAAGGAGGACGTCCTCGACGGGCTCGCCGACCTCGTGACGAGCGAGTTCGAGGTCCCGGACGCCACCGGCGACTGGCGGGCGGAGGTCCGACGGAGCGCGATCTCCGCCCACGCGGCGCTGCGGCGTCACCCGTGGGCCGGGGCCGTGCTCGAGTCGCGGATGAACCCGGGCCCGGCGCGGCTGCGGTACCTCGACGGCATGCTGGGGACCCTGCACGGAGCCGGGTTCGACTGGGTGACGGTGGGGCGGGCGTTCATGGCCCTCGACAGCCACACGTACGGGTTCGCCCTTCAGGAGCAGTCGTGGGCGTTCGATCCCGACCAGGGGCGTGAGATCGCGGCCGGGTTCGCCGCCAACCTCCCGGCAGACCTCTATCCGAGCCTGCTGGCGATGGCGGTCCACGCATCCGGCCCCGAGGTCGTCCAGGCGGAGTTCACCTTCGGCCTGGACCTGATCCTCGAGGGGCTGGAGCGCCTGCGCCCGGCGGAGTGACGCGGGGGCCGAGGGCCGCGCGCAGGGCGCGGCTGCGGGTCCGTGCGCGACGCGAGGCCGGCGGGCCGGCCCGTGGTACGGGCGCGTCCCAGGCGCCTCTTACGCCTCCCAGGCGACGGTGACCGGTCCGGCGAGGCCCGGCAGCGGCAGGGATGCGGCCTCCGCCGCGACGGCGTCGCGCTCGGTCGGGGAGAGCCTGCGCCACGTGCGGATGGTGACCTCCGAGTCCGCCCGCCGCCACGTCCCGGTGACCTCCCCCGCGACGAGGACGGCGCCCGGCCAGACGCGCGAGGTCCACAGCTCCCCGCGCCGGGCGGCATCGGGCACCAGGAGGTCGCGGTCCGCGCCCTGGAGCAGGTAGAACGCGTCGCCGCTCGGCAGGAGCCGGGCCGGCGCGGGGGGCGCCGGCGCCGCGCGGAACGCCGCCTCGTCCCCGGCGAGGATCCACGCGTCACCGATCGGCGTGCGGACGGGGACGAGCGACGAGCCGAGCGCGTCGAACGTGGCGCGGCCGCGGGCGGGCGTGACCCCCGCCCACCGCGCGAACGCCGTGGGCGTCGCCGGGCCGAAGACGTGCAGGTACCGCCGGGCGAGCTCGAGGCGGGCGTCGCGCGGCTCCGTCTCGGGCGGCGGCGCGGTCCAGACGACCGGCTGCCGCGCGCCATCCCAGCGCAGGAGGATCCGACCCGTCGTCGTTCCGTAGCGGAGCGCGTTGGGCGGGATCCCCAGGCCGCGGCCGGCCTCGCCGTACGGCATCCGCCGGCCGCCGAGGAAGGCCTCGAGCCGATCCGCGGTCTCGGTCGCGCGCCTGCGGCCGCGGTCGTCGGCGGGGAGCCGGCCGAGCGTGAAGACCGCGCGGTCCCGGGCCGCGACCACGTAGGCGCTGTACCGGGGGCCCCAGACCTGCGCGAGAGATGGGTCCTCCCACGCCTCCGGCCCGGTGCCGGAGACCCGGGCGTGGATCGACAGCAGGGCCGCGCGGGGCATGCTGTCCTGGAGCCCCGCCCACGCGACGAGCCGGAGGGGATCGGGGCCGGGCGGGAGCCGCTCGTCGAGCGCGCCGACCGCGCGGCGGAAGGCGATGATCGCGACCCGGTCCAGGTCCAGCCGCGCCCGGGGACCCCGACCGAGGGCCGACGACGTGTCCATCACAGCGACGGCAGCGACTGGCCAGGCCCACGGGCCGGCGCGAAGAGGTCGCCCCGGGCGGCGACGCGCTCGAGGATCGTGCGGATCGTCCAGCCGTCGGGGCGGAGTGTCGGGTCGTCCAGCTCGTCCCATGCGATCGGCGTCGATACGGGCAGCCCGGGCGCGGGGCGCGGCGAGTAGGCGGCCACGAGGGTGCGGTTGCCCCAGTTCTGCGTGTAGTCCAGGCGGGCGCGACCGTCGCGCCGATCCTTCGACCACTCCCAGCTCACGAGGTCCGGCACCGCGGCGCCCACCGCGCGGGAGACCTTCTCCACCCAGTCGCGCGTCTCCGCGAACGTGTAGCCGGGCCGGAGCGGCACCACGACCTGGATCCCGCGCTTGCCCGAGACCTTCGGGGCGCCCACGACGCCCAGGTGCTCGAACGCCCGGCGGAACAGTCGAGCAAGCACCAGGGTCTCCTCCCACGTGGTGGCCGGCCCGGGGTCGATGTCCACGAGCGCCCATCGCGGCTCGCCGGGATCGTCGGCGAGCGAGGTCCACGGGTGCAGCTCGACTGCTCCCATGTTGCCGAGCCATGCGAGCGCGGCGGGCTCGTCGGCGAGCACGTGGTCGTGCGGGCGCCGGTCGGGCGGGTCGGGCTCGCGCCAGCGGGTCACCCAGTCCGGCGCCCCGGGGCCCAAGTCGCGCTGCCAGAACGGCTCCTTCCCGACGCCCTGGGGGAACCGGACCACGTTGAGGGGTCGGCCCGCGAGGTGCGGGAGCATGACGGGCGCGATCAGCGCGAAGTAGCGGATGAGATCGCGCTTGGTGACCGGCGGGCCGTCTCGCCCGGGGGCGATGACCCGATCGGGGTGGGTCACCGTGATGGAGCGGCCGCCCACCAGCCACGCGCCACCGGCGGCCGGCAGGGCGTCGAGGGCCGCCAGCTCGGCAGCGTCCGGCGGTCCCACGGCGGGGATCGTGCCCGCGGACGCGGACCGCGCGGAGGCACGGCCGGGGGCCGCCCCGGGGCCCCGCCCGGCGGCCCTGCTCGCGGAGGCGGCCGTGCCCGCGACCTCGGCGCGCCCGGGGCCCCGCCCGGCGGCCCGCCCGGAGGCACCCCCGGCCCCGTGCCGGGCCGCTCGGACCCTGGCCAGCGCCGCCCGCGCCGCCTCCGGGCCGACGGCCTCCTGGCGTTCCACCGACCCTGGGTCCACCTCCGGGGCCTCCGAGTCGAACGACGCCTGCCGGACCAGCCCATCGCGCGTCCAGCCGCCGATGGCCGCCCGGATCACGAGGGTCGGCGCCGCCCAGGTCGCGTCGGGCGTGCGGCCGAGCTCGGCTGGCGCGACGTCGAACGGCGGCTCCGGCCGGGCTCGGCTGTCCAGCTCGGCCTTCAGCCAGCCGCGTGTCTCCGCGTCCATGCCGCTGCCGACGCGACCCGCGTAGCGCAGCCGGCCGTCCTCCATCACCCCGACGACGAGCGCGCCGAGGTCCCGGTGGGTCCCCCGACCGCGCACGTAGCCGCCCACGACGAGCTCCTGCGTGGGGCGCACCTTGAGCTTCAGCCAGGTGGTCGAGCGACGTCCCGGCGCGTACGGGCTCCGCCGGTGCTTCGCCATCGCGCCCTCGAGGCCCTGCGCGGCGACCGCGGCGTAGAAGGCGATGCCGTCGCGGGGGATGTGCGATGCGTACCGGACGCGCGGGTGCTCACGCAGGACGAGGCGCAGCACCTCCTTGCGGTCTTGCAGCGCGACGTCGAGATAGGAGCGCCCGGCGCACCACGGCAGGTCGAACGCCATGAAGACGACGGTGCCTGCCGGTCCGGGCGACGACGCGCCCGGGGACGGTTCGGGCAGATCCGCCGTGGAGCCGGCCACGCCGCCGTGCGCCTCCGCGCGGTCGGACGCGCGAGCACCCGGCCGGGCGCCCGGGAGCCCGGGGCGCGCGCGCAGGAGGCCGAAGTCGGGCCGGCCGGACGCGTCCAGTGCCACCACCTCGCCGTCCACGATCGCCTCCGGCGCGGCGAGCCACGTCGGAGGTCCGAGGAGCTCCGGGAAGTACCGGCCCGCATCGTGGCCGTTGCGGGTCCGCAGCGAAACCTTGCCGTCCGCCACGATCGCCTGGACGCGATAGCCGTCCCACTTGGGCTCGAACAGCCAGTCGGGGTCGTCGAACGGGGCGCTGCCCGGCGTCGCGAGCATCGGCTCGACGAACGCCGGCTGGGGAGCGGGACGCGAGCCAGGCGGGTCGAGGGTGGCGAGCGGCGCAGGCGCAGGTTTCGCGGCCCTCGGCGGGACGCCCGCGGCCACCTCCTCGTTGGTCAGGCCGGATTTGACCGACGCGGGATGGTCGGCAGCGTCCCAGCCGTCCACCGCATCGGGTCCTCGCTTGGCGATCAGGAGCCACTCCCCCTCATGCCCCCGGCCGCCCGTGCCCGCAGGACTGCGGCCGGCGCGCCCGCCCCTTGCGCCCGCCGCCCTGTCGGCGGCGCCCTGGTCCCCGGTCCGGACGAGCGTCCACCGGCCGACGAGCTTCTCACCCCAGAGCCGGAGCTTGAGCTCGCCGCCGCGGAGCGCGTCGGCCGGATCCCAGGTCTCCTCGGCCTGGAAGGTCCCCCAGTCCCAGCAGATCGAATCGCCCGCGCCGTACTCGCCCTTCGGAATGCGGCCCTCGAAGTCGAGGTACTCGATGGGGTGGTCCTCGGTGCGGACGGCGAGCCGCCGGACGCCCGGGTCGCGCGTGGGCCCGTGAGGGATCGCCCACGACGCGAGGGCGCGGTCGACCTCCAGCCGCAGGTCGTAGTGGAGACGGGTCGCGCGATGCCGGTGGACGACGAACCGTCCACGACCTCCCGCGGGCGTTCCCGGCGGAGCACCGGGCGCGGGCTCGGGCGTCCGCGCGAAATCGCGCTTGGCCCGGTAGGCATCGAGCGACATCCCGGCCTCTCGCCCTACAGGGGCAGCCGCTGCACGACCGCCAGGATCGCGGGGAGGGCGCGCGGCGCGGCGACGAGCGGGACGCGGAACCACGCGTCGCCGGCGCGACCGCGGCGCAGGCGGGCGTCGAGGCGCCGCGCGGACATCGCGCGGAAGCCCAGCGGTCCCAGGACGGACGCCACCCGGGTGCCCTCGCCGACGAACCCGCGCCCGACCATGCACCAGGGCGCAGGCTCCAGCACGTCCTCGAGCGCGGCGCGCCGCTCGCCGAACGGCCGGCTCGCGAGGTCACGGCCGGCGCGCACGATCAGGTCGGAGGCGACGAGAGCGGCGGTGCCGATCAGCCGGACCGGATCGCCCGCCGCGAGCCGCTCGTCGAGCATGCGCGTGTCGGGCCTCCCCTCCCCGTCCAGCACCATCAGCGTCGCGTCGAGCACGACGCCGTCCTCGCGGACGAGCAGGGGAAGCGCGGCGAGCTCCGGGAAGTGCCGCGCGGGGTCGACCAGCGATTCGGCCCGGACGCGGACGCGACCGTCCTCGACCGAGACGAATGCGCGGATGCCGGGCCACCAGGGCTCGAAGAGGTAGTCCGGGTCGTCGAACGGGCCTTCGCCGTCGGTCGGGAGCATCGGCCGGACCCGGTCGATGAGCCCGCCCGCGCGCGGCTCGAGCCCGAGCGGCAGCTGCCCCGGGCGACCCGTCGCGGATCCCCCCGTCTCGTCCCCCCTCACGCGCTCCGGCGACGCTGGACCTTCGCCGCTGCCGCCTCCTGCTCGTCCTCGGCGACGCGGGGGCGCTGGCGCCGGGCGGTGCTGCCGGCGGACGGCGCCGCAGACGCGCCGGCAGCGGACGCTGCGGCGGCACGGCCCTCCGCCGTCCCTCGGGCGGCACGAGCGGCGGCCGCGTCCGCCACGTTGACCGGCTTCGCGGCTCGGCTCGCGGCGCCGGCGGGCTTGGCGGCCACGCCGACGGAACGGCTCGTGACCCCGGCGGTGGCCTTCGCGCCCTTCGCGGTCGTCGCGCCCTTCGCCGCCGTCGCGCCCTTCGCCGCCGTCGCGCCCTTCGCGCTCTTCCCCGCGGCCTTCTCGTCGGCCGGGCGCGCCGCCGTCGCGGCCTTCACGCTCGCCTCGAGCATCGCCATCAGGTCGGCCAGCTGGCCCCCGCCGACCTCGGGCTCGGCCGGCTCGACGACCTCACGGCCCTCGACCTTGGCGGTGATGACCTCCTCGAGTGCGGCCCGGTACTCATCCCGGAACGCGGACGGGTCGAACGCGCCGGTCATCGGTGCCACGAGCTGCTCGGCCATGGACAGCTCGGCGGGCTTCACCTCGACGTCCTCGTCGGGCAGGTCCAGCTCGGCGAACGCGCGGATCTCGTCCGGCCAGTACAGGGTCTCGAGGACAAGGACGGCGCCGTGCGGGCCGAGCGCCGCGAGCGCCTCGCGATCCTTGATCACGACCTTGCAGATGGCAGCCAGGTCCTTCGTCGCGAGCACCTCGCGGAACAGCGCGTACGCCCGCCGGCCGATCGGCTCGGGCTCCACGTAGTACGCCTGCTTGACGTATCGGGGCGGCTCGTCGGCCGTGGGCGTCGCGGGGACGAACCGCTCCACCTCGATCGCGCGCACGGTCGGGAGCGGGATGCTCGCGAGGTCCTCGTCCGTGATGACGACGTACCGGTCCTTGGCGTACTCGTAGCCCCGGACCGTGTCCCCGCGCGAGATCTGCATGTCCTCGTGCGGGCAGTACGTGCGCATCTGGATCCGGTTCAGGCACGCCTCGTGAAGCATGTTGAAGCTGATCGAGCGCGACTCCGTCGCGAGGTAGAGCTTGACCGGGATGGTGACCAGCCCCCACTGGATGGCGCCCCGCCACATCGATCGGGCCATGTCGCATCGCCTTCGCCTGCCGGTCGCCCCGGGCGCACGTCTCCGGCGGTGCGCCCGTTCGTCCGGGCGGACAGAGTAGCCCATGCTCGCCACGCGTCAAGGCGGGGGATCGGCGCCCGAGCGTGTCCGTGCCGCACGTGTGCCCCCGCGGCGGCGTCGTCGGGGCCGCATGATGGGAAGCCGCATGATGCACGCGCCGCTGCGGACGCGGACACGGGAGGATCGCCATGGTGGACGACCGGCTGGACGTCTACGACCTGATCCCCAAGGTCGAGCTCCACTGCCACGTGGAGGGCACGGTCAGGCCCGGGACGGTGGTCGAGCTCGCCCGCAAGGCCGGGCGGCCGCTGCCGGTCGACGACCCCAGCCTCCTGTACCGCTACGACTCGCTCGACTCGTTCCTCGCGGTCTTCTGGCTCGTGCAGGAGACGCTGGTCTCGCGGGACGACTGGGCACGGATCGCATACGAGTCGGTCGTTGACGGTGCGGCCCACGGGCTGCGCTACCGCGAGATGTTCTTCACGCCCGCACGCCACCTGGCGGCGGGCCAGGACCTCGGCGACATCGTGGCCGGCCTGACGGAGGGGATCGAGGCGGCGGAGGCCGAGACGGCCGCCCGATGCATGCTGATCGCGGGCATCGACAAGGCGTACGGCGGCGGCGCCGGCCTGGCTCTCGTCGAGCGGCTCGGCGAGCTTCGGCGGAGCGGCCGCGCGGAGCGCGTCATCGGCATCGGCGCGGACTCCACGGAGCTCGGCGTGGACATGCGGCAGTTCCAGCCCGCGTACGCGGCCGCCCGCGACCTGGGCCTGCGGCGGACATGCCACGCGGGCGAGGCCGTCGGCGTCGGCCCGGAGAACATCCGGCTGGCGATCGACGTGCTGGGCGCGCAGCGGATCGACCACGGCGTGGCGATCGTGGAGGACCCGACGCTCGTCGCGAGGTGCGCCTCGGAAAGGATCCCCCTCACCGTGTGCCCGACGAGCAACGTCGTCATCGCGAACCGCTACCGCTCTCTCGCCGAGCACCCGCTCGTGGCGATGCGCGATGCGGGCCTCCTCCTGACGATCAACACGGACGATCCCGCGATGATGGACCTCGATCTCGGGCGCGAGTACCGCGCGGTCGCGGAGGGGTGCGGGGTGACGGCCGCGTGGCTGGCGAACCTGGCGATCGACGGGATCGAGTCCACCTGGCTCGACGCGGCCGACCGCGCCACGCTCCGCGCCGAGTTCACGGCCATGACCGAGGGCATCGTCGGCGACGACGCCTGAGGACGGCGGATGCGGTAGCCTTCCGCGGCGATGCGACCGACACTGCGCTTCCTCTCCGACGACCTCGTCGAGCGGGTCCTCGACGAGTCGATGCGCGTGCTCGCGGAGACCGGGATGGAGATCCGCGGCGCCGGGATGCGCCGCCGCCTGCTCGACGCGGGCCTCCCGACGGATGCCGCGGGCGATCGCATCCTCTTCCCGCGCGCGATCGTCGAGAAGGCGATCGCGGACGCGCCCCGCTCGTTCGTCCTGTACGACCGCGACGGGCGTCCGCACGCGGACCTCGGCGGCGACCGGGTCCACTTCGTCCCCGGGTCGTCGGGCCTCAAGTGGCTGGACCACCGGACGGGCGCGGTCCGGCTCGCCGACTCGACGGACTTCGTCGAGTACGTGCGCCTGGGCGACGGCCTCGACCACATCAGCTACCTGGCCACGGCCTTCTCGACCAACGCTGACATCGAGGCGCAGGTCTCCGACGCCTGGCGCCTGTTCATGGTGCTGACCAACTCCCGGAAGCCGGTCGTGTCGGGCGCGTTCACCGAGCACGGCGTCCCGCGGATGGTCGAGCTGATGCAGCTGTTCCGCGCGGACCGCGGCGACCTGGCCGCGCGCCCGATGTCGATCTTCACCATCACCGCGACCGGGAACTTCCGGTATTCCGAGGACTCGTGCCAGAACCTGATCGACTGCGTGGAGGCGGGCATCCCGGTCGAGATCGTCCCGGTCACGCTCATGGGACTGGTGGCGCCGGTCACGCTCGTGGGCGCGACGATCTTCCACACGATCGACGTGCTTGCCGGAATCACCATGGCGCAGGTGATCCGTCCGGGCGCGCCGGTGCTCTTCGGGGGTGCGCCGGCCGCCTTCCACATGAAGATCGCCAGCTCGCCCATGGCCGCCATCGAGGCGGTGGCGCTGGACGCGGCCTACGTCGCGGTGGCCAAGTCGCTGGGCCTGCCCTGCCAGTCGTACATGGCGCTCTCCGACGCGCCCGTGCTCGACGCACAGGCGGGCGCGGAGACGTTCGGGAGCGCGCTGGTGGCGGCCCTCGCCGGCGTGAACAGCGTGAGCGGCCCCGGGATGCTCGACTACCTCCTCGTCTTCAGCCCGGCCAAGCTCGTCTTCGACGACGACATGTGCGGCCAGGCGCTTCGATTCGTCCGGGAGGTCCGCGTCGCGGACGACCTGCCCGTGCAGGGCCTGGTGGACCGCCTGATGGCCGACCAGCACCTGATCATGGCCGACCACACCACCGCCCACTGGCCGGCCGAGATGTACCTGCCGTCGCCCGTCATCGACCGCGACAACCGCGAGAACTGGCTCAAGGCCGGCGGGAAGGACACGTACGCGCGTGCGTGCGACGAGGTGGACCGCCGCCTCGCCCGCTACCGCCCCGTGGAGACGGACCCGGCCGTCGAGGCGGAGATGCGGCGGATCATCCTGTCGGGGCTCGAGGAGCAGACCGAGCTGCCGACCATCCCGGCCGCGCCGGAGCCCACTGCCGAGGCGCTCGCCGGCGCCTTCCCGGGCGCCCGGGGCGAGGGCGCCGCCCGGGGCCGCCGCGTAAACGCCCGCCGCCGAGGGGCGTAGCCGAGACCCGCCGCCCGGCCGCGGCCGAAGGCCGGGCCGGGACCCCGCCGCAGCCGCCCCGGAGAGGGGCGCGCGCGAGCCGCCGCACGCCGGCTGCACCGCCTCCGGCCATCCGAAGTGACGAACGCCACTGGCGTCGCGCGCACCGTCGGTGCACGGTCGGGGCACGGGGGATCGGGGGGCACCGCCGGCGGAGCGGGAGGGCGCAGGATGCC
>JAKOQS010000025.1 GCA_029778235.1 Chloroflexota bacterium | reverse complement strand
GCCGGCGACCCGGGGCTGGTCCTGCTCGCCGCCGACTACTCCCAGATCGAGCTGCGGATCCTCGCCCACGTGTCGGGCGACGCGCACCTGCGCGAGGCGTTCGCCGAGGGCGTGGACATCCACCGGCGGACCGCCGCGCTCGTGCTCCACAAGGACGAGGCCGCCGTCACCAAGGACGAGCGGGCGATGGCCAAGATGGTGAACTTCGGCATCGCGTACGGGATGAGCGACTACGGGCTCTCGACGCGGGCGAACATCCCCCGCGAGGAGGCCAAGGCGTTCATCGACCGCTACTTCGCGACCTACTCCGGCATCAGCCAGTACATGCTCCACATCCGCGAGGTCGCCGCCGAGCAGGGGTACGTCACCACGCTGCTCGGGCGGCGGCGCGAGATCCCGGAGCTGCGGGCGTCGAACCCCAACCTGCGCCAGGCCGGCGAGAGGATGGCCATCAACATGCCCATCCAGGGCACGGCCGCGGACATCGTGAAGATCGCGATGATCCGCCTCGACCGGCGGCTGCGCGAGGGCGGCTTCCGCAGCCGGATGCTCCTCCAGGTCCACGACGAGCTCGTCCTGGAGGTGCCGCGCGGCGAGGTGGACGCGATCGCACCGGTCGTCCGGGAGACGATGGAGACGGCGCTCCCGCTCGACGTCCCGCTCGACGTGGACGTGCGCGTCGGCGACGACTGGCAGGAGATGGTCGCGGTGGGAGCCCCGGCCGACCCGGCCGGCACGACGGGGTCCGAGGGCGGCGGCGAGGCCGGCGACGGCGAAGCCGGCCCCGACTGAGGCTCCGGCATGCCCGAGCTCCCCGAGGTCGAGACCGTCGCGCGCGATCTCCGCGCGCTCGTCGTGGGGGCGACGATCGTCGGCGCGGCGTGCGACTGGCCGGCCACGGTGCAGACGCACACCCCGGAGGCTCTCGCGGAGACGGTGTCCGGGCGGGTCATCGAGGCGGTGGGCCGGCGCGGCAAGCGCATCGTCGTGGAGCTGTCCGGCGACCGGGCGCTCACCGTCCACCTGAAGATGACCGGGCAGCTGTTCGTGGTGACGTCGGACACGCCGTCCGACCGCCACGTCCACCTCGTCCTCGCGCTCGACGACGGCCGGGAGGTCCGGTTCCGCGACGTCCGCAAGTTCGGGCGCGTCGGGCTCTATGCGCGGAGCGAGGTCGGTGAGCTGGAGACCGAGGAGGGGGAGGCGAGCCCGCTCGCCGGGCTCGGACCCGAGCCGCTCGACCCGGCCTTCACCCTCCGCGCGTGGCGGCAGCGGATCCGCGGGCGCCGGGGACGGCTGAAGTCGCTGCTGACCGACCAGGGCTTCGTGGCGGGTGTCGGGAACATCTACGCGGACGAGGCGCTCTGGCGCGCACGGCTCCACCCGCTGCGGACCGCGGGGACGCTCCGTCCCGACGACGAGCGCCGCCTCTACCGCGAGGTGCGGGCGATCCTGACGGAGGCGGTGGAGCGGCGGGGCAGCTCGATCGACGACTACACGGCGCCGGAGGGCGACGGGTCGATGCAGGAGCGTCTCGACGTCTACCAGCGGGAGGGCGAGCCGTGCCGCCGGTGCGGGCGGCCCATCAGGCGGATCGTCCTCGGGATCCGCGCGACGCACTTCTGCTCGTTCTGCCAGCGGCTGCCGGCGGTCGACCGCCCCGGTGCGGCGCGGATCCTCGCGGCCGGCGTCGCGCGGGAGCGGGCGCTGGCGCGCAGGGCGGCGAAGGCCGCCCCGCGGGCGGGCGGCACCGGCGCGAGAGCCCCCGGGTCGGGGTCCGACGGGCGTCCGGCGCGGCGCGGGCCGCGGTGGACCGAGGCCGCCGCGGAGGGCGCCCTCGGGCTCACGCCCGCCGAGGCCGCGCGCGCCGCGGCCCGGGCCCGCACGGAGCGGACGCGCCGGGCCGCCGCCACCCGTCGCGCCGCCGCGCGGGGCTCGGCCGTCGCTCCGGCCCCGGAGTCGGCCGACGGGCAGCCGGGCGTGGACGAGGGCTGAGCCGTGTCGCTGGTGCGCCTCGCGGGGATCGTCCGCGAGATCGGGACCTTCGTCATCCTGGACCGCGTCGATGCGGCGATCGCGGCCGGCGAGCGCGTGGGCCTCGTCGGGCCGAACGGGGCCGGGAAGACGACGCTCCTCCGGATCGTCGCCGGGCTCGACGAGCCGGATCGGGGCGAGGTGACGCGCAAGCGCGGGCTCTCGGTCGGCTTCCTTCGGCAGGAGACGAGCCTCGACGCGTCCTTCGCTGAGGCGCCCGACCTGCGGACGGCCGTGCGCCACGGCGCCGCGGAGCTCGAGCGGCTGGAGACGGAGCTGGCGCATCTCGAGTCGGTCGGCGGGGCGCTCGATCCCCGGTACGCCGACCTCCAGCACCGGTTCGACGCCCGGGGCGGCTACGCTCTCGACCAGCGCGTGGACGCGACCCTCGGCGGCCTGGGGTTCCCGCGGTCGATGTGGGACCGGCCGCCGACCGCGCTCTCGGGCGGCGAGCAGACGCGCGCCGCGCTCGCGCGGCTCCTCATCAGCGACCCCGACCTCCTGCTCCTCGACGAGCCCACCAACCACCTGGACATCTCCGCGCTCGAGTGGCTCGAGGAGGAGATGCGGCGACGCTCCGGTGCGCTCCTCGTCGCCTCGCACGACCGTGCCTTCCTCGACGGGACCGTGGGGCGCATCTGGGAGCTGCGCGACCGCCGCCTCACGGCCTTCCGCGGGGACTACTCGGCGTACGCCCGCCAGCGCGAGGAACGCGACGCCCGGCTGCGGCGCGAGTCGGAGACGCGCGACGACGAGATCGCCCGCGAGCAGCAGCTGGTCCAGCGCTACCGGAGCCAGCGCAAGCACGGGAAGATGCACGAGCACGAGGCGCGGCTCGAGCGGCTCGACCGGATCGACGTGCCGCGCGCCGGTCGCACGATGAAGCTGTCGGACCGCGCGTTCCTCGGGGGCGGACCGACGCGCTCGGCGGAGGTGGTCGTCCGCGCGGACGACCTGCTCATCGGGCGGATCGTGGACGGCACGCCGATGGAGGTCGCCCGGATCCCGTTCCTCGAGGCGCGGCGAGGCGACCGGATCGGGATCGTGGGGCCCAACGGGGCCGGGAAGACCACCCTCCTCAAGACGATCGCCGGCGAGCTGCACCCCCTCGACGGGCGGCTGGCGATCGGGAGCAGGTCGGCCATCGGCTACCTCTCGCAGCTTCGGTCGGTCGCGATCCCGGGCGCCACGGTGCTCGATGCGCTCCTCGCCGAAGTGCCCCTGCCGGCTGGCGAGGCGCGCGGGTACCTCGCCCGGTTCCTGTTCCGCGGCGACGACGTGCTCAAGGAAGTGGCGAGCCTCTCCGGCGGGGAACGCTCCCGGCTCGAGCTCGCGCTCCTCGGGGTCCTGCCGTCGAACGTGCTGCTCCTCGACGAGCCCACGAACCACCTCGACATCCCGGCCCGCGAGGCGCTGGAGTCGTTCCTCCGGGAGACGGCGGCGACCGTCCTGCTGGTGAGCCACGACCGGCGACTGCTCGAGATCGTCTGCGACCGCCTCTGGGTGGTGGACGAGAACCTGGCGGTCTCCTTCGAGGGCGGATACCGCGCGTGGCGCGCGGCGGTCGCGGACGGGTGGACGGTGGTGGAGGCGACGGCCCGCGAGCGGGCGCGTCTCCACGGCGGCGGCGTCGCGCTTGGGTCGACGTTCAGGGCGGGCGGCACGGCCGGGTCGATCGGGGCCGGAGCGGTCTCCGCGTCGGTCGCGGCGGCCGGTGGCGACGGCCACGGGCGCCGGCGGCACGACGGGCAGCACGCCGCGCCGGCGGGCGCGCCGGACGCCCGGGTCGCGGGCGGCGCGGGGGTGGCTGCGCTCGGCGCCGGGGGCGCCGCGCAGGCCGTCGCCGGGCCGGGATCACCTGCGGCCGCGCGGCCCCCCGCCAAGAAGCTCTCCAAGGACGCCTACCGGCGGCGGAAGGCGACCGTCGAGGCCGACCTCGAACGCCTCGGCGCGCGCAAGGCGCTTCTGGAGGCGGCGCTCGCCGACCCGGATGTGCAGTCGAACTTCGTGGAGCTGCGGCGGATCGGCAACGAGCTCGCGGACGTCGACGGTGCGCTGGCCGCCGCCGAGGAGGCGTGGTTGCTCGTGGAGGAGATGGCGCCATGACGCGGCCGGGCGAGCGCGCGCCAGCGGGCGCGCGCGGCGCGATGCCTGCGGGCGCGGCCTCGCGGCCGCCGGCGCGCGCCCGGCCCCTGCGCATCGGGCTGACGGGGCCGATCGGGTGCGGGAAGTCCACCGTCGCCCGGGTCCTCGGCGGCGAGGGCGCGGTCGTGATCGACGCCGACCGGATCGCGCACGACGTCACGGCGCCGGGCACGGCGGGGCTCGAACGCGTCGTGGAACGATTCGGCGCCGGCTACCTCCGGCCCGATGGCTCGCTCGACCGATCGGCCCTTGGGCGCACCGTCTTCGCCGACCCCGCCGCGCTCGCCGACCTCGAGGCGATCGTGCATCCCGCCGTTCGGCGGGAGATCGAGCGGATCGCCCACGAGGCCGAGCGCGGCGGTGCGGTCGCCCTGGTCGTCGAGGCGATCAAGCTCGTCGAGGGCGGGCTGGCCGCCACGTGCGACGAGGTGTGGCTTGTCGCATGCTCGGGCGCCGCCCAGCGCGCGCGCCTCCGCCGTCGCGGGATGTCGGCGGCGGAGATCGACCAGCGGATCGCGGCGCAGGCGGGGATCGGCGAGCGGACCCTGCCCGTGGCGGCCCGCGTCATCGACACCTCGGGACGACGCGAGGCCACGGCGGGCGTGATCCGCCGGGCCCTGGCGGACGCGCTGGCAGGCCGCGCCCGGGAGGGCGCGGCCTCGGGAGTCGCGCCGGCGCCGCCGGGAGCCGCGCCGGCGCCGCCGGCCGGGACGGAGGAGCCGTCGGAGTAGGCCGATGGGGTCTGCGCTGGAGGACGGGTTCGGATGGGCGGCCGGCGAGGCCGCGAACCTCGACTGGGCCGGCGCCCTCGGCCTCCTGGCCGTCGGGCTGGCGGTCGCAGGCGCGGCGATGGCCGTGGGCCTCGCGGCCGCGTACTACCTCCGGCACGGCCCGCTCGCCACGGGGTCCGGAGGACCGCTCGCGGCGTCGATCCTGCGCCGCTGGCACCGCGCCCGGGGGACCGCGGACCGGGCTCGCTGGCTCTGTGAAGGCTGTCGCTCGTGGAACGTCCCGTCGGCCGACACGTGTTACCGCGGCTGTGGTGCCCGAGGGGCGGTCGCGATGGCGCTCCCTCCGAACGCCGAGGGCGCGGACCGGAGCACGAGCGCCGCCGACCCCGCGGGCGCAGCCGATGGACGGGCGGCGGACGAGCCCCCGACCCCCGGCGAGGTCGGCCCGCCGGGCGGTGGAGTCGAACGTCCGTTCTGAATCGACGCCGGCGGTGGTACGATGAAGGGCCACCGTCTCCAGTCCGCGGAGCAGCCCGTGCCCGAGTTCACCCTCGTCTCCGACTTCCAGCCCACCGGCGACCAGCCGCAGGCGATCGACGGCCTCGCGGACGGCCTCGCCCGCGGGATGCGCCACCAGACGCTCCTGGGCGCGACCGGCACGGGCAAGACCTTCACGATCGCGTCGGTGATCGCCCGGCACCAGAAGCCCACGCTGGTCCTCGCCCACAACAAGACGCTCGCGGCGCAGCTCTACGCGGAGCTGCGGGACTTCTTCCCGGAGAACGCGGTCGAGTACTTCGTCAGCTACTTCGACTACTACCAGCCGGAGGCGTACCTCCCGCGGTCGGACACCTACATCGAGAAGGACTCCAGCCGCAACGAGGAGATCGACAAGCTCCGCCACGCCGCCACCCAGGCGCTCTTCGAGCGGCGCGACGCGATCATCGTCGCGTCCGTCAGCTGCATCTACGGCCTCGGGGCGCCGGTGGACTACGGCGCCACCGTCCTGCGGCTCCGCGTCGGCGGTCAGTACAGGCGGGACGCGGTCCTCCGGCACCTGGTGGACCTGCAGTACCAGCGCAACGACCAGTCGCTCACCCGCGCCCGCTTCCGCGTCCGCGGGGACACGCTCGAGCTGGTCCCGGCGTCCGAGGAGCGGCTGGTCCGGGTCGAGTTCTTCGGCGACGAGATCGAGCGGATCACCGAGGTGGACCCGCTCACCGGCGAGCTCCTCGCGCAGCGGAACGACCTCTCCGTCTTCCCGGCCACCCACTACGTCACCCCGGCCGACAAGCTCCAGGCGGCGATCGTGGACATCGGCGCCGAGATGGAGGAGCGGGTGACGCAGCTGGAGGAGGAAGGGAGGGTCCTGGAGGCGGCCCGGCTGCGCCAGCGCACCACGTTCGACCTCGAGATGATGCGCGAGCTCGGGTACTGCTCCGGGATCGAGAACTACTCGCGGCACCTTTCGCGCCGCGAGGCGGGCTCGCGCCCGTGGACCCTGCTCGACTACTTCCCGCCCGACTGGCTCCTGGTCGTGGACGAGAGCCACATGTCGATCCCGCAGGTCGTCGGGATGTACAAGAACGACCGGACGCGGAAGGAGATCCTCGTCGACTTCGGGTTCCGGCTGCCCTCGGCCCTGGACAACCGCCCGCTCACATTCGAGGAGTTCGAGGCGACGGTGAACCAGGTCGTCTACATGAGCGCCACGCCCGGGCCGTACGAGATGGAGCGGAGCGAGCGCGTCGTCGAGCAGCTGATCCGGCCCACCGGGATCGTCGACCCGCGGATCGAGGTCCGACCCACGGAGGGCCAGATCGACGACCTCCTGGAGCGGATCCGCGGCCGGGCGGAGCGCGGAGAGCGCGCCCTGGTCACCACTCTCACGCAGCGGATGGCGGAGCAGCTCGCGGACTACCTGCACGAGCTCGGGGTGAAGGTCTCGTATCTCCACGCCGAGGTGGACACGCTCGAGCGGGTCCGGATCCTCCGCGACCTGCGCCTCGGCGTGTACGACGTCGTGGTGGGGATCAACCTCCTGCGGGAGGGCATCGACCTCCCCGAGGTGACGCTCGTCGCGATCCTCGATGCCGACAAGGAGGGGTTCCTGCGGAGCGCCTGGTCGCTCGTCCAGATGATCGGCCGGGCCGCCCGCAACGTGGGCGGCGAGGTCGTGATGTACGCCGACACGGTCACGCCGTCGATGCGCCAGGCGATCGACGAGACCGACCGCCGGCGGGCGGTGCAGGAGGTGTACAACCGCGAGCACGGCATCGAGCCGGCCACGATCGTCAAGGAGATCCACGACATCAACGACCGGCTGCGGGCCGTCGCCGAGGAAGGCGGAGCGTACGGGGCGGACGAGTCGCGGGGGCGTGGTGGGTTCGACGTCGCCGACCTGGACACGGCCCAGGTGGAGAAGCTCGTGGCGCAGCTGGAGGCGCAGATGCGGCAGGCAGCGCGCGACCTCGAGTTCGAGCGCGCTGCCGCGCTCCGCGACCAGGTCCAGGAGATCCGGTTGCGTGTCCTCGAGCAGGACGCGTCGGTGGTCGTGGGCCGCGCGGCCGAACGGGCGGCGGAGCGAGCGGCCCAGCGGGCCGCCGAGCGCGCGCGCCGCAAGCCGTCGGAGCGGGCGATGGCGCCGGCCGAGCCGATCGTGGAGGTCACCTCGGTGCGGGTCCTGCCCGCCGGCGAGGAGCCGGTCGCAGCGCCGGCCGGGCCCGAGGGCGGGACCGCGTCGGACTGGCTCCCGGGGATCCGCGACGCGCACGATGACGAGGACGGCGGAGCGAGCGGCTGGCAGGCGGGGTGGCTCGACCGGCCCACCTGGGACCCCACGATCGCGCCGAACATCAAGAGCCGGACGGGCGGCAAGGCGCGCCGGTCGCAGCGCAGGCGGTACTGAGCAAGGGCGGCGACCCGCCGGTCGGGACGCTCGCGTCCCGGCGGCCCCGGCCCGTCGGGCGGCGCGCGGTCCCCGGCGTCTATAGTCCCGGTGATGTCCGCGAAGCCGACCAGCTCCCGTCGCCGGCGCCGGCGCCCGTTCGGCGTCCTGGCGATCTGCGGGCTCCTCGTGCTGCAGGCGCTCCTCCTGCTCGCGGCCACGCTGGGCCTGCTCGCGATCGATCCGACGGACCCTGGCCAGGTGGACATCGCCCTCAAGGGGTTCGGGCTGGACCTCCTGATCGCGGCGGATGCCACGCTCGCGATCCGCCTGCTCACGGTCCTGTTCGGCGCCCTGTTCGTCCTGTCGTTCGTCCAGGTCGTGCTGCTGCTCCTCCTCCGAAGGCTCGGATGGATCCTCACGATGCTCGTGGTGGGGCTCGCCCTGCTCATCCAGCTCCTGTCGATCTGGCAGGGGGCGGACCCCGCCGACCTCTCGCTCCTGCTGTACGCCCTCATCGCCTTCTACCTGAACCAGAGCGAGGTGCGCGGGGTCTTCGGCATCGGGTCGGGCGGCGTGAGCACCATCGTCGCGCGCGCGACGGATGCGGTCGGCGACGGTGTCGCGGGCGGAGCGGCGTGACGGACCAGGCCCGGCGCGACCTCGAGCTCCTGCGACGGTTCGAGCCGATCGTGCGCTATACGCAGGGTGAGCTCTTCTTCCCCATGTCCGCGGAGCCGTACATCGCCGCCTGCGAGCTGTGGGCGGGGACGTCCGATCGCGATGCGGAGCTGCTCGTCCCGCTGGGGGAGCTGACGGCCGCGACTCTCCCGTCGCACGCGGGCGCGTCGCCCGGGAAGCGGCAGTACCTGCGCTTCGTCCAGGAGCCGTTGAGCGGTCCGGACCTCGCCCGCTGGTCCCGCCGCCCCCGCCGTCCGCGCTTCACGGCGCCGAGCCGTCTCGCGCGCGTCGGCATCGTCGCCCGGCTCATCGACGCCGGGTTCGATCTCTCGCTCCTCGTCCGCGGCAAGGTCCCCGGCGGGACGATGGCCGCGGCCCAGGTGAAGTACGCGGCGATCCGCGAGACGGACCCACGGTACGTGTACCACGGACGCGTCGTCCGTCAGGCCGGGTGGACGGTCTGCCACTACATGTTCTTCTACGCGGCGAACGACTGGCGGTCGAGCTTCTCCGGCGCGAACGACCACGAGGCGGACCTCGAGCAGTGCTTCGTCTTCGTCGAGGAGCGGCCCGACGGCGACGTGGTCCCGGTCTGGTTCGGTCGCGCCGCGCACGACGAGGTCGGGCCGGACCTGCGGCGCCGCTGGGACGACCCGTATCTCCAGCGCGACGGCGACCATCCGATCATCTTCGCCGGCGCGGGTTCGCACGCCGCGTACATCGAGCCCGGCGAGTACCTGCTCGCGGTGCCGCTCCGGCTCCCGCGTGTCGTCGGGTCAGCGACCGCCGCGCTGCGCCGCCTCTGGGTCGAGACGCTTCGGCAGGGGTCTGACCGCGGGGGCGGGGGAGGAGCGCCGATCGGCAGCGTCCCGTTCGTGGACTACGCGCGCGGCGACGGCGTCGCCGTCGGGCCGGGACAGCCGGATGCGTGGTCACCGGTCGTGATCGACGACGAGACGCCGTGGGTGGACCGCTACCGCGGGCTCTTCGGCCTCGACACGTACGACCGGTTCGCCGGCGAGCGTGCCCCGGCCGGCCCCAAGTACGCCCGCGACGGCCGGCCGCGTCAGAGCTGGATCGACCCGGTCGGGTTCGTCGCGCTCGACGCGACCGCCCCACCGGCCCGGGCCCCGGAGGTCCTGCGCGAGCGGATCGCGACGCTGGCCGCCGAGCGGGATGCCGAGATGACCCGGATCGACACGCTCGAGAGCGACGCGCAGGCGCTCGGCGCACAGGTCCAGGCCCTGGACCGCGCAGGGCGGTCCCGGGCGTTCATCGACACCGTCGCGGCCGAGCGCGACGCGGCGGCCGCCGACCTCGCCGCCGCGCGGGCCACGGCCGAGGCGCTGCGCGAGACGATCGACGAGGCGCACGAGGAGGTCGCGCGCCTGGAATCCGGGGACCTCGGCGATCCGCGCGCGCACCTGCGGATGGTCGTCCGGCCCCAGAGCCAGCAGGAGATCCGGCGGAGCCGACTGCTCGACTTCTGGTCGGCCGTCGGCGTCGGGCTCGCCGTCCTGTTCATCGGCGCGGTGCTCGTCGTGGACCCAGGGAGGATCTGGGGAGCGCTCGCGGTGGTCGCCGTCGGCTACATGGCGATCGAGACGATCATCCGCCGCCGGGTCCTGCAGACGCTCCTCGACCTGACCCTCATCCTCGCCGCGATCGCCGTGGTGGTCCTCGTCGCCACCAGCCTCGTGCTCGTGCTCGCCCTGGCGGTCGTGGGGGTCGGCCTCGTGATCCTTCGCGACAACCTGCGGGAGCTTCGCGCGTCGCTCGGGTAGGCCCGCGCGGGACCAGCCACCGCGCTTGCCCGCCCGGCGCGCGGGCGCGTCCCTATACTCGGGCCACCGGCTGAGTCGGGGAGAGGGAGCGGGACGATGGCGACGGACGTGGCTCAGCGCGGCCCGCTCGATCGGCTCCTCGACCTCATCGAGCGCATCGGGAACAAGGTCCCGCATCCCGCGATCATGTTCCTCGCGCTGTGCGTCGGCGTGATCGTGCTGTCGCAGCTGCTCGCGTGGGCGGGCGTGAGCGCGACCTACGAGGTCGCGAGGCCCACCGGCGTGCCCGGCGACTACGAGATCGTCACGCAGACCGTCAGCATCCAGGGCCTGCTGACCGCCGACGGCATCGGGTTCCTGTTCACGTCGGTCGTGCCCACGTTCATGGGCTTCACCGCGATGGGGATCATCCTCGTCGTGATGATCGGCGTCGGCGTCGCCGAGCGGTCGGGCCTCATCGGCGCGCTGATCCGGCGGCTCGTCGCCGCGTCGTCGGCAGGAGCCCTCACCTACATCATCGTGTTCCTCGGGGTCATCTCGAGCATCGCCTCGGACGCCGGGTACCTCGTGCTCATCCCCCTGGGGGCGGCGGCGTTCCTCAGTGTCGGGCGCCACCCGCTCGCCGGCCTTGCCGCCGCGTTCGCCGGGGTCGCCGCCGGGTTCGGCGTGAACTTCCTCATCACCCCGACCGACGCGGTCCTCACCGAGATCACGAACGAGGCGATCGCCCTCGTCGACCCGTCGGTCTCGATCGACCTGACCACGAACCTGTGGTTCGGCATCGCGTCGACGCTGCTGCTCACGGCCGTGCTCGGCTTCGTGACGTCGCGCGTGGTCGAGAAGCGGCTCGGCGGCTACGACCCCACGGTGGCGCCCGAGGCGAGCGACGCGAACATCCAGACGGCCGACGCCGGGCCCGAGGTCGACGAGGCGGCCGAGCGACGCGGGCTGCGCACGGCCGGGGTCTACCTGCTCGTGGCGATCGGGATCGTCGCGCTGCTCACGGCGCCTCCGGGCGCCCCGCTCCGGGACCCCGGGACGGGCAGCATCATCGGCACGTCGCCGTTCATGAGCAGCCTCATCGTGATCATCACGCTGCTGTTCTTCGCGGCCGGTCTCGGCTACGGCCGCGGCGCCGGGACGCTGCGCACCCCCAATGACGTCATCGACGCCATCACGAAGTCCTGGGCGGGGCTGGCCGGGCTCCTGCTCCTGTTCCTGCTCATCGCGCTGTTCATCGCGTACTTCAACTACTCGAACATGCCGCAGGTCGCCGCGGTGACGCTGGGGGACCTCATCGAGCAGGCGAGCATCGGGAGCGGGCTGCTGCTGCTGGTCGCCATCCTGATCACCGCCGTCGTCGGGTTCATCATCCCGCAGGCGATCGCGAAGTGGGCGCTCCTCGCCCCCATCTTCATCCCGCTCTTCATGCGCCTCGGCGTGGACCCTGCGGCCGTCCTGGCGGCCTACCGGGTGGCCGACTCGCCGCCCAACATCGTGACGCCGATCATGGCGTACTTCCCGCTCATCGTGATCTTCGCGGCCCGCTACGACAGACGGTCTGGGATCGGCACCGTCATCGCGCTGATGCTGCCGTACTTCGTGGCGGCGCTGGCGGCCTGGACCCTCTTCTACCTCGCCTGGTACGTCCTCGGCCTGCCCTGGGGGATCTAGGCGCCCGCGGCGGTGCAGGGCGCCCGGCCCCGCCACCGGTCGTACCGAACGACTGTTCTAAACCAGCTGCCTGCGGTACACTGCCCACGTGCCCCAGGACTCGATCGTCGTGCGCGGCGCGCGCGAGCACAACCTCAAGGACATCACGGTCGCGTTCCCGCGCGACCGACTCATCGTCATCACCGGGCTCTCCGGGTCGGGGAAGAGCAGCCTCGCGTTCGACACCATCTACGCGGAGGGCCAGCGCCGCTACGTCGAGAGCCTCTCGGCGTACGCCCGGCAGTTCCTCGGCCAGATGGAGAAGCCGGACGTCGACCAGATCGACGGGCTCTCGCCGGCCATCTCGATCGACCAGAAGGGGGCCAGCCGCAACCCGCGGTCCACCGTCGGCACCGTCACGGAGATCTACGACCACCTGCGCCTGCTGTTCGCCCGGATCGGCCACCCGCACTGCCCCACCTGCGGCCGCGAGATCGAGCGGCAGAGCGTCCAGCAGATCGTGGACCAGGTCTACCGGCTCCCGGAGGGGACGCGGCTCATGGTCCTGGGTCCGCTCGTGAAGGACCGCAAGACCGAGGGCGACCGTGTCTTCGACGCGGCGCGCAAGCAGGGATTCGTGCGGGTCCGCGTGGACGGGGAGATGCACGACCTGTCCGAGGCGCCCACGCTGGACAAGTACAAGCGCCACACCATCGAGGTGGTGGTCGATCGCTTCATCGTCCGCGGGCCCGAGGCGCCGGAGGACGCGCCCAGGGACGCGGAGGGCCGTCCGCTCGACCCGGCGACGGGGGAGCCGGTCCCTCCCCCGGACGCGGCCCGCCTCGCCGATTCGGTGGAGACGGCCCTGCGGCTGGGCGAGGGCGTGGTGCTCATCGCGCCGGCTCCGCGCGAAGGCGAGGCGCCCGACTTCGACGAGCGCCGCTACAGCGAGCGGTACAGCTGCCCGTACGACGGCACCACGATCGACGAGCTGGAGCCACGGTCGTTCTCGTTCAACTCGCCGCACGGCGCCTGCCCGGCGTGCACGGGGATCGGCACCCGCCTGGAGATCGACCCTGAGCGCCTGATCCCCAACCGGGACATCTCGATCGCGGACGGGGCGCTCGTCCCGTGGTCGCGGATGCCGATGGCCGACGGCTGGTACCTGCGCATCCTCGAGGCGATCTTCGAGCGGTACGGCTGGGACTTCCGTGCCCCGGTGCGGGACCTCCCGCCGGAGGCGGTCGAGTACGTGCTCTTCGCGCCGCGCGGCGAGCAGGTCGTCATCGGCTACCGCCACGAGCGCGGCGAGAACACCTACAACGCCACCTACGAGGGCCTCGCCGTCAACCTCGAGCGCCGGTACCGCGAGACCGAGTCCGAGTTCATGAAGGGCGAGCTCGAGCGGTACATGGTCGAACGGCCGTGTCCCACGTGCGGCGGCAAGCGCCTGCGGCCGGAGGCCCTCGCGGTCTCGGTGGACGGCCGCAGCATCTGGGAGGTCTCCACGCTGTCCGTCGCGGACGCGTACACCTGGGCCGTCACGCTCGGTGCGCGCCTGTCGGAGCGCGAGCGGACGATCGCGCGGATGGTGCTCAAGGAGATCGCCGCCCGCCTGGGCTTCCTCGTGGACGTGGGGCTCGACTACCTGACGATCGACCGGACCAGCCAGACGCTCTCCGGGGGCGAGGCGCAGCGCATCCGGCTCGCGACCCAGATCGGCTCCAGCCTCATGGGGGTCCTGTACATCCTCGATGAGCCCTCGATCGGCCTGCACCAGCGGGACAACGCCAAGCTGATCGCCACGCTCACGCGCCTCCGGGACCTCGGCAACACGCTGATCGTCGTCGAGCACGACGAGGAGACGATCCGCACGGCCGACTGGCTCGTGGACATCGGTCCGGGTGCCGGCGAGCACGGCGGGGAGGTGGTCGCCTCCGGCCCGCTCGAGGCTCTCCTCGCGGAGCCGCGGTCCATCACCGGGGCGTATCTCCGCGGCGAGCGGGCGGTCCCGATCCCGGCCAGCAGGCGGGTCGGGAACGGCGGCGCGCTCGTCGTGCGCGGCGCGCGGGAGCACAACCTCAAGGACATCACGGTCGCCTTCCCGCTCGGGCGGTTCGTCGCCGTCACGGGGGTGTCGGGATCGGGCAAGAGCACGCTGGTCACCGAGATCCTCTTCCGGGCGGTGGCGCGCCGCCTGACGGGTGCGCGCGAGGCAGCGGGCGACCACGACGGGATCGACGGGGTCGACCTGGTCGACAAGGTGATCGAGATCGACCAGAGCCCCATCGGGCGGACGCCGCGCTCCAACCCCGCGACGTACACGGGCCTCTTCGCGCCCATCCGGGAGCTGTTCGCCGGCGTGCCCGAGGCCCGCGTCCGCGGGTACGGGCCCGGGCGGTTCAGCTTCAACGTGAAGGGCGGCCGCTGCGAGAACTGCAAGGGCGACGGGATCCTCAAGATCGAGATGCAGTTCCTCCCCGACGTCTACGTGCCGTGCGAGGTCTGCAAGGGCCGTCGCTACAACCGCGAGGCGCTCGAGATCCACTACCAGGGCCGGTCGATCGCCGACGGGCTCGATATGACGATCGAGGAGGCGCTCGACTTCTTCCACGCGGTGCCCAGCGTGGCCGCGAAGCTGCGGACGCTCTACGACGTGGGCCTCGGATACGTCCACCTGGGCCAGCCTGCGACCACGCTCTCGGGTGGGGAGGCGCAGCGGGTGAAGCTGGCCACGGAGCTCTCCCGCCGCGCGACCGGGAAGACGCTCTACGTCCTCGACGAGCCCACGACCGGGCTGCACTTCGCCGACGTGGAGAAGCTGCTCCAGGTGCTGCACCGGCTCGTGGACGCGGGGAACACGGTGGTGGTCATCGAGCACAACCTCGACGTCATCAAGACGGCCGACTGGATCGTGGACCTCGGGCCCGAGGGCGGGCATCGCGGCGGTCGCGTGATCGCCGAAGGGACGCCGGAGGACGTGGCCGCGGTCGAGGGGTCCGCGACCGGCGAGTACCTGGCGCGCGTCCTGCGCGGAGAGCCGCTGGTGCCGCTGTCGGACGTGACGTTCGCGGACGTGGCCGGGCGGACCGGGACGCGCCTCGCCCGCGGTGGACGGGCAGCCGAGGCGGGGACCGCCCCCGCGGCCGCGGCCCGGACGGGGAAGCGCGCCGCGGCCGCGCGCCGTCGGTAGGGCCGCCCGCGAGCAGGAGCGGCGCCTGTCGGGCTACCATCGGGCCATGCCCGACATCGACTACGCCTTCCTCGCGGACGCCGCCGACGCGCGGCCTGGCGAGAAGTTCAACGTCCTCGGCGGCGGCGTCTCCCGGATCGGCGGACGCGGCTTCCCCCTCGTCCACCCGCATCTCGCGCTGGTCGTCGGCCTCATGGTGACGTCCACCGAGGTCGGCCACGACCACGAGATCCGCTTCATCCTCCTGGGCCCCGACGGCGCGGAGGTCGCGGATGGGACGGGGTCGATCCGCGCCGACGGTCCGGGCGACGGTGGCGACCAGGTCGTCACCTTCGCCGTGGACTTCTGGAACCTCGCGTTCCCGGGCCCCGGCGACTACTCGTTCCGGATCCTGGTCGGCGGCTCCGAGCGCAAGCGGCTGCCGCTCGTCGTCTCGGCGATCTTCCCGCCGGTCGAAGCGCCGGGACAGGAGCAGGGCGGGCCGCGACGCCTCGACGCGTGACGCGACCGGTCGCGCCGCAGCGGCGGCCGGCCGGCGACGGCGGGGTGTCCGTGCGATGAGCGGCGGCCGCGGCGGGCGTCTCCCCTCGCGCCACGAGCTGCCGGCGATCGACGAGGCGGCCCTGCGTGCCGCCCGGCTGGCCGACCCCATCCTCGACTACTGTCGTGAGCGAGGCCTCGCGCGGTGGGAGAGGGTGCTCGACCCGGTCCCGATCGCGCTCCGTGACGGCACCCTCGCGGATGTGCGATCCGCGGCACGGACCGCACGCTCCGCCTTCGGCACCAAGGATTCGCTGCCGGACGCGGTGCCGTGGGCTCTCTGCGCACCCTTCCGCGACGCGCTGGACGACCTGCTGCGGTGCCTCGCCCGCCTGGACGCCGAGAGGCGCGGGTAGCGGCGGCCTGCTCGGGCGACGGGGCGCCCCTGGTCGAGCCTCGCTCGCGCCCGGTCTGCCGTCCGACGGTGGGACCACCCGGTCGTATGCTGTGCCGACCGCGCGGCGGTCGCGCCGCGCACGGCAGGAGGCGACGTGGCGCGTCGGCTTCGGTGGCTCGCGGTCCTGGTCCCGGTGGCGGTCGTCGTCGCGGTCGAGGTCGTGCTCGACAACGCCCTCGACCTCGCCTTCCCCTTCCCGCTGAACACGCTCGTCATCGGCCTCGCGGCGTTCGTGTGCACCGCGGCGGTCCTCTACGTCGCGTTCCGCCGCATCGACGCCCTGACCCATGCCCTGCGGACGCGCAACGCGGAGCTCGAGTCTCGCAACGCGAGGGCCTCGGCGCTCCACCAGGTCAGCCTCGCGATCACGGCTCTCGGCGACATCGACGAGATTCTCGACGCGATCGTCCGCCATGCGCGGGAGCTCCTCGGAGCCGACGTGGCGGTCCTCGTCCTCACCAGTCCGCGGGGCGGCCAGAGCGCGCGAGCGTGGGCGGGACCCTCGGGAGCCATCGTCGGCGCCACCGCGGACGCGGCCGACGACCCGCTCGGCTGCGTCCGTCCGGATCTGCGGGTCGCACGGCTCGTGTCGCCCCTTCAGCGCGGCAGCGAGACGATCGGGAGCCTGGGCGTCGCCTGCGGCTCGCCGCGTGCGTTCGGCGTGGACGATGTCGAGACCCTCTCGTCGCTCGCGATCCAGGGAGCGATCGCCATCGAGAACGATCGCCTGCAGGCGAGCCTGCGGGAGATCGCCGTGCTCGCGGAGCGCGAGCGGATCGCGCGCGAGATGCACGACGGGCTCGCCCAGGTCCTCGGGTATGTGAGCACCAAGTCGCAGGCAGCCACCGAGCTGCTCGTCGCCGGACGGGTCACCGACGCGCAGGTGCAGCTCGACGAGCTCGCGGCAGCAGCGCGGTCGGTCTACGTCGACGTCCGCGAGACGATCCTCGCGCTGCGCGCCCCGATCCCGGAGGGCGTCGGGCTCGTCGCGGCCATCGAGGATCTCGGCCGACGATTCGGGGAGGCCTCCAAGATCGCGGTCTCGGTGGATGCGCCCGTCATCGCCGCCGTCGACCTCGGGCCGGAGGCGGAGGCGCAGGTTTTCCGGATCGTCCGCGAGGCGCTCACGAACGTGCGCAAGCACGCCGCGGCGCACCGAGTCCGCATCGTCTTCCGACCGACGCCGACGGATGTGGTCGTCACGGTGACCGACGACGGCCGCGGGTTCGCGCCGCGCGAGGCCGCGGCGGCCGGGATGGAGGGACGGCCCGCCATCGAGGCGCCGGCGGGGCCGGTGGCCGCCCGGCAGGAATGGCCGCGATACGGCCTCGACGCGATGCGCGAGCGGGCGGCCTCCGTCGGCGGGACCGTCAGCTGGTCCTCGCCGCCGGGAGGCGGGACGGAGGTCCGGATCAGCGTCCCCGTCCGGGCAGTGACGCCGCTCCCGGGCTGAGGCGGACCATGCGCATCGTCCTCGCCGACGACCATCCGCTGTTCCGCGACGGCGTGGCGTCGCTCCTGGGCGCGTGGGGTCACGAGGTCGTCGGGACGGCATCGGACGGCGAGGCGGCGGTGGCTCTCTGCGCGGAGCTCCGGCCGGACCTCGTGCTCATGGACGTGCGCATGCCCGGCGTCGGTGGCGTCGAGGCGACCCGCCGGATCGCGACGCTCCTGCCGGCCACCCCGATCGTCATGCTCACGGTGAGCGAGGACGAATCCGACCTCTTCGCCGCCATCAAGGCCGGCGCCCGTGGCTACCTGCTCAAGAACCTCGAGGCGGCGCAGCTGCGCTCGATGATCGAGGGCGTCGCGAGGGGTGAGGCGGCGATCACGCCGGCGACCGCCGCCCGGATCCTGGCGGAGCTCCAGCGGCCGGACGCCGCGGTGCACGCGGACCCGGACCGGCTCACCGGCCGCGAGCTGGAGGTCCTTCGCCTGGTGACCGCCGGGCTGCGGAACAAGGAGATCGCCGCGCGGCTGGGGATCTCCGAGAACACGGTCAAGTACCACCTGAGGAACATCCTCGAGAAGCTCCACGCCGAGAGCCGGACGGAGGTGGCCGCGCGCGCTGTGCGCGAGGGACTCGTGAAGCCCGGCCCGCCGGCCGTGGACGGGGTCGCCCCACGAGCCGAACGGCACCACCCGGTCGGGTAGGGGACCCGCCGTCCTCCCGGGCGTGGTGCGTGCGCCGCGCGCGGCTGATGCTCGTCGCACGTGTCCGGACGGAGGCGGGCGATGGGCTATCGGATCGACATCGACTACGGGAACTGCCTGAACTGCGGTGTCTGCATGGACGTCTGCCCGGTCCAGGCGCTCGACATGAGCCGTCCCACGCGGGCGGGGGTGGAGGCCGCCGACCCGGCCGCCGCGCCGAACCTGTGGGCGATGGAGTACCCGGTCCAGGTCGGAGAGTGCATCGGGTGCTCGATCTGCATCCGCGAATGCCCGACCGTGGTCATGACTCTCGCGACGATGGACGGGCCGACACCGCTCCGGCAGCGACAGGGTCCGATCGGGCTGCCCGTGCCCGCGGCCTCCGACGCGTGGGTCCCCCTCTCGGAGGTGACGCTCGAGTCGCTGAGGCCCGACCACCCGTCGCCGTGGGGCGACCTCTTCCGGTGGCGGACGGCGGAGCGGCCCGAGCCCTGGCAGGTGTGGCGATCCATGGTCGAGGGCGTGCCCGAGAGCCCGATCGCACCGTGCCAGGAGGCGTGCCCGGCAGGCACCGACGCCGGTCGGTACGTGGGCCTGGTGGCCGAGGGTCGCTACGACGACGCCTACGCCGTCGCCGCCGAGGTCAACCCGTTCCCGTCGGTCTGCGGGTGGATCTGCACGGCCCCGTGCGAGGCCGCCTGCCGGCGGGGGACGCTCGACGAGCCCGTGTCGATCCGGACGATCAAGCGGTTCGCCGCCGAGCGGGGCCACCTCCCGCTCGTTCCCAGGCCCACCGTCTCGCGGTCCGACCGTGTCGCGATCGTGGGCGGCGGACCGGCCGGGATGTCCGCTGCGTACTACCTCGCACGCCTCGGGTATCCGGTGACGGTCTTCGAGGCCATGCCGATACCGGGCGGGATGATGGCGATCGGGATCCCGGAGTACCGGCTCCCGCGTGAGGTCCTCCGCGGCGAGATCGACAGGATCGTGTCGCTCGGCGTGGACCTGCGCATCGACACTGCGATGGGCCGCGACTTCACGCTCGGCGACCTCGAGCGGGACGGCTATCGCGCGATCTTCCTCGCGACGGGCGCCTCGAAGAGCCGGCGCCTGGGCGTCCCGGGGGACGACCTGTCGGGCGTGGTTCCGGCCACCCTCTTCCTCAAGCGCGTGAACCTCGGCGAGGATCCGCGGCTGGCCGGCCACGTGGTGGTCGTCGGGGGCGGCAGCACCGCGATGGACGCCGCGCGCTCGGCCCTCCGGAGCGGCGCGGCGTCGGTGACGATCGCGTACCGCCGCGGCCGCGACGAGATGCCCGCCCAGCACGAGGAGGTCGAGGCGGCCGAACACGAGGGGATCGCGCTCCTCACGGGCCTCGCCGTCGTCGCCGTCGAGAGCCGGGACGGCGAGACGGTGGGTCTGCGCGTCGTCGAGCAGAGGCCCACGGGCGAGACCGACCGCGGCCGCGCCGTCTGGGCGCCGGTCCCGGGGACCGAGCGGGTGCTGCCCGCCGCGACGATCCTCGCCGCGGTCGGCGAGGAGCCCGACCCGTCGATCCTGCCCGAGGGCGTGGCGATGGAGGTCAGCGGGTTCGCGTCCGTCGTCGCGGCCACGCGGGCTGCTGCGCCCGGCCACGCGAAGGTCTTCGCAGGCGGCGACTTCGTCTCCGGCCCCGCGACGGTCATCGATGCCGTCGCCTCCGGCCGTCGCGCCGCCGGGTCGATCCACGAGCATCTCTCGGGCGCGACCGACGGCGAGGCCGAGATCCTCGCGACGGTCCGCTACCGGACGCCACCGGAGCCGTCGCTCGCGCTGGACATCGCTCCGCGGTCGCGCGTGCACCTGCCGCTGCCGATGTACAGGGCCGGCTCGTTCACCGCCGACCAGGCGGGCTTCGACGAGTCGCAGGCTCGATCCGAGGCGTCGCGCTGCTTCCGGTGCGACGCGGTCTACGGGTGCGGGACGGTCCAGGTCCTCAGGGGACGTGGGCCGAGGGAGACGGGGGCGCCGGCGATGCCGCCCCCGGCGGACCGAGCGCCGGGGACCGGAGGGCCGGCGATGACAGGAGGTGAGCTGTGACCCTGGACCAGGTGTCGGGCCTCTTCGACGCCGGCGAGGCCTTCGTCGAGGGGACGATCGCGGCGGTCCTCGTCGTCCTGTGGGTGGCCGTGCTCGGCCTCCACATGGCGCGGCCGCTCATGGCGCAGACGACCGGCAAGTTCACGCTCCGCCTCGGCGCGGACCTTTGGTGGATCATCTACATCGGACTGCGCGACCTGCTCACGATCAACGTGTTCCTCGGGAGCTTCATCTTCCTGTACCCGGACGTCGTGAAGGGCCAGGACCTTCCGATCACGGGCGGGATCGCGGGCGTCTGCGCGTTCGCCGCGGCCCTCATCAAGCTCATGACACGCAACGACGCCGACCGGAAGTGGTTCACGGTGCAGGTGCTGCTCCTGGCCCTCGGCGCGACGCTCTACGTGGGCCCGTACATCCTCGGGTCCCAGATGACGATGCTCACCGGCCAGCGGATCGACCAGATCATGCCGTTCCTCGTGAGCTCGAAGAACCCGGATCTCGCGTTGGCGCTCTGCTACATCTCGGCGGCCCTCGCGGGGGTCCTGGGCCTCATCGCCGTCGTCTACAACCTCCGGCTCACCTCGATCAAGCGGCCGGAGCCAGGTCCTGCAGGAGTCGCCCGATGATCCTCCCCGCCGTGCTCTCGGCCGACGACCTCGCGGCCGCCCTGACCAACGGGGCTGCTGGGTGGATGGTCCTCTCCGTCGCAGCGGTCCTCCCGATCCTGTGGGCGTTCGCCTTGTCGATGTTCTTCGCGCGACCCTACGTCCTGCGGTTCCTGCGCACGATCACGCTGCGATTCGGCGGCGACGTCTGGTGGCTGAGCTACGTGCTCCTGCGTGACGCCCTGCTCGTCGTCGTCCTCGGGTTGAGCCTGATCATGCTGTTCCCCAACCTCTACCTGAAGGTCGGGCTCCCGATCACGGGCCCGCTCGCGGTCGTGGTCCTCTTCTGGGCGATCGCGATCAAGCTGTTCCGCGACACGGACGAAGACGTGAACGCCTTCCGGCTGCAGGCGATCCTCCTCGTGGTCGCCTCGGTTCTGTACATCGTCCCGCAGGTGTACGGGCTGGAGGCGGCGGACCAGGAGAATCTCGGGAACCTGCCGGGCACGCTCGTCAGCTCGTCGAACCCGGACCTCGCAAAGCCGATCCTCGCGCTCAGCATCGGCCTCTTCGCCCTGAGCGCCGGCCTCGTCTTCCTGCGGTTCGTCTATCGACTCTGGACGGGCTCGCCTGCGACCGAGGACGTCCCCGCCACCTGACGGACTCGATCGCCGAACCTCACGGGGGCGAGGAGGCGACGGGGGGCCGCGGGCGTCCCCGCGGCCCCCCGTCTGCGCCTGCACGGGGATCTCCCAGGCGTCGAACGCCTCGGCCAGGAAGGGCGAAGGGGACGCCGGGTCGTACAGGAGGGCCAGGCTCCGGCGCGCCCGCGTCCACGCGACATAGGCGAGGCGGCGCTCCTCCTCGAGGGCGCGGGCCGGGTCAGCCGCGTCCGCGAGCGAGCGAGCGCTGGGGAAGCGGCCGGCGGACATCCCGAGCACGGCCACGTCGTCGAACTCGAGGCCCTTCGTCGCGTGGGCGGTCGCGAGGGTGAGCGCGGCGTCGTCCTTCCGCAGCAGGGCGAGCCTCTCCCGCGCCGCCGCGACCGCCGCGGCGGTCGCCTCGAGCGACCCGTGGCGCGCGATCCAGCCGAGCACGGCCGCCACGACCTCCGCGAACGGCGCGGACTCGCCCAAACCGTCCGCGTCGTCCGTGCCGGCCGGGCCGACGTCCTCGGCGGCCGGGTCCTGCACCGCCGACGCGCGGGACCCGGCCGCGGTCTGTGTGCGGGCCGTCGCAAGGGCGCCGGCCCCGGTCCCCGTGCCCGCGCCCGCCTGGGCGCCGGCCCGGGTCCCCGTGCCCATCAGCGCCCGGGCGCCGGCCAGGACGCGCGCGCCGGGCGGCAGGCGCGCGTCGGTGCCCGCGGCCGCCGCGAGCAGCACGTCGACACGTGGATCCGACGCCAGCTCCGGGAGCCTCTCGGCACGAAACGGGATGGCGAGGTCCAGCGCGACGGCAAGGGCGGGCAGGAGCTCGCGGTTCGTTCGTGCGAGGACCGCGTGGGTCCCGTCCCCGGGCCACGACGCGACGACGTCCTCGAGCGTGGCCACCTCATCCGGGCCTTCCGGGACGAGGGTGAGTCGCCCGCGAGCGTCAGGGGCGGCCTCGACACGCTTGACGAACCGCTCGCGGTTGTATGCGACCAGGCGCGCGGCCCGGTCGACCACGACCGGCGGGCACCGGCGGTTCGTCACGAGATCCACCCGGCGCAGGCCGGGAAGGCGGGCCGCGAGGCCCAGGACCCGTCGGACGTCCGCGAGCCTCCACCCGTAGATCGACTGGTCGTCGTCGCCGACGAAGAGGATCCTGTTCGCCGGGGCGGCGATCTCGAGGGCGAGCGCGAGCTGGCTCGCGTCGACGTCCTGGACCTCGTCGACGAGGAGATGCGCGCAGCGCGCCCGCCAGCCTGCGAGCACGCCCGGGTCAGTGCGGAGGAGCGCGAGGGACCTCGCGACGAGGTCGTCGAAATCGAGGCCGCCGGTCGCGCGCACAGCTCCTTCGTACGCCGCCACGTCATCCGTGAGCGCGCCGGCCTCCCCCGGGGGGAGCGACGCGAGGTGCGCGGTCCATCCGTCGCGGTCGAGCTTCCGACGGGAGATCGCGTCATCCATCCGACGGCGCCAGGCGGCATCCGCTCCGGCCGGCGCCACCCGCAGGAGCCGGTCCCGGTCCACGAGCGGCTCGACCGGCCGCCCCGCGGCGAGGAGGATCTCGCGGCCCAGCGCATGGAAGGTCCGGACCCGGATGGCGCCGGGCCTGAGTCCGAGGGGGGCGAGCGCCGCGTCGACCCGCTCGACGAGCTCCTCGGCCGCCCGCTTGTTGAAGGTGATCGCGGCGATCGTCGCAGGGTCGGCACCGCCGTCCACGAGCCAGGCGACCCGGGCGACGAGGGTCGTCGTCTTGCCGCTGCCGGCCGGCGCGACACAGAGGACCGGCCCCGGCGGCGCCGTGGCGGCCTCGCGCTGGTCCGGCGAGAGGCGGGCCAGCCGGGCGACGACCGAAGGGTGGGCGGCACCAGTCATCGCTCCACCATGGCCCGTGCCGATCCGCCGGCGATGATTGCCCGGTCACCCGGGGATCACCGGCATGCGTCGGGCACCCGTCTGCGCAGCCCGCGATCGTCCAGTGCAGGCTCGCCGGCGGCCAGCGCGTCCAGGCGACGTGGCGGGCATGTCCCCGGCCTGCCGCCGGCCGTCGTGCATGATGGGCCCATGTCCCCCGGAGACCGACCCGCACCGGGCAACGCCGAGCTGGCGCGCATCTTCCGCGAGATCGGCGACCTGCTCGAGATCCGCGGCGAGCTGGTGTTCAAGGTCCAGGCCTACCAGCGGGCGGCCGATGCGATCGAGCGAGCGCCGTTCGACGTCGCGGCCGCGTATGCGGCGGGCGATCGACGGCCCATCCCGGGCGTAGGCAGCGCGATCGGCGACAAGGTGGTGGAGCTCGCGACGACCGGGCGGATGGGGTTCCACGATCGCCTGCGCGCCGAGGTGCCGGCGAGCCTCGTCGAGATCCTCGCGATCCCGGGCGTGGGCCCGAAGACGGTCCGGGCCGCCTGGCAAGGCCTGGGCGTGGAGACCCTCGACGATCTCCGTCGCGCGGCGGAGGCCGGCCGGCTCCGGGAGTTGCGTGGGATCTCGGCCGGGACCGAGCAGCGGATCCTCGAGGGCATCCGCCAGCGCGAGGCGCGGCCGCGACGGATGCTCATCGACCGTGCCCAGGCCGTCGCCGACGACCTCGTCGAGCGGCTCGAGGACACGCCCGGCGTCCGTCGGGTGGTTCCGGCCGGCTCGCTCCGCCGGCGCCGGGAGACGGTGGGCGACCTGGACCTGCTCGTCGAGACCACGGATGCCCAGGCCGTCGTCTCCCGGCTGACCGGTCTCGACGTCGTCGATCGCGTGCTCGGCGCCGGCGACGTCCGCGCGAGCGTGCACCTGGGCGATGGGCTCCAGGTGGACCTGATGGCCATGCCGCCGGGCGGTGCCGGCACCTATCTCGTCCACTTCACGGGCTCGGCCGCGCACAACGTGGCGCTGCGGGCCATCGCCCGGGACCGGGGCTGGAGCCTCTCCGAGAAGGGCTTCCTCCGTCTCGGCCCGGACGACGAGCCGGCGACCGGCGCGGACGCGGAGCTGCGCACATTCCCGGACGAGGGCGCCGTGTACGACTTCCTCGGCCTGACGCTCATCGAGCCCGAGCTGCGCGAGGACAGGGGTGAGATCGAGGCAGCGCGCGAAGGTCGGCTGCCCACCCTCGTGACGCGGGCCGACCTTCGCGGCGACCTGCACGCGCACTCCGACTGGAGCGACGGGGCCGACCCGATCGCTGTGATGGCGGACGCCGCGCGACGACGCGGGCACGGCTACCTGGTGCTGACCGACCACTCGCAGAGCCTGGCGGTCGCCCATGGCCTCGACCCGGCGCGTGTGGAGCAGCAGCGCGCGGTGATCGCGGCGCTCAACGCCCGGTATGCCGCCGAGGAGGATGCCGGCTCCCTGCCCGAGGGCGCCGTCGCGGGCTTCCGCCTCCTCCACGGCTGCGAGCTCGAGGTGCGGGCCGACGGCCGGCTCGACTACGACGACGAGCTGCTGGCGCGGTTCGACCTCGTCGTCGCGTCCGTGCACGTCGCGCGTCGGCAGCCCCGCGACGAGCTGACGCGACGGACGCTGGCCGCGATCCGCAGCCCGCACGTCGACGTCATCGCGCACCCGGCCGGGCGGATCATCGGCGGCCGTCCGGATCTGGACCTCGACTGGGACGTCGTCTTCGCGGCCGCAGCGGAGACGGGCACGGCGCTGGAGCTCAACGGGTCGCCGCCCCGGCTCGACCTGTCGGCCGACCGGGCACGGGCAGCGGTGGAGGTCGGCTGCCTCCTGGCGATCGACTCGGACGCACATCGGACGAGCGAGCTCGACTTCCTCCGCTGGGGCGTGGACCAGGCGCGTCGGGGCTGGGTCGAGCCGCGGCACGTCGTCAACACGCGGCCGCTGGACGACCTGCTCGCCTGGGCCGCCGACAAGCCCCGGAGGGTGTAGGCGGCCCTCGCCGGAGGCGGGGTCGGGCCCCGGCCGGCGTCCCGCCCGGGCGTGCCCCGGCTCGTCCGGTGGACGCCCGAGCCCCGATCGCACCGGTGTGGCCGTGACACACTTGCCCGAGCCCGAGCCCGAGCCCGAGCCTGAGCCTGAGCCCGGCCCCGGTCCCGGCGCCCCCGGCTTCCCCGGCCGCACCCACGATGCACCCAGGAGGCGAGCCCATGCCCGTACAGGTCACCACGGAGGTCCGGGATTCGGTCGCCTGGCTGACGCTGAGCAACCCGCCCGTCAACGCGCTCACCGCGCCGCTGATCGGCGACCTGACGACGGCGCTCGACGACGCACGGCCACCCGCGATCCGCGCGGTGGTCCTCCGGGCCGCGCCCGGCGCCCACGTCTTCTCGGCGGGCCACGACGTCCACGAGCTGCCCCGCCACGGTCGCGACCCGCTGACCTACGACGATCCGCTCCGTCTCGCCGTGCGCCGGATCGAGACGCACCCGACGCCGGTCATCGCGATGGTGGAGGGGACCGTCTGGGGCGGTGCCTGCGAGCTGGTCCTCTCCTGCGACCTCGTCGTGGTGGCCGAGGGGTGCACGTTCGCGCTGACCCCCGCGCGACTGGGCGTCCCGTACAACCTGTCGGGGACGCTCAACCTGCTCAAGGTCACCGAGATGCACTTCGTGAAGGAGATGCTGTTCACCGCGCAGCCCATCCCCGCGTCGCGGATGGCCGCGTATGGCGTGGTCAACCGCGTCGTGCCGGCCGGGGAGCTCGAGGCCACGACGGCCGAGCTCGCCGCCGACATCGCATCCGGGTCGCCGCTGGTCCACCAGGTGATGAAGGAGGAGCTGCGCGTCCTCGCGAACGCCCACCCGATGACGCCGGAGACGCACGAGCGCATCCAGGCCGAGCGCCGGCGGGTCTACGACAGCGAGGACTACCAGGAGGGCCTGCGCGCCTTCGACGAGAAGCGCAGGCCGGTCTTCCGCGGCCGATGATCAGGCCCGCGCCACATGGCGACGGGCCCGTCCGTCCGGAGGGTAGACTTGGAGCGCGGCGACGGCACGGCTCCGGACGCCGCCGATCGAGCGGAGGGTGGCTCATGCGCGGTGGCGCCCGGCTCCTCATCGTCGGCCTCTCGATCACCGTGGCGGGGACGCTCGCCGCATGCGGCG
Source organism: Chloroflexota bacterium (assembly GCA_029778235.1). Classification (GTDB taxonomy): domain Bacteria; phylum Chloroflexota; class Limnocylindria; order Limnocylindrales; family CSP1-4; genus CAIYQJ01. The sequence continues at coordinate 7,421 of JAKOQS010000025.1, read as the reverse complement.
GCACCGCCGCGACCCCGTTGCCCACGCTGCCACCCGAGACGCCCACGCCCGAGGCGTCCGCCGTCGTGGAGACCCTGCCGCCCACGGAGACCGTCGCGCCCGACGCGACCGCCGAGCCGGCCGCGACCGACGAGCCCGCGACGACGACGACGAAGTACCGGGTCAAGAAGGGCGACACGATGATCGCGATCGCCGCCAAGTTCGGGATCACGCTCAAGGAGCTCCAGAAGGCGAACCCGAAGGTCAAGCCGCGTGAGCTCAAGGTCGGCCAGATCCTGATCATCCCGGGCCAGTAGTCCGCGCGCGGGCCCGACAGCCCGCGACCCGCGCGCGGGCCCGACAGCCCGCGACCCGCCCGACGTCCCGCCGCCTCGGCCCCCGCGGCCCACCGCCGGTCCGGGCCCACCTGCCCGCCACGACCGCCCCGACGCGGCGGGCGGTACGATCGGCGTCGTGGAACCCCGACTCGCAGCGACGCTCCGCCGGCTGCCGGCGCACCCGGGCGTCTACCTGCTCCGCGACGCGCGCGGCGAGGTGCTCTACGTCGGGAAGGCGCAGGATCTCCGGTCGCGCGTCCGCTCCTACTGGCAGAAGCAGGCGGCCGCCGAGACGCACCGCATCCGGTCGGTCATCGATCGCGTCGCCGACGTCGAGTGGACCCTGACCGACTCGGTGAGCGAGGCCCTGCTCCTCGAGGCGAACCTCATCAAGCGGTACCGGCCGCGCTACAACGTCCGGCTGAAGGACGACAAGAGCTACCCCTACATCCGGATCACCCTCGCCGACGACTTCCCGCGGATCGAGCGGACCCGGAAGCTGCGCGAGGACGGCAGCCGCTACTTCGGGCCGTACGCGTCGGCGAAGAGCGTGGACGAGGCGATGGACCTGATCCGCCGCCTGTTCCGCTTCCGCACCTGCACGATCGAGATCCGCGACGGGGAACGGGCGCTGGCGCGGCCCTGCCTGCTGTACCACATCAAGCGCTGCCAGGGGCCGTGCGTGGAGGCGGTCGGCAGGGACGCGTACCGTGCCGACATCGCCCAGGTGGAGCTGTTCCTCGAAGGCCGGCAGGAGGCGGTCGCCCGCCAGGTCCGGCGCGAGATGGGCGAGGCGTCGCAGGCGATGGAGTACGAGAAGGCTGCCGCACTGCGAGACAAGCTCCGGTCGATCGAGCGGACGATGGAGTCGCAGAAGATGGCCGCGTACGCCCGCACGCAGGTGGACGTCCTCGGCCTCGCGCGAAAGGACGCGCGCGCCGCGGTCCAGGTCTTCACGGTCCGCGACGGAAGCCTCATCGGCCGGGATGTCTTCCTGCTGGAGGCGCCGCGCGAAACGACCGACGCGGAGGTGGTCGGAGGCTTCATCCAGCAGTACTACCTGCGGGCCGCGATCGTGCCGCCCGCGGTGCTCGTGCCCGTCGAGCCGCCCGATTCCGGCGGCGTGGCCGAGTTCCTTTCCGCCCGGCGCGGTGGGCGGCGTGCCGAGATCCGGGTCCCGCAGAGGGGCGAGCGGCGGGAGCTGCTCGACCTCGCCGCGCGCAATGCCGCAGAGACGCTCGAGCGCGAGGCCGTCCGCTGGCTCGCCGACGAGGGCAAGACGCAGGAGGCGCTCGACGAGCTGGCGGTCGCGCTGGGGCTGGCCGGACCGCCGGCCCGGATCGAGTGCTACGACATCAGCACGATCCAGGGCCGGGAGACGGTCGGCAGCATGGTGGTCTTCGAGGACGGCCGGCCGGCGAACCGCGAGTACCGCCGGTTCCGGATCAGGGGCGTCGTCGGCCAGGACGACTTCGCCAGCCACGCCGAGGTGATGCGACGCCGCTTCCGCAAGGCTCCGGCAGGGGACGAGGGCGCGGTCGAGGAGGTCCGGTGGCGGATGCCCGACCTCGTCGTCATCGACGGTGGCGCCGGGCAGCTGGCGGCGGCGCTGGGCGCGGCCACGGAGGCCGGGGTCGTCGACGTGCCGTTCGTGGGCCTGGCGAAGGAGCGCGAGGAGCTGTTCCTCCCCGGCGCGCGCTCGCCGGTCGTCCTGCCCACGACATCGCCTGCCCTGCACCTGGTGCAGCGGCTCCGGGACGAGGCGCACCGCTTCGCGATCACGTACCACCGCGACCTGCGGTCGAAACGCGCGGTGCGATCCGCGCTCGACGAGCTGCCCGGCGTGGGCCCGGTCCGCAAGCGGGCGCTGCTCCGGGCGTTCGGGTCGGTCCGGCGCATCCGGGAGGCGTCGGTCGACGAGGTCGCCGCGGTCCCCGGCATCGGCCCGGCGCTGGCCGAGCGCATCATGGCGGGCCTCGGCGACTGAGGGAGCGGCGGGCCACCGGCGACGGCCGTCCGACAGGAGCGCCGCCGATGGTGTAGCATCCCCGCCCGATGCGCAGAATCACCCCCATCATCATCGTCGTCGTGGGCGTGCTCGCCCTCCTCATCGACTCGGCTCTCCTCGGGACGGGCCTTCAGCTTCCCTCGATCAGCGACCCCAACGGCGGGACGCGGCCCGTCGAGCTGAAGCTGGGGCTCGACCTGCAGGGCGGGCTCCGGGTCGTCTACCAGGCGCTGCCTGCCGGCGGGAAGTCGCCCACCGCCAGCGACCTGAACACGATCAAGGACATCGTGGAGCGCCGCGTGAACGCGACGGGCGTCTCCGAGCCGATCGTGCAGACCCAGGGCTCCGACCGGATCGTCGTCGAGATCCCGGGGGTCAGCGACCCGGACTCCATCCGGAAGCTCGTGGGCTCCACCGGCCGGCTCGACTTCGTCCCGCTGCCCACGGACCGCTTCGGCACCAACACGGCGCCCGGTCCGGAGAGCGCCCCCCAGGGCCAGCCCCTCCCGTCGCCGGCGCCGCCGCCCCTGTTCTCGGGCGACCAGATCGCGAGCGCTAACCCCGGCACCGACTCGACCGGCGGTCGCGCGGTCCAGTTCACGCTGAAGGACGAGGGCTCCAGGCTCTTCGCCGACTACACGACGAAGAACGTCGGCAACTTCTTCGCGATCGTGCTCGACGGGACCACGGTCTCCGCGCCGTACATCCAGAGCCCCATCACCGGTGGCCAGGGGATCATCACCGGCGGCAGCGGCGGCGGGTTCACCGCCAACGAGATGAACAACCTCGTGACCATCCTGCGGTACGGCTCCCTGCCGTTCCCGATCCAGGAGGTCTCGGTCCAGGCCATCAGCTCGTCGCTCGCGGGGTTCTCGCTCGACGCGGCGCTGCTCGGCGGCCTCATCGGGATCCTGATGGTCCTGCTGTTCATGATCATCTACTACCGCCTGCCGGGCCTCGTCGCCGACTTCGCGCTCATCTACTACGCGCTCGTCGTCCTCGCGATCTTCCTGCTCATCCCGGTCACCCTGACGCTCGCCGGCATCGCCGGCTTCGTCCTGTCGATCGGCATGGCGGTCGATGCGAACATCCTCATCTTCGAGAGGACCAAGGAGGAGCTGCGGCTCGGCAAGAGCCTCTCGGCGGCGATCGAGGCGGGCTTCAACCGCGCCTGGAACTCGATCCTGGACTCGAACGTGTCGAGCCTCATCACCGCCGGCATCCTGTTCTGGTTCGGATCGTCGGTGATCAAGGGCTTCGCCCTCGTGCTGATCATCGGCGTGCTCACGTCGATGTTCACGGCGATCACCGTGACCCGGACCATCCTCCGCGGGATCGTCCACACGGACGTCGCCCGGAACGCGCGCCTGTGGGGCGTCGCGGAGGAGGACTTCCTGTCACGTCCGGCGGCCGGTCGCGGCGCCCGCGGGGAGGTGCGCGGCCGTGTTTGACATCATGAGCCGGAAGAAGTGGTTCTTCGGCTTCTCCCTCGCGATCATGATCCCGGGCCTCATCTTCATCATCCTCACGCCCATCACCGGCGGGAAGGTGGGGCTCCAGTTCTCGATCGACTACACGGGCGGGACGCTCTGGGAGTTCAAGTTCGCCGGGCAGACTCCCTCGGCCGACCAGGTGAAGACGGTCTTCGTCGCGAACGGCCTGGCCGACACGACGGTCGTGGAGACCGACGGCGGCTACCTGCTCGCCCGGACGGAGCCGGTGGGCCTGCGCGGTCCGGACGAGTCGCCGGCGCCCTCCGCCTCGGCCGCGCCCTCCGCATCCGCTGCCCCGTCCGCCTCGGCGGACGCCAGCGGGTCGCCGGGCGCGTCCGCGGCCCCGAGCGCGTCGCCGCAGGAGACCGCGGCCCTGACGACCGCCGCCCCCGGCGAGAGCCTCGCGCCGCCGAGCGCGCTCCCGTCGCCGTCGATCCCCACGCAGGAGCCCACCAAGCCGTCCTCGGGTGTCCTGGGCCAGGTGGCCACCGACCTCGAGGCGCAGTTCGGGCCGATCGAGTCGACCCGTGAGCTCACCACGGTGGGCCCGGTGATCAGCGCGGAGCTGACGCAGCAGGCCATCCTGCTGATCCTCCTGGGCTCGATCGGGATCATGATCTGGATGACGTTCCGGTTCCGCAACTACAAGTTCGGCGTGACCGCCCTGCTGGCGCTCCTCCACGACGTCATCGTCGTGGTCGGGATCTTCGCCATCCTCGGGACGCTCTTCGGGACGCAGGTGGACGGCCTGTTCATCACGGCGATGCTCACCGTCATCGGCTTCAGCGTGCACGACACGATCGTGGTGTTCGACCGGGTCCGCGAGAACAAGGCCCGCCACGCAGGCGAGCCCATCGCGGCGATCGTCAACCACTCGGTGATGCAGACGTTCGGCCGGTCGATCAACACGACGCTGACGGTCGTCTTCACGCTGACCGCCCTCCTGCTGTTCGCCGGCCCATCGCTGCGCAACTTCGTCCTCGCGCTGCTCATCGGCATCATCTCGGGGACGTACTCGTCGATCTTCGTCGCCTCGCCGCTCCTGGTCGTCTGGGAGGAGTGGGACGCGAAGCGTCGGGCCAGGCGTGCGGCGGAGGCCAAGACGACCCGGCGGGCGACGGCCTGACGGGCCCCGTGCCCGGTCCTCGATGAGCCCGTCGGGCGCCCGCGTCGATCCTCCGGCGATCGCCGGAGGATCGAGCGTGGATCCCGGCCTGCGATGGTCGACCGCATGATCACCAGTCGGTACCGCTGGCGCATGGCCCCCGGCGGCGGACTTGCCGCCACGTTCCTGGCGTCCGCCCGCGAGCGGGGGATCGGCGGGCCGGCGGCGGCCATCCTCGCCTCGCGCGGGGTCGACGGGCCGGCGGCGCTCGACGCGTTCCTCGGGCCCGCGGAGGACGGACTTCACGACCCGCGCCTCCTGCCGGACGCGGAGCGCGTGGTGGCCCGGGTCCGCAGCGCCATCGACGAGCGGGAGGGCGTCCTCGTCTTCGGCGACTTCGACGCCGACGGGCTCACCGGCCTGGCCGTCCTGGTACGGGCGCTGCGGTCCCTGGGTCTCGACGCCGCGCCGTACGTGCCGTCCCGCGTGGCGGAAGGGCACGGCCTGTCGGTCGCGGCCATCGAGCGCGCACGGGCCGACGGCCGGACGCTCATCGTGACGGTGGATTGCGGCTCGTCGAGCCCGGACGAGATCGAGCTCGCGCGGAGCGCCGGGATCGACGTCATCGTCACGGACCACCACCACGTCCCGGACCGGATCCCGCTCCCGGTGGCGTTCGTGAACCCGCACCGGATCGACGGCACCTACCCCGACCGCCGGCTCGCCGGCGCGGGCGTGGCGTTCACCGTCGCGCGGCTGCTCCACGGGGAGCTCGGCGGCGCCTGGGAGCCCCTGGACCTCGCCGACCTCGCGACGGTGGGGACGGTCGGTGACGTGGCGCCGGTCCTGGGCGAGAACCGCGCGATCGCGAGGCTGGGCCTGCGCCTGCTGAGGGAGTCGCCGCGGCCGGCGCTCGCCGCGATCCTGACCCGCGCCGGCGTCCGGCCCGAGCTGGCCGACCTCGAGACGGTGGCGTTCCAGATCGCCCCGCGGCTCAACGCGGCCGGCAGGGTGGGGGAGGCCGAGGAGGCGGCGGCGCTGCTGCTGACCGACGACCCGGGTGAGGCAGCGGCGATCGCCGGGCTGCTGGAGGCTGCCAACGACCTGCGGAGGGACGTGCTGCGGACCACGCTCGTCGAAGCGCGTGAGACCCTCGCGGCTGACCCGGACGCGGCCGCCGCGCCCGCGGTCTGCATCCAGGGGCCGTGGATTCCCGGCATCGTCGGGCTGGTCGCCGCGCGCCTCGCGGAGGAGCGCGCACGCCCCGCGGTGGTCGGCGCCCGCCTGGACGGCGTGGTCCGCGCGTCGTGCCGCTCGGGCGGCCGCCTGGACCTCGCCGGCGCACTGGACGCGTGCGGGCCGGACATGTTCCTCCGCCACGGCGGACACGCCGGTGCGGCCGGGTTCGACCTGGACGCCGACAGGTGGCCCACGTTCGTCGAGCGGTTCTCGGCGATCGCGGCGGCCGCGGCCCCGGCCGACCCCCGGCCCGAGCTCGTCGTGGACCTCGCGATCCCCACGGACGCCCTCGACTACGCGCTCGTCCAGGACCTCCGCGTCCTCGAGCCGACCGGGCCCGGGAACCCGCCGCCCGTGGTCGCCGTCCTCGACATGACCGTGACACGCGTCCGAGCCGCCAACGGCGGACATGCACAGCTCACCCTGCGTCGGCGACGCGACGTCGTCGACGCGATCGCGTTCGGCCGCGATGACCTCGCCGAGACGCTGCGCGAGGGCGATCGCATCGACGTCGCGGCCCGCGTGGGCGTCCGGACGTACGGCGGGTACGATTCGCTGCAGCTGGAGGTCCGCGACGTGGCGCCCGTCGGGACGCTCCGGCCGACGGAGCTCGTCGATGGAGGCACGGGCGGATGACGGCATCCAGGGGCCGGCGCCGGACCGACGACGGCGGGTCGCGGGACCCGTACGGGGTCGGTCTCCGGAGCCCGGTCCTCGCCCCCGCGCTCGCCGCGATCGGGCTGGCCGTCGCGGCGATCCTGACCGTCTCCCTGTTCACGGGGACGATCCCGCTGCTCGGCTCCGGCTCCTCCGGGGGCGGCGGTGGTGGTGGCGGTGGTGGCGGCGGAACGGTCGCCCGCCCGCCCGGCGCGACACCCAAGCCCGACGTCGTCGAGGTCAACAAGGAGGCCGTCTTCCCGGGCACGCTCGTCTACGTCAAGCAGGGGAACCTCTGGACGCAGACCGGCGACCAGGCCAAGCAGCTGACGCGGACCGGCGCCGACTCCGACCCGGCGTTCTCCGCGGACGGGGAGTGGATCTACTACATCACCCACAAGAGCAAGCGCGGGCTCTTCGAGAACGAGGGACGGCCGGCCTACTACGACCTCGACTACCCGGTCCTGATGCGGATCCGGCCGGACGGGACCGACAAGGAGACGCTCCTGTCGGGCCTCGTGAAGTACGGGGGCGGCCGCGAGTGGCAGGCGTTCATGCGCCACCCGGCGCCCGCGCCCGACGGCAAGACGGTCGCCCTCGTC
>JAKOQS010000024.1 GCA_029778235.1 Chloroflexota bacterium | reverse complement strand
GAAGACCGCGTCGGGCGGCGCCACAGCCGAGGCCGGGCCCGCGTCGCAGGCGTCGCCTGAAGCGGCGGCTGGAGGCGGGGCTGCCCGCGGCCGTGGCCGCGGGCAGCCCCCAACGGCCCGTAGCGCGGGCGCCGAGGCGGCTCCGGCCGCCGAGGCCGCGCCGGCCGCCGACGCAGGTGCGAAGCCGAGGCCGGCCCGCGGACGCCGCTCGACGGCGGAGAAGGCCGCCCCGGCCGCTGCCGCTGCCGACACCCCCGCGGGGACGGTCGATGAGGCCGCCAAGCCGAAGCGCGCGACCCGGAGCCGGAAGGCCGGGACCGGCGACTGAGGCGGACGGACCGCCGGCGGCGAGGACGGGCACCGGGATGACGGCACGGGCTCCGCGGGACCGGGCCGGGCCGCGGAGTGGCGCGGGCGCGGCCGAGCCAGGCCCCGACGGACCGGCGCGGGCGGCCGAGCCAGGCCCCGGCGGCCTCACGACGGCCCGCGGACCGGGAGGTGCGGGCGCGGCCCCGGGACCCCCGGCCGCTCCGGCGTGGTTCGCCGACGGGCGGCTGGCCACGCGGGGACACGATGCCGCCGTGGCCGCGATCGCCACGTGGGGGCGCGCGGGCGTGCCGCACGCGATCCTCGTGGTGGGTCCGACATCCGTCGGCAAGTCCACCCTCGCCCGCGACCTGGCAGCCGCCCTGCTCTGCACCTCCGCGCCGGACGGCCCGGTCCCGTGCGCCGCGTGCGCCGCGTGCCGTCGCGTCGCGTCCGGCAGCCACCCGGACCTGCACGTGCTCCGACCGTCCGGGCCGGGCGGGCAGGTCCGGATCGGTGGCCGCGATGCGCCCGAGCCCGGTGTTCGCGACCTCATCGCCGACCTGGCGCTGAGCGCCGCCGAGGGCGGCGAGCGTGTCGCCGTCGTCGAAGCCGCGCACCGGATGAACGACGACGCGCAGAACGCCCTGCTGCGGACCCTGGAGGAGCCGCCGCCGGGCGTCGTCATCGTCCTCTGCGCCGACGACGAGGACCGGCTGCTGCCGACGATCCGCTCACGCTGCGTCCGCGTCCGCCTGGGGCCCGTCTCGTCACGGTCGATCGAGGCGCTCCTCGGGGAGCTGGGCGTGGCCGACGCCCCGACGGCCGCCCGCCTTGCGCGCCTTGCCGAGGGACGGCCCGGCGCAGCGATCGCGCTCGCGCGCCACCCCGAGGCGGTCCGCGCGCGTGAGGAGCTCCTGCGGCGACTCCTGGACCTCACGGCCGAGGGGCCGGCGGTGCGACTCACGGCCGCCCCGTCCCTGCTCGCGACGGCGCGCGAGGCCGCGCGCGCCGCGGCCGACCCGCACGCGGACGCCCTCGCCGGCGCGGGCGGCGCCTCCACGGGCAGCGGCGCCGGGCAGGCAGGGCTCTCCGGGGGCCGTGCAGCAGACGGGCGTGGCCGGACCCGCCGTGCTCGGACCGCAGCCGCCGCCCCGGGCGGCGCGTCGATCGCCGCCACGCACGCGGGCGCCACTGCCGCCGACGGCACCCTCGCCCCCGCGGCGGACGCCGATGACGCGGAGGCGACGGACGGCGCCGACGCCGCCCCGGACGAGGCCGGCGGCAGCCGGAAGCGGCGCCCGCCGGCGGCGGAGCGGCGGGAGGCGGCGCGCGCGCTGATCGACGCGTGGCGCCTGATCGCCCGCGACCTGGCGGTGGCCGCCGCCGGCGGGCGCCGCGAGCTGCGAGACACGGCGCTCCTCGACGAGGTGGGGGCCGCGGCGCACCGGCTGCCGGCCGGCGCCGCGGTCGCGTTCCTGACCCGGCTCGACGAGACGGAGAGGCTCGTGGAGGCGAACGCCGGCCCCGAGCTCGCCGTGGACACGCTCCTGCTCGCCTGGCCGCGCGCGGGGGCCGGGACGTCGGGCGGAGGATGAGGATGTGACCGACGCGTCCCGCGGCCGCTTCGAGGCGACGGTCTCCGGCCGTGTCCAGGGCGTGGGCTTCCGGTGGTTCGTGCTGGATCGCGCGACGGAGCTGGGCCTCGACGGATGGGTCGCCAACGCGCCGGACGGCACCGTGGTCTGCGTCGCCGAGGGCGAGAGGCGGCTGCTGGCCGCCCTCGAGACGTCCCTGCGCAGCGGGCCGGCGGGCTCGCGGGTGGACGCGGTCCGGACCGTGTGGACGGCCCCCACCGGCCGCGGCGGCGGGTTCCACATCCGGTCGCTGGGCCACGGGGGCGACTGACGCAGGCGGGCCGTGCGGCCCCCGCACGACGGCTATCCTCGGGTCCATGTCCGATGCGACCCCCGCCACGGTGGATGCCGCCATCCGGCACGCGCTCGACGCCTACGAGCGGCTGCAGGCGCTCGCCGAGGATGTGGGCGACGAGTGGATGTACGTCCAGGACCTCGTCGCGGCCCATCGCGGGCGGCTCGAGGCGATCGCCGCCGCGGATGGCGACGCACGGGTGGACGCGGAGGTCGGGGCGGCCGTCGAGGCGGCCTGCGCCGAGGTCGGCCGCATCACCGACCCGCATCGCGCGATCGACTGGCTCTCCACGGTCCCCAGCGTCGTCGCGCTCGCGCTGGGCCGGGAGCCCTGAGATGCGCTTCCAGGACGCGGCGAGGGATGCGCGGGCCGTGGTCTACGCGGGCATCCAGGCGGATCCCCTCGTGGGCCGCGTGGCCGCGGCGCTGTGCGACGCGCCGCCTGCCGTCCGCCTCATGGCCCGGGCCGTGATGAACGGGGAGAGCGACGACGCGGCGACGTGGCGCACCATCTTCCCGACCCTGCTGGGTCCGGGCGCCGACCCGGCGGTCCGGGCGTCGGCCGAGGCGGTCCTCGCGCCCGCGCTCGCGGTGGCCGGCAAGGGCACGTCGGCGCGCGACCAGTACCGCGGCGCGATCGTCGAGGAGCTGACGGCCAGGCTCCTGGCGCGGCGCGCGACGGCCGTCCGGCGCGAGCGTCGCGTGCTGTTCGACGGGGTCCCGGCCGAGATCCATCCGTACGACGTGACGGTCGAGGACGCGGCGCGGCCGGAGGTGTACGACTGCAAGTGGGGCGCGCGGGGCATCGGCGACGACGTGCTCCACCAGCTCGACGACGCGCGCCGCCACGCGGCGGAGGACGACCTCCGCCTGCCCGTCGCCCTCGTGGTGTTCGACACCGCCCGCAGCTGCGCGGTCCGACTGGACCGGACATACGCGCCCCGCGAGGGGACCGCGATCCTCACGCTGGAGACGGTGGGGCTCCTGGCCGAAGGCGTGCCGGTGCCGGGCGGGCCCGAGCCGGACGCCCCGGGGGACCGATGACGCGCGAGGCGGACGACCGGGCGCCGGGCCCGGCCGGTGACGCTGCCGGGAACCTGGCACCCGGTCCGGCCGGCGATGCGGGCGACGCCCCGCGCCTCGCCGCGGAGTACCGCGTGCGCTTCGACGAGGGCGCGCCCGACGGGCTCGTGCGGGGGTCCGCCCTCGTGGGCATCGTCCAGGACATGGCCTGGCGCCACTCCGACGCCCTCGGCCTGACCCGCGAGTGGTACGCGGCCCGCGGCGTGCTCTGGCTCGTCCGGGCGGTGCAGGTCGAGACGCTGCTCGCGATCGCGCACGGCGACGTGGTGCGCGTCGAGACGCGCCTCGTGGGGGTGCGCCGGGTCACGGCGCGTCGCGAGACGCTGGTGACCGCGGCGGACGGAAGGCTCGCCGCGGTCGTCCGGACCGACTGGGCCCTCGTCGACACGGACGGACGGCCCGCGCGGATCGTGGAGGGGATCGTCGCGCTGTACCCCGGCGCGCCGACGTTCGACCCGATCCGCGTGGAGCGCGGCGACCCGCCCGCCGGTGCGGTCCCCGTCGCGATGCGGGTCCGGCCCCGCGATCTCGACCCGCTGGGCCACGTCAACAACGGCGTCTACGTGGACCTGCTCGAGGAGTCGATCGAGGCGGCCGGGGGCGCCCCGCGCGCCGCCCTCCCCCGCCGGGCCTCGCTCGAGTACGTGGATGCCGCGACGCACGGCGAGGCGCTCGTGGCACGGGCGTGGCGGACGGCAGACGGCTGGGTCCATCGGCTCGAACGTGAGCGGGACGGGGCGACGCTCGTGCGCGGGTCGCTCGTCGAGGGAGACCGCGCGGTCGGCTGACCGCCCGGCCGTCCGCGGCGCCGCGCCGCGGACGGCCGGCCTCCTCCGGCCGTCAGGCGGCCGTCGGCAGGTCGGGGCGGGCTCCAGGCGCCGGGATCGCGGCTCCGGCGGGGTGCTCGTCCCCCAGGCCCAGGTAGAGCTCCTCCTCCTGGGCCATGTGCAGCTGGAGGATGGCGTGGAGGCCGTAGAGGACGCGCCGCAGGTCCGGCATGTCGTCCGGCTCCGGCCCCCCGTCGGGCAGCTCCTCGACCAGGCGTGCGTACAGCCGTGCGAGGTGGAAGATCTCCCGGTGGGTGCGGTGGAGGGTGGCCGTCGCGTCGTCGCTCCCGATCGCCTTCGCGAGCATCGGGAAGACGGAGCGGTCCTCCAGCTCCTCGTGCGGCACGAGGTCGTCGATCAGGAAGGCGCGGATCTCGCGGAGCTCCGCCCCGGCGACCGCGGGATCGACCGTGTCGAGCCGGTCGGCGACCGTCCGGATGCGCCCGATGTGCGGCGCCAGCTCGCGGTGCTCGTGCCGAAGGGCGGCGCTCGTCTCGGTCCAGCCGGGGACGACCACCTTCTGCTCCGTCCCGCCGCGCAGGGCGCGAAGCGCGTTGAGGATGACCGCGACGTCGATGACCTCCTGGATGATCGCGCCGGCGACCGGCGGGAGGAAGCCGAACGCAGCGAACCCCATCGCCACCAGCGACATCCCCATCCCGGCGAACACGCTCTGGACGGCGATCGACCGGGCCCGGTGGGAGAGCCGGATCGCCTCGGCCAGCCGGTCGAGCCGGTCCACCACGATGACCACGTCGGCGGCCTCTGACGACGCGGTCGCGCCGCGGGCGCCCATCGCCACGCCCACGTCCGCGAGCGCGAGCGCCGGGGCGTCGTTGATGCCGTCGCCGACCATGACCACGGGCGACGTCGCGTCGGCGCGCTCGGTGCGGACCGCCTCCACCTTGTCGCCCGGCGCCCGCTCGGCGAGGACCGCGTCGACGCCGATCGCGGCGCCCACGATCTCCGCGACTGCGTAGTGGTCGCCCGTCACCATCACGATCCGCGAGACGCCCGCCCGACGCAGCGAGCGGATGGCGCGCGGGGTCTCGGGACGGATCGGGTCGTCGAGCACGATCGCGCCGACGGCCGTGCCGTCCACCCCCACGAAGACGATCGTGGTCCCCTCGATCGCCGCCCGCCGGCGCAGCTCGCGGGCCCAGGTGGGCAGCGTGGCGTCCGCGGTCGCGAACTCGGCGACGCCGACCGTCACCCGCCGCCCGTCCACGGTCCCCTCGATGCCGGCCCCGGCCTTCTCGACCACGTCGGACGGGAAGGAGAGGACGAGCTCCCGCTCGCGGGCGGCGTGGACGATGGCGGACGCGAGGACGTGCGGCGACACCTGGTCCAGGGAGGCCGCGAGGCGGAGCACCTCGTCCTCGCCGAGATGCTCGCCCGCCTCCACCTCCGCGACGTGCGGGCGGCCGGCGGTCAGGGTCCCCGTCTTGTCGAAGAGCAGCACCTTCGCCCGGGCGAGCGTCTCGAGAGCGCCGCCGCCCTTGACGATGATCCCGCGCCGGGCGGCGCGGCTGATCCCCGCGACGATCGCGATCGGGACCGCGAGGAGGAGCGGGCAGGGCGTCGCCACGACCAGGACGGAGAGGGCGCGGACCGGGTCGCCGGAGACCAGCCATGCCACGCCGGCTACCGCCAGCGTGAGCGGGACGAAGAGCGCCGCGTAGCGGTCGGCCAGCCGGACCGACGGGGACTTCTCCTCCTGTGCCTGTTTGACCAGGCGGACGATGCCCGCGTACGTGGAGGCCTCGGCCGTGGCGGTGGCGCGCAGGTCGAAGGGCGAGCCGGCGTTGACGACGCCGGACGAGACCTGGTCGCCCTCTTCGCGCGTGACGAGGCGCGACTCGCCGGTGAGCGCGGCCTCGTCCAGGATCGCGGCCGCGCCCGCGACGAGGCCGTCCACCGGGACCACCTCGCCCGGCTTCACGAGCAGGAGGTCGCCCGGGCTGACCTCGTCGATCGACCGGGTGACCAGGGTGGAGTCCTCGTAGCGATGGACGACGCGCGGCGCGCGGCCGAGCAGAGCGGAGAGCTCGCGGGTGGCTCGGCCGGCCGCGTAGGCCTCGAGCGCGGTGCCGGTGGTGAGCATGAGGGCGATGACGGCGCCGGCGAGATACTCGCCGAAGATGAGGGCGCCGATGACCGCGAGGACCGCGATGATGTCCACGCCGGCCTGGCGATGGATCAGGTCGATCGTGATCGAGACGACGAGCCGGATGCCGACGGCGGCAGTGACGATGGCCCACAGCAGGTCCGCCGCCTGCTGGTTCCCCGAGATCGCGAGCGCGCCCCCGACGACCAGCGCGAGGATGGCCGCGACGAGCAGGACGCGGTCCACCCAGCCCTCGATGCGTTGGTAGATCATGGCCGCGGGGTGCCCTCGTCACCGGCCGGGGGGCGGGAGACCCAGCCGTCGACGAGGTACCGGGCGATGGCGCCGAAGAACCCCCCGGCACCCACGAGGATGAGGGTCACCGGACGAGTCTACGCGTGGGGCCCGGGCGACGGCACGGGTCGGACGGCACGGGTCGGCGGTCGAGAAGGCCACGGCCGCCCAGGGCGCAGGGCCCCACCGTCAGTGGGAAGCCGGGGCCGGCAGGACGCCGCGCACGACGAGGCGCACCGCCGACGCGACGCGAGCGGTGAGATCCGCGGCGTCGGACGACGGCATCGTCCCCAGCGCGAACAGGAGGCCGAGCAGGAGGGCCGCCGCCTCCCGCGGTTCGACATCCTCGCGGATCCGTCCGAGTCGCTGCTCGGCGGCGAGGTAGGCGGCCAGGGCCTCGGCCGGTCCGGGCAGCGACGGTCCGGCGGCGGCCATCGCCTCGCTGCGCTGGGCCGAGAGCTCCGGGTCGGCGGCGATCGCGAGCTCGAGGGGCATGATCTCGTCACGCAGGCTCGCGAGGTGGACCGTCGCCTCGACGAGGTTGCCCTCGACCGTTCCCTCGCCCGCGCGTCCCGGCAGCGCCGCGATCCGGTCGATGACCGGGGCGTTCGCCTCGAGCACCGCGGCGAAGAACAGCGCCGTCTTGTGCGGGAAGTGACGGTAGATCGTCCCCTCCGCCACCCCGGCTGCCTGCGCGATGGCGCGCGTCGAGGCGCGCGGGTACCCGACGTCGCGGACGACGGCCCGCGTCGCCTCGATGAGCCGCGCCCGGGTCGCCTCGCCTCGCCGCGTCATCTCCCAGCCCTGGTCCCAGCCGAGCCCGTCGCGCCCGGTGCGTCCGTCAGTCCGTGACGTCGCGGCGGACGAACACCGCTCCCGCGATCACCAGGCCGAGGATGACATAGGCGGCCGCGAGCGCGAGCGCGCTCCCGTAGCCGATCGCCTCGGTGCCTCCCTGCGCGACCGCGTTGAGCGTCGAGCCGAGCAGCCACTCCGCGGGGGCATCACCGATCATCCTGATCAGCGACTCGACCACGAGCACGTAGCCGACGCCGATCGAGATCGCCACGGCCGCGGACCGCGTGAGCACGGCGATGACGAGACCGAGGACGCCCCACACGACGAGGCTGAGGTACAGGTCGAGCCACGTGCGGCCCACGACCGCCACGACGTCCGTACCCCATGCCGCGGTGTCGATGCCGGCCGGCACGGCCATCGGCGTGACGGCCAGCACGTTGGCGATCGCGGCGACGGTCGTCGCGACCGCGGTCACCACGAGGAGCGCGCCGACCTTCCCCACGAGCAGCGGCCAGCGGCGGGGCTCCGCCGCGACCAGCAACCGGACGAGGCCGCTGCTGTAGTCGCCCGCCACCGAGACCGCCCAGAAGGACAGCGTGACGATGCCGAACATGTTGGAGGCGGCGGCGAGCCCGGCCATCAGCCCGGACGGCGCCTCCAGATCGACCAGCGTCGGGAACGCGACGCCGGGCGCCCCCGGTGGGAGGCTGCCGCCGCCGGACACGAAACTGACCATGACCGTGTTCACGAGCAGCGCGAACAGGGCCATGAGCCCGAACCAGGTGAGCAGCAGCCGCGGCTGCCCCAGCCTGGTCAGCTCGCTGCGGACCGCCGCGGTCATCACGCCACCTTCCCGTGGGCGGCCGCACGGCCATCGGCGAGCTCGCCGTCGACGCGCCCGGTCATCTCGAGGAAGATCTCCTCGAGGTCGTCCTGGGCCACCACGAGTCGGCTCAGGGTGATGCCTGCGGCGATCGCCGCACGGTTGAGGTCGGCGGCCCGCTCGGCGGGTGCCGCGATCCGCAGCACGTCATCGACCACCGCCACCTGCCAGCCCCCCGCCGTGAGCGCGTCCCGGAGGCGTCCCTGGTCGGCGGGGTGCTCGGCCGCGACGTCGACGTGCTCGCGGGAGCGCGTGAGCACCTCGGCCATCGGCCCCGCGAAGACGAGCTCGCCGAACCGGATCACCACGAGGTGGTCGCACACGGCCTCGATCTCGGACAGCTGGTGCGAGGACACGATCACCGTGCGGCCGTTCCGACCGAGCTCGCGGAGGAGCTCCCGGATCTCGACGATCCCGGCCGGGTCGAGACCATTCGTGGGCTCGTCGAGGATGAGCAGCTCGGGGTCCGGGAGCAGTGCCGCCGCGATGCCCAGGCGCTGCTTCATCCCGAGCGAGAACCGCCGCACCGGTTCGCGGTCGCGGTCCGTCAGGCCGACCTGCGCGATCACGGCGTCCACGCGGGCGAGCGACAGGTGACGCAGCCGGGCGAGCGACGCGAGGTTGGCCCGGGTCGAGAGCCCCGGGTCGAACGCCGGGCCCTCGATGAGCACGCCGACGCGCGGGGCGTAGTCGCGTGCCGAGGACACCGGCGATCCGAGCACCGTGGCCTGGCCGTCGGTCGGCCGGATCAACCCCAGCAGGATCCGGATGAGGGTGGACTTGCCCGAGCCGTTGGGGCCCACGAGGCCGACCACGCCGGCCGGGGGCAGCTCGATCGTGAGGCCGTCGAGCGCCGTGACCGGGCCGAAACGGCGCGTCAAGCCCGTGGTGGAGACGATGGACATCGGCGACCTCGGTGAGCGGTTGTGAGTGAGCGTTTGCTCACATACTACCGGACTGCACCGCTGCGTGCGGGAGCCACGCGTCCCGGGTATCCCGGACGGACGGTCGGGGCGGCAGGCCCGGCCCGGGCGGGGTCGACCCCATCCGCGACCGGCGTCGGCACGCGACGCCTACGGACGCTTGGTCGTGCCCAGCCTGGCGAGCAGCTCCTCGAGCTGGTCGAACGTCTCCGGGTTCCAGCTCGTCGCCCCGGTCGCGACCGCGTCGTCCAGCGCCTCCTTCGAGGGATAGGTGTCGCGGACGACCACCCGCGTCCGGCCGCGATCCTCCTCGAAGGTCACGGCCGTCACGACATGCCCGCCGTCACCCTCCTCGTTGGTCCAGACCAGGCGCGACGGCGCCGCCACCTCGAGGTACCGGCCGAAGAACGCCATCGGTTCGGCGCCCCCCGTGTCGAACGTGAGCCGGTAGCCGCCGCCGACGCGTGCATCGATCTCGCAGGACAGCAGCGTGGCGCCGAACGACTTCGGGACCCACCACTGCCGGAACAGGCCGGCGTCGGTCCACGCTTCGAACACGCTGGACGGCGGGCCGTCGATCGTCCGCGTGACGACGAGCTCGCGCTCGGACGCCCGCTCGACCGTCATGCGGTCCGGGGTGGCCGCGGGCTCATCGGCGTTTCGGGGGTCCATCGATGTGCTCCTTCCGTCGTTGCTCCGCGACGACCTGCTCCAGCTCGTCGAACCGGGCATCCCACATCCGGCGCTGCTGCTCGATCCACGCGGTCTCGGCCTCGAGCCGGCGCGGGCCGAGCCGGCAGGTCCGGACGCGCCCGGTCTTCTCGGTCGTGACGAGCCCGGCCTGCTCCAGCACCCCGACGTGCTTGCGCATGCCCGTGAGGGTCATGCGGAACGATCCGGCCAGCTCCGTGATCGACGCGTCGCCTCGCCCGAGCCGCTCCAGGACGCCGCGGCGAGTGGCGTCGGAGAGCGCCGCGAACGAGACGTCGAGCCGGGCATCCGGATACTGAACCATCGAGTTCAGTATGATCGGATGGGTCGACGAACGCAAGGCTGCCGGCCCGTGCCCGGGCGCCTGCCGGGGCGCATGTCTACGCCGGGCGCCCCCGACCAGGGTTCGATCCCCCGGGCGCCTGCCCACGCCCGCGCGCCTGCCGGGGCCTCTGCCTGGGCGCTCGTCTACGCCCGGGCGCCTCCGACGAGGGTTCGCGTCGTGCGGCCCAGGAACCGCCCGTAACCATCGGCTGCTGCGCGCAGCAGCTCGATCTCGTGCGGAGAGAGCTCGGCGAACGGCTCGGCCGCGACGACCACGTCGCGGGCGCCGACGCGACCGCCCCAGGTGCCGACGACCTCGCCGTCGGCCACGATCGTGGCCCTGAACATGCCGTTGCCGCCCGGGACGATGGCCTCGCTGTGCTCCGGCGCGAGCACGCCGGAGCGGTCGCGATAGCCAAGGAGATACTCGTCGAAACCCGGCAGCAGTCGCACGCCGTCGGGCCGGTCCGCCACGCCGGAGGCCTCGGCGGCATCAGCCGTCGCGACGTACTCGCGTCCGGCGATCACGAGCGTCGTCAATCCGGGTCCGCACACCGCGATCCCACGCCGGACGTCGCGCAGCGTGAGGCCGGACCACCGCGCCAGGTCCTCGACGCCGGCCGGGCCATGGCTGCGGAAGTACCGCCCGGCCAGCTCCCCGAGCGCCTCGTCGCGCTCGAGCCGACGCGGATCCGGGATCCACGCGTCGAGGCGGGCGAACAGCTGCCGGCGGCCATCGGTGGGGCCGAGGATCAGCGTGCCGGTCTGGGCGAGGTACCACAGCAGGTGGTAGCCGCGCTGGCCCGCCGTGGAGACGCCACCCTCCGCGATGGCCGTGAGCAACGCCGCCCGGGTGAGCGCGGTCCGCCCGGGGAGTGCCGCGACCGCGATCTCGCGGGCGCGTTCGACCTCCGCGAGGCCGATCCCGAGGACGGCGCGTCGCCTGGCGGCCGAGGCGATCGACCGTTCGGCCGTCAGCGCCAGCATCCACGGCAGGTCCTCGGCGGCGACCAGGTGCAGCGTCCCCCGCAGCGGCCAGGATCGGACGATGGCTCCCGCGTCGCAGGCCGCCGCCACGTCGGCCTCCGTCGCTCCGGCAGTCCTCAGGCCGACCGACCACCTGACGCCCCGCTCGTCCTGCGCCTGCAAGGCGAGCATCCAGCGGACGGCATCGACCGCGTCGCCGGCCGGCGCGGACGAGATGAGCTGCGCGGCCAGCCGGAGGCGGGCGATCCGGCTGCGGGCATCGTCGGAGGCGGTGCGCGGGGGCATGGGCGTCAAGTATCGGCTCG